>JAYWDN010000107.1:0-27633 GCA_043780615.1 Bacteroidota bacterium | reverse complement strand
ACACCACACCCGAAAAAATGCAGCATGTACTGGAACTGATGGAGGAACATCAGGCCTGGGAATATGATGGCCGTGTACAAGAGATCACCAGCAAGCTCGGCATCACCGACCTCGAACAAAAATTTGAAGAGCTCTCGGGCGGGCAGCGCAAGCGCGTGTTTCTGGCACAGATGCTGCTCACTTCGCCCGATCTTCTGGTGCTCGATGAACCTACCAACCATTTAGATTTGGAAGCCATCGAATGGCTCGAAAATTATTTGTCGAGCCAGAATATCACGCTGCTGATGGTGACACACGATCGTTATTTTTTGGACAACGTGGTCAACCTTATTTTAGAAATCGATCGAGGGAAACTGTATGCCTACAAAGGCAAGTATGCGTATTTCTTAGAAAAAAAATCGGAGCGCGAAGAAATGCTGAAAACCGAGGTGGGCAAGGCGCGCAACTTGCTGAAGAAAGAGCTGGAGTGGATGCGCAAACAACCGAGAGCGCGTGGCACCAAGGCAAAATATCGGGTAGAAGCATTTTATGGAATCCAAGAGAAGGCATCGCTCAACCTGAAGAAAGACAAACTTGAACTCGACTTTCAAGAAAGAAGACAAGGCGGAAAAATTTTAGAGTTGCACCACGTGAACAAAAGCTATGGTTTGCAAAAAATGGTCGAAAATTTTTCGTACGTATTCAAAAAGAAAGACCGCATAGGTGTGGTGGGCAAAAACGGAGTGGGCAAATCTACTTTTCTTGATCTGCTCAACGGAAAAAGCAAGCCCGACTCGGGCGAAGTCATCCCTGGGGTCACCACCAAGGTAGGCTACTTCACACAAGAAACCGAAAACCTCAACCCTGCCCATCGGGTGATCGAAGAGGTCAAAGAGATTGCGGAGTTCATCACGCTGGCCGATGGTTCGCAAATTTCTGCTTCGCGTTTCCTTGAAATGTTTTTGTTCGCACCCGAAAAGCAATACACGTTTATCGAAAAACTGAGTGGTGGTGAAAAGAAGCGCTTGCAGCTTTTAAAAATATTGGTGACCAATCCCAATTTTTTGATTTTGGATGAGCCCACCAATGATTTTGATATTGAGACGCTGAACGTGCTCGAAGATTTTCTGGAAAAATTCAATGGCTGTCTGGTGCTCGTCTCGCACGACCGCTATTTTATGGATCACTTGGTCGATCAGCTTTTTGTGTTTGAAGGCGATGGCAAGATCCGGCTTTTCAATGGCAACTACTCAGACTTCCGCACGTGGATAGACGAGAAAGATTCGGGTCAACTTGAAATTGAAATGAAGCCCGTGGCACGTACCGAAGAGCCCAAAAATGAAAAGCAAAAAATCACTTTCAAAGAGAAGCAGGAATACGAGCAGTTGGCCAAAGAGATTGAAGGGCTGGAGTTTAGAAAAGCAGAGCTTAGCGGCTTGATCAATGTCGGAAACCTCGAACATCAAAAATTAATGGAACTATCAATGCAGATCGAATCGCTTTCGCAAACGATTGAGGTCAAGACCAGTCGCTGGCTTGAGTTGGCAGAACTGGTTTGATAAACGGTGATAAATTAATTTTTCTAGTCTTCAGTTTCGTTTAAACTAAAACGGCAACAAGCTCGTCTAATGCAAAAAACGAAATGGTTATGGTCAATTATACCTTTAAAAAAGATCATCGCTTGCCTCTAAATGCAGAGCGGGCAAACTTCTACCAAAAGAATTTTTCTTTGGCTCTTTTAAATTGGGAAATCAACCGGCAAGAAGACCGGCTGAAAGTTCCGCGAACGAATCCTGTAAAGAAATAATCAGTTTGATTTTTTCACCGACCCGCCACTGCTCGCATGGGTATTGGTGCGCGTGGGGTTGCCTCGGTAGCGAATGTCTCCGCCACTGCTCGCATGGGCTTCCAAGTCTTTTGAAACTGAAATCTTAGCCTCGCCACCGCTACTCACTTTGGCCACCACCGTTTCACTTTCCAATTTGTACGCATCTACATCGCCCGCGCTACTCGCCTCAATCTCTAACTTTAGAGACTTCCCTTCCAGCACCACTTCTCCTGCGCTGGAAGTATCCACCATCACCGAGTTGGCGTCTAATTTCACTTCCACATTGGCCGCGCTCGATGCCCCGATGTCGAGGTGGTCGGCTTTAATCACTCCGTCTGAAAAAACACTCGAAGCCGAACTGGCCGAAATTTTTTCGAGGTTGACGTAAGTCACATAAACTTTTACATTCACGTTTTTCCAAAAGCCAAGGCCCTCGCGCATCTTTATCTTCAGCATGCCCTCTTTTACTTCAGTGACCACGTCCGTTAGCTTCGCCCCCGTCACTTCTACACGGGCACTTTCTTTGTCTCCCTTCTTTAGGTAAGCATCAATGGCCTGCGATACTTTTACTCCTTTGAAAGTATTCAACGCACGCGTTTCGGTCTGCTGCCCAACGGCTTGCAACGAAACTACCCACAACACCGCAATCATTAAATTCTTCATATTCTTTTTATTTTGTCAGAAAGACCAATGGTTTATCACAAGGTTGCTTGGATCGGCAAAGTCAATATTTTTTTTGAACGGTGTGTGAAGTAAATGAATTTTGACTAAATTTCGATACCTGATTATTTATTCCCGAGTAAATATTAAAACATCATGATAAAAGAACAACTCAACGTACTGATTAACCTGGCCGCCAGCGACAATACCGTGGCCGAAAAGGAGTCGAAAGTCATCCACATGATTGCGAAAGCAAATGGGATTCCGAAAGAAGAGGTGGATGCCATGATAAAAAAACCCCAACCGATTGGCAGCCTTTCTTCCTTTACCGAGGATCAAAAATTTGAAAATTTATACCACCTCATCCAGCTGATGAAAAGCGATGGGCAAGTGTTTAAAAGTGAAATCCATTTTTGCGAACAAGTAGCCGATAAGTTAGGGTACAAAAAAGGAGTAGTAGCCGAGTTGTCATCACGGATTTACAGCGACCCATCCATCACTTCCGATAGGAAAATGTTGATGGACAGAGCCCACAAATTTTTGAAATGACATTTTTACTTTACCCTCTTACCAAGGCTGCCCTCGCAGCCTTTTTTAGTTTTAAATCCTTTACGTCTTTGCGAGCAAGCGAAGCAATCTCACAATATAAAGCAGGTGCTTTCAGTCCTCCTCACAATGACGTCTATAGATTATACGATGCCTTTAATGCCTCCCCACATTCTTCAACTGGCTGCCTTCGGGCGTAAGGTTGTTGTCCACCATGCGGTTGTTATATTGCTGGATGTAAGCCTTCAATGAAAGTTCCATCTTACCAACCGTGTCGGGCAGTTGGTTCACTAAGTTTTCTTTCAAGAACTTGTCTTTCTTAAATTGATAAAGGCCAGTGGGTTTGCTCCCATCAAACTGCAAGAGGTAATCGTTGCAGAAAAGTTGGTAACCATTAAAATAATTAAAGGCAAAGGGTTTGGTGCTATCATTGAAAACATCGCGGCCATACGACACATACGGTAGATTATAATGAAGACGCCCCAACACCGTAGGCATAATATCTACTTGCTGAACAATTTCTGGTTTTAGTCCACCCCCATTCACACCCGGTTGATAGAAAAAAATGGGAATTGAGAAATAGCCCCAGGCCGAATTGTATTCGGGCACAACAATCTCTGCCGAGGCGTGATCGGCTGTGATCACAAACAACGTGTTGTTGAACCACGGCATCGCACTGGCCGTTTTAAAAAACTTTCGTAATGAATAATCGGTGTACTCGATGGTGCGGTGAACTAATTTAGGGCCGCCTTTAAATTTATTTTCATAGCCTTCGGGCAAATTGTAGGGGTGGTGCGATGAAACTGTGAACAGCGTGGTATAAAATGGTGGCGTAAACGTATTCATCTTGTTGGCAAAAAATTGCAAGAACGGCTCGTCCCAAATTCCCCAAATGCCATCGAAGTCGTTATCATTGTTGTATTCTGTTTTTCCAAAATAATCATCGAAGCCAGAAATATTGGCAAACGCATCGAAGCCCATCGAGCCATTGGGCGCTCCATGAAAAAATGCCGTGTAGTAGTTTTTCTGTTTCAACAGGCTGGCCAAACTGTTTACTGTATTGCCCGAAAAGTGCGACAGCACGTAAGGCACTTCGATGGACGGGATGCTGCAGATCACCGAAGGCATCGCATCGATGGACTTGCGACCATTGGCCAGCGAGTATTGGTACGCACTGCTCATGCTGATCAGCGAATCGAGAAAGGGAGTGTAGCCTTTGTACGTTCCTTTTTCAATTTCTTTGTTGTAGGCGCCCACAAATTCTTTTGAAAAACTTTCGAGGATCAAAATTACTACGTTCGTGGGCTTGAAAGCAGCAGTATCTGTTGGTATTCGCAAGGGATTGAAAACTTTCTCCACTTCCTCATCCGAAGAAAAGTAATTTACTTTTTTGATCACGTTGGCCTTGGCCGTGCGCATGAGTGCAAATGGAGTGTTCAATACCAAGCCAATGTCATTAGGGGTTTCGGCATAGGCTGCGGCATTGCTCAACGTGATGGGCCGGGTGCTGCCACGAAACCCACCGCGCGCACCGCCCACAAAAAGATAGATGCAAAGTAGCATGGCCAGCGATCCGCTCAAGTAAAAAGCGAGGCGATGGCTGAGTTGTGGCCCCGAAAATTTTATCCTTTTGGAAACCAAATACAAAACCGCCACCGTACTCAACCAAAATAAAACGGCATACCAATAATCCCACAGGAAATTGAAGGAAAGTCGAACAAGATGGTCTTCGTTTTTAAATTGATCGATCACACTCAGCGTGGTTCTGCGCAAGGTGAAACGGTAATAAATAAAATCGGAAGTATTGATGGCAAAGGCAATCGAGTTGACCACCACAAAAACCCCGTGTACCAATTTTTGATAGCCGACTTTAAACCGAAAAGCAAAAGGCACGATCATCAACAAAATAAAAAGCGAATTGGAATACAGTGTGGCCGACAGATCGAAACGGAGCCCGCCCAATAATATGCGTGCCATCCGCGGCCAAGTCATATCGGCAAAAAATGCAGTATTGAAAAAATAAAAACCGATGCGGCCAACGGTATAGAGAACCATCACCAGCGCGAGGCTCGACACCAACGCCACATAGACATTGTTGCGCCAACCGAGGCCTGAAAAATATTTTGTTTTGAACATCGACTGTTAAATATAAGTTAAGGCGAAATTAAACCAATCATTCAGTAAATATCTTAGTTTTGTAGTTCGGCATGTTGAAAAGTAGGGCTTGATGTCAATTTTTTAAACCATTAATAAACCCGGTCAACCCCGCCAATGCGATTTTTTATTTCCAGTTTTCTGATTGTTTTTAGTGCTGCTGCTTTTGGCCAGAATATCGAATCTTTTGGTTTGATAGGAGGCTTCAATTTTCCTTTTACCATAGACCAAGGCTTGCGCAGCGACCAGCGCTACTTTGGGCAATTTACCCTGCGCGGCACACCCATCGGGGTATCGTATGGCTACGACAAGGTGGGCATTGGTTTTCTGGTCACGCCCAGCTACATGACCATCGGCCAGAAGTTCACCATCGTCAACTACATTGGTGGCGAGGTGGGCACACGCGATGTGAAGATGAATTATTTCTCGGTGCCCATTGCCTTGAAACTCCACTTGAACGACATCGCTTTTTTTAGGCTCAGCATTGTGGCCGCACTAAACTTTAGTTACCTCCTCAACGGCCAAGAAACACTGACCATCAGTGCCGACCCGAGCGTGCGGAAGTTGGCCTACCCCAGTGGCGTGAGCGTGCCCAACGATCCGGCCAACTACCAGATTACCTATGACGGAGTTTACGTGCCCAACCTGAACAAAAGCGTTTATGTTTCTGCAGATAAATTTACCTCCTTCCAAATTTTTGCAGGAGTCGGCTTCCACTCGGATATTGATTTGAATGACAACTGGAGCCTCAACTTTGATGGGCGCGCCAACTTTGGTGTCTTTGACCCACGCAGCACCAGCTACATCAGCACATTGAAAAACCCAAGTGCACAGACCCCCGATGTTTACAACAAACCGGGGGCGCCTGACGTGTATGGCCAGCGCAGGGACATTTACCTCTCGGCCACTTTTGGCATTTCGCGCATCATCCAGTCTAAGGTGAAGTTCAAAGAGAAACGCACCGCCCCACATAAACCGGGCGCGCCCAAAAGCAAGGCACACAAACCGAAAGGGAAATAGTTTTTAACTTTCTTTTGACGGTGAGTGTCATTCATATCACGCGGAGTCCCGAAGCGGAGACTCCGCAGAGAAGGGGAAGGTAAACGAGCGGAATAACTTCACGCTATCTCGCCTGTTGGTGAAGAACACCAACAAGGGCGAGTATCACGCGGAGTCCCGAAGCGGAGACTCCGCAGAGAAGGGGAAGGTAAACGAGCGGAATAACTTCACGCTATCTCGCTTGTTGGTGAAGAACACCAACAAGGGCGAAGAGAAATAATCCGCGTAAGATGTAGAACTTAAAGTGCTTTTAGATTTAGTTTAGGTAATTCTTATACAAATTCCTTAACAAAATGAGAAAACTTTTATTGATTTTGGTTTGGATACCAATATTTGCAAGAGGCCAAGAGCAAGTAAAAAAAGACGGGTTTGAATCGGTAATTAAATTGGAACAAATAATCTCGGGGCACCTAACAGCGTTGAATGGAAAATATAAATTGCGAGCAACCCAAACAACCTATTTGCCGGGAGGTTTCATAGGTGAACATCATCATGTTGGACCAGGTATAAGGTATGTTGTTTCTGGACAACTTACTTATATTCAATCCGACACGACAAGAATATTTAACTCTGGCGACTATTTTTATGAATCGGGCGATATTTCACATACAGCCTATAATCGGACTAAAGAGCCTGTTGTAATTTTGAATTTCGAGTTGCTGCCTGCTGAATGGAAAGGATCATCGCCAATTCCGGTTCATAAAAAACATGATTAGGATGGTAGGGCTTTTTTTTGCAACCCGATTTTCATAGATGTCAAGAACGGGTTATTTAACATCATACAAAACGCGTAATTTTTGTGAGAACTCAAAATGATAAGGCTCTAAAACTTATTATCACAGGGCGTGCACATCTCGCAATTAATTTTTTATTATTTCAGCCCTTCCAGCCTCTGCAACAACGGAGGATGCGAGTAATGGAAGAAAACATAAGCGGGGTGCGGGTACAGATCGCTGAGCGAATCGACTGAAAGTTTTTTCAACGCATTCGCTAACGCATTCCCGTCAAACGTTTCTTTGGCGTAGCGGTCGGCTTCAAATTCATTTCTGCGGCTGTACATACTCATCAACAATCCGGTGATGCCAGAAATAGGAGAGAAGAGGATCGTGAACGCTATCAAGTTCAGATGAATGGCAGTTTGGGTTCCACCTAATGCCAGCGATACGGTTGAATTAAAAACCATCAACGACAAGACCCAAAGCGTAAAAAAGATTTGAATTACAGAAAGCACATAACCGAAAATGATGTGCTTCTTTTTGAAATGCCCGACTTCGTGTGCCAGCACAGCAACCAATTCATCTTTGGTGTGATTGGTGATCAACGTATCATATAAAACGATTTTCTTTTTCTTACCAATCCCTGCAAAGAAAGCGTTTGCTTTTTTAGATCGCTTCGATCCATCCATCACAAAAATATTATCGAGGGGAAAGTTTACCTTCTTAGAAAAACCTTCGATGGCATTTTTTAGATCGCCATCTGGTAACGGAGTGAGCTTGTTGAACAGAGGAAGGATCAGTGAAGTGTAAAATAAATTGGCAAGCAAAATAAACCCCGCTGCGATCAACCCGAACCAAACCCAGAAGCCTGGCCCGATCCTTTCAATGAGGTAAATCAACGCTGACAATAAAATCCCTCCGACAACAGCACCCAATACGTAACCTTTTAGTTTATCCGCAATAAAAGTTTTGATTGTCGTTTTATTGAAACCGTATTTCTCTTCGATCACAAAGACGGAATACCACTGAAAAGGAATCGTAATCAGATCAGAAGCTATTGCCAGTATTCCGAAGAAAGCTAATGCTAACGGAACTCCTGATGCGATATGGTTTCTGAGGAAACCATCCAACCAACCGAAACCACCAAGTATCAATAGGAGCAGAGAAAGGACAAGACTAAATGCAGAAGTGAGAAAAGAAAAATAGGTCTGCTCGCGATGGTAGTCCAGCGACTTCAGGTATTTTTCTTTGTCGTAGAATGAAGCAATTTCTTCAGGAATATCTTTTCGTTGTGAACGCAGATTTAGATAATCCAAAAACTGGCTGAATAGATAACTGACGATAACAATGGTGATGATGAGATACAGAATAGATTGGGAAGCCATGATTTGTGATTTGCGATTTACGAATTACGATTGGTAGGATTGTTAAATCCCACTTCGTAAATCTACCTAAGTAATTGTTTTATCGCCTCATTCACTTTTTCAAAATGAAAAGCTGCGACTGTGCGTTCAAAATTTTCTTTGATTTTATCGTTGCACAAATTTCCTATGCTCCCTTCGTGGGTGTGGTTGATTTTAGTGGAGTAAGTAAACTTCCCATCCTCAATATCTTTTCCGATTTTTGCATAAGCATCGCGGAACGGTATTCCTGACAAAACTAATTTGTTGACTTCTTCTACGCTGAACAAATATTTGTATTTCTTATCATCTAGAATATTGTCTTTGATTTGGATGTTGGACAACATCAGTCCTGTCATTTGCAGACAACTGTTCAATGTTTTGAACGCTGGAAATATTTCCTCTTTTAATAATTGGAAATCACGGTGATAACCGGAAGGTAAATTATTAGTGAGCAAAGCGATTTCGTTTGGCAGCGATTGAAGTGAATTACATTTCGCTCGGATCAACTCAAACACATCTGGGTTTTTTTTGTGGGGCATGATGCTGCTGCCAGTAGTGAGTTCATCAGGGAATGAAATAAATCCAAAATTCTGATTGAGGAAAAGACAAGCATCCACCGCGAGTTTGGAGAGTGTGGCCGCCACATTACTTAATGCTTGTGCTACAATGCGTTCCGTTTTTCCGCGGCCCATCTGTGCATACACCACATTGTAATTCAAATCTTCAAAGCCGAGAAGATCAGTTGTCATTTTGCGGTTGAGTGGAAATGATGAACCATATCCCGCTGCCGAGCCAAGCGGATTTTTATTCACCACACGATAGGCAGCTTGAAGTGTGATCAAATCATCGGCAAGACTTTCTGCATAAGCACCAAACCAAAGCCCGAAAGAAGAGGGCATCGCTAATTGCAAATGAGTGTAGCCAGGCAAAAGCTTGTCTTTGTGTACTTCGCTTTTCGCGAGGAGCAATTCAAAAAGCGATTTTATTTCGACAGTCAGGTTTTGAATCTCGTGTCGAAGAAAAAGTTTGATGTCAACCAGCACTTGGTCATTGCGACTGCGGCCACTGTGAATTTTTTTCCCAACATCGCCAAGCTTTTTGGTAAGCAACAATTCAACTTGCGAGTGAATATCTTCTACTCCATTTTCAATTCGGAAATTTCCTTTTTCGATTTCTTTGAAAATATTTTTTAACTCCACACTTAGCGATGCCAACTCATCTTTGGTAAGAAGGTTGGTCGACTGCAACATTTGAATGTGCGCGAGCGAACCGATCATATCAAATCGCGCAAGGTAGAGATCCATTTCTTGGTCCTTGCCTATGGTGAAGTCAGTTACTTCGTTGAGAGAATCCTTATCCTTTTGCCAGAGTTTCATTTTTCAATTTGATTCAATAAGGACAGCAATTCATTATTTGAGATAGTCTCTTTTTCTGACTTATCATAAATCGAAAGCAAGTAAACCGATGTTAGCGTTACGTGCACATAAGAAATTACCCTGCCGCCACCTGATTTTCCACGGCCTTTGGAGGCTATTGCTATTCTGATTTTATAACAATTGCTTCCCAAAGAAGTACCGAGCGTGGGGTCAACAGAAAGATGTTCACCTAATTCAAAAATTTCTTTTTTTAAGGAAGGATATTTCTTGGAGAGCTTTTTTGCTTCTTTTCTAAAATTAGAAATCGCAATGATCTTATAGCTCATTCAAAAAGTCGTTGAGCATAACAGGTTTCTTTTTCCCTGCTTTAATTTGCTTTACTTCTTTTACGGCTTCTTGCAACCCCTTTAGAACTTCATCCTTGTTCGAAGCCGTGGTAACAGCGACTCTTTTCACAAAAGTGAGGTTCTTCACCAGGTTGATAAAAAATGAATAATCCTTTTCAGGAATATCGACAATAACTTGTTTCATAAATACAAAGTTAAGTTAATTGTTCAATCAGTTCAATATACCTGTCGATTCCTTTTTCAATCTCATCAATATAAATAAACTCATCCGCACTATGCGAACGAGCTGAATCGCCAGGCCCAATTTTAATTGATGATACAGGTATCAATGCCTGATCAGATGTAGTAGACGATCCGTAAAATTTCAACCCCATAATTTTTCCTGAAAGAACTAACGGATGATTTTCTTCGATGCCCGAAGCACGAAGTCTCAACGACCTTGGAATAACTTCGCACTTCACATTTCTTTTTACTTCTTCCAGGATTTCTTCCAATGAGTAAGAATCAGTGACCCTACAATCAACCGTGAATTTACATTCGGGAGGAACCTGGTTGTGCGCCTGACCCGCATTGATTACGGTGACCGACATTTTCACTTTACCGAGAGTCGATGATTCTTTTGGAAACTGATACGTCCTGAACCACTCAATGTCTTTCAATGCTGCGTATATTGCATTCACGCCTTCTTCGCGCGCAGCATGGCCGGCTTTTCCCTTGGCTGCACAATCCAACACGAGCAATCCCTTTTCAGCGATGGCCATGTTGAGCAACGTTGGTTCACCAACAATGGCGCAATCAATTTTAGGTAGATCACTCCAAACCAATTCGATTCCATCAATGCCGGAAATTTCTTCTTCGGCAGTTGCTGCCAACACCAAATTGTATTTTAAATTTCTCTCACCATAAAAATAAAAATAGGTGAGAATCAGTGACACGAGCGCGCCTCCAGCATCGTTGCTGCCAAGGCCGTACAGTTTTCCGTTTTCGATATCAGGTGCGAAGGGATCACGAGTGTAAGTTGGATTTGGTTTTACAGTATCGTGATGGGAGTTGAGAAGTAAGGTTGGTTTGGTAGAATCAAAGAATTTGTTTTTCGACCAAACGTTGTTGCCTTTTCGAAAAGCCTCAATCTCATAATGTTTAAAAAAATTTTCGATCAGCGATGCTGTCTTGTTTTCTTCTTTGCTAAAAGATGGGATGCTGATCAGTTGCTGAAGCAGTTCAATAGCCAATGGGAAAAGATGTTCTTTCATCTTAGGCGGTAATCAAAGTGCCTTTGGTTTCGTAGCCTGTGTTGGCCATCAAGTGCGTGTGTTCACCAATCAACACTTCCTTTACTCCTGAGCGGATTGCTGTGAACGCATTTTCTAATTTAGGCAGAATACCATCGTGAAATGCACCTTCTTTCAAAAGCTTTTCATATAGGTCGCTATTCAAGTTTCTGATCAACGATTTAGGATCGTTGACATCTTTTAAAACACCTTCTTTCTCAAAACAGAAAATGAGACGGATATCAAAATGTTTGCTCATCGCGATGGCCAGTATCGAAGCGATGGTGTCAGCATTCGTATTTAAAATATCACCGGAAGCATGGGTGAGCGGGGCAAAGACAGGAACTACATTTTGTTTCAATAGAAAATATAAAAATGTGGAGTTGACATCTTCGGCAGTAATATCGCCAACAAATCCATAATCAATTTTTCCAACTGGCCTCTTAACTGCCTTTAGAAGATTTCCATCAGCACCCGTTACACCGATAGCGTTGCAATGCAGAGCTTGCAAGTGAGCTACAATTTGCTTGTTGAGCAATCCGCCATAAACCATGGTTACTAAATCTCGAGTTGGTTCATCTGTAATCCTACGGCCTTCAACATATTTTGATTCGATACCGAGCCGGTCGCCAATCTTTGTTGCGATTTTTCCCCCCCCGTGAATTAAAATTTTCGGAGCCTGAATAGATGCAAAATCTTTAAGGAAAGAAGCCAACGCTTTTTCATCGTCCAATACGTTGCCCCCGATTTTGATTATATACAATTTGTTCATATCAACTTGTTAAAAGTAGGCAGTAGCAAACGCAATAAGCAATGACGTACACCTTGCCAACTGCACTTGCCTATTGCCTACTTGATTTCAAAATCTCACTCAACACTGCCTGTGCTGCCCACACACGATTACCAGCTTGTTGTGTAACTAAACTGTTTGGGCTATCAAGTACTTCATCACTCAACTCAACATTTCTTCTTACAGGCAAACAGTGCATTACTTTTGCATGATTTGTTGATTCGAGTTTTTTATTGGTGAGCATCCACTTGGGGTCGTTGCAATAGATTCTTCCATAATCAGAATACGTGCTCCAATTTTTCACGTAAACAAAATCGGCATTTTTCAGAGCTTCATCTTGGTTGTGCGTGATGGTTGCTCCGTTCGTAAAGTTTGTATCAAGTTCGTAATCTTCCGGATGAACAATTACAAACTCGGTATTGCCCCACGCATTTACCCATTGTGAAAAACTATTGGCCACACATTGCGGCAGCGCTTTAACGTGCGGTGCCCAGGTCAACACGATTTTTGGTTTTCTTTTTTCTTTGAAAGTTTCATTGATCGTGATCAAGTCCGCCAGACTTTGCAACGGATGGAGCGTAGCGCTTTCTAAACTCACCACTGGAATTCCACTGTACTTTACAAACTGGTTAATGTAAAGTTCAGCATAATCTTCTTCCTTGTGTTTTAACGAAGGGAACGTACGAATGCCAAGGATATCAAAATATTTTCCGAGAACAGGTGCGGCATCTTTCACATGCTCCACGGTATTGCCGCTCATGATCGCCTCTTCTTCAAACTCGAGTGTCCATCCATCTTGCCCAACATTGAACACGATGGATTCCATTCCTAAATTCTGTGCTGCGATTTGTGTACTTAACCGGGTGCGCATGCTTGGATTTAAAAACAACAGGCCAATGCGTTTTCCAACTCCAAGATTTTTATCAAGCGATGGATTAGCTTTGTACACTAAAGCTTTTCCAATCAACGATTGAATATTCGAGGCATCACTTACAGACAAAAAATGTTTCATGAATTTTTGTTGAGTTCGATGGACAATGCATTCAATAAAATATCGGCCTCTTCTTTTTTCAATGCTAGTGAAGGCAACAGACGAACGGTGTTGGGTTTTGCCTCGCCCGTAAAAATTTTATGTTTAAATAATAAGTCTTTGCGCAAACCTGAAAAAGTTTCACGCAAGTCAAAACCAATCATCAATCCACGACCGCGTACTTCCGTGATGGCAGAAAACCTTTTCAATTCCTCCATCCAATAATTTCCAATCGATTCTGCGTTCTTCATCAAATTATCTTTTTCGATTACCTCAAGCACAGCAATTGACGCAGCACACGCGAGATAATTTCCGCCAAATGTTGTGCCCAGCATTCCGCTCCACGGTTTTATTTCAGGGGCAATCAAAACTCCGCCTACCGGAAAACCATTGCCCATTCCTTTCGCTACGGTGATCAGGTCAGGTTTTACTCCAGAAAATTGATGCGCGAAAAATTTTCCGGTTCTTCCATAGCCGGATTGTACTTCATCAAGGATCAGCAACGCACCCACTTCTTTACATTTTTTTGAAAGCAATCGCAGAAAAGATTCGCTCGGCAATTGAATGCCTCCTACACCTTGAATGCCTTCGATGATCACTGCGGCTATTTCTTTATTGATCGTTGCACTAAAAGCTGCTTCGTCATTGAGGGGAAGGAATTCGATAGAGTGATTGGCATTAAAGGGCGCAATGATTTTCGGATTGTCGGTAGCCGCTACTGCACCCGATGTTCTTCCGTGAAAGGCCTTCTTGAATGTTATTACTTTTTTTCGTCCCGTCACAAATGAAGCGAGCTTCAATGCATTCTCATTCGCTTCAGCTCCAGAGTTGCAGAGAAAAAGTTGATAGTCGGGATAACCGGAAAGTTGCCCAAGTTTTTCAGCCAACTTTTCTTGCAACGAATTTTGAACACTGTTGGAATAGAAACTAATCTTATCGAATTGATTTTTTAATGCTTCGACATAATGAGGATGACCATGACCAATCGAGATCACGGCATGACCGCCATATAGATCTAAATATTTTTTCCCTTCTTTGTCCCACAGCCAAGAACCATGGGCCTTCACTGGTTCAATGTTGAAAAGAGGATAGACGTCAAATAATTTCATTTCTAAAATGCTGTGCTTTTAAGTTTAAGTCCTGCAGTCTCATCAAAGCCAAACATTAAATTCATATTTTGAACGGCCTGACCGCTTGCGCCTTTCAACAAATTGTCGATGGCGGAGTGAACCACTAATTTATTTCCTTCCTTCTCGAGGTTGATCAGACATTTGTTCGTGTTCACCACCTGCTTCATGTTGATCATCGAAGAAGCTACAACAGTGAACGGATGAGAAGCGTAAAAATCATGATAAAGTTTAGTCAACTCATCCAAGCTCTTATCAGATGTAATGATCGAGTTCACAAAAATTCCCCTTGTAAAATCCCCTCGCCACGGAACAAAGTTTACAGTTGAATCGAACTTCGGCTGCAGCAATTTTAATGTGCGATTGATTTCGCCCAAATGTTGATGGGTCAATGTTTTATAAGCAGAAATATTATTTGCCCGCCAGGTGAAGTGTGTGGTGTCTTGTAGTTTTTGTCCAGCACCGGTTGAGCCGGTTATGCCTGTAGTATAAACTTCACTCAGGAGTTCCGCTTTTGCCAACGGAAGTAATCCCAACTGAATAGCAGAAGCGAAACAGCCAGGGTTGGCAACGTTGTCTGCTTTCTTGATTTCTTCTCGTTGAAATTCAGGAAGGCCGTAAACAAAATTTCTTCCCGCCACTGAATCTCCTAAACGGAAATCATTTCCAAGGTCAATAATCTTAGTTGTTGAAGAAAAAGTATTCTCAGTTAAAAACTTTTTGCTTTCGCTATGGCCAAGACAAAGAAATACAACGTCAACATTTTTATCGAACGAGGAAGTGAATTTTAAAGACGTATCCCCAATCAGATCAGTATGAACTTCATTCAAAAGTTTCCCTTCCTGACTTCTGCTATGAACAAAAGTCAATTCAGTATTTGGATGCTGAATCAGCAAGCGAATGGTTTCACTGCCAGTGTATCCTGCACCACCAATAATTCCGGCTTTTATTTTCATCCTATTTTTTATTTGCCTACTGCTTATGTTTCCTGCCTACTGCCTACTTTTAGCCTCTTCGACAACTTGATAATAAATCGCTACCTGATTTCCGAAGATTTTTGTAAACCCTTTCACATCATCGCCCGTCCACCCCAAATTCATTTCGCCATATTTTCCAAATTTGGCCGACATCAAATCGTAAGGCGAAGTAATTCCATTGATTTGAAAGCGATAGGGGAGAAGTGTGATTGAAACTTCGCCAGTCACTTGCTGCTGCGAATCGGTTAAGTATGCTTCGATGTTGCGCATCACCGGATCTAAATATTGCCCTTCGTGCAGCCAGTTGCCATAAAACTGAGCTAGCTGATCTTTCCAACTCAGTTGCCATTTGGTGAGAACATGTTTCTCCAACGCATGGTGCGCTTTGATGATTAAAACGGGAGCTGCTGCCTCAAAGCCCACCCGTCCTTTAATACCGATGATCGTGTCTCCAACATGGATGTCGCGGCCAATCCCGTATGAGCCGGCAAGCGATTGAAGAAATTGAATGGCTTCCGTAGGATGTGAAAATCTTTTCTTATTTACAGCAATCAATTCTCCCTTTTCAAATTCAAGCGTGACTTCTTCACTTTCTTTTTTTGTCACTTGTGTTGGCCACGCTTCTTCCGGCAACATGCCAAGCGAATTCAAGGTTTCCTTTCCGCCAACGGAAGTTCCCCAAAGCCCTTTATTGATAGAGTACTTGGCTTTTTCAGTACTGAAAGAAATTCCATTTGCTTTTAAATAGTTGACTTCTTCTTCGCGGCTCAATTTTTTATCGCGAATGGGTGTGATGATTTCAAGTCTCGGAGCTAAAATCTGAAACACCATATCGAAACGGACTTGATCGTTGCCTGCGCCTGTGCTCCCATGCGCCACTGCATCCGCGTTGATTTCTTTTGCATAGTTAGCAACAGCTAAAGCCTGCGACATCCTTTCCGCACTTACGCTGAGCGGATAGGTTGCATTCTTCAACACGTTTCCATAAACCAGAAAACGGATTACTTTATCATAATAGTTTTTGGTTTCGTCAACCGTCTTGTGCGATTTCACGCCAAGACTCAGTGCGCGCTTCTCGATGTCTTTGATTTCTGTTTCATCAAAACCTCCGGTGTTCACGGTGAGCGTGTGCACTTCGCAGCCCAACTCTTTTGAGAGATAGATGGCACAGCAAGACGTGTCGAGTCCACCACTAAATGCTAATACAATTTTTTTCATTAGAGCATAAGTTAGAATTCAGAAGTTAGAATATGAATTTGATTAACTGTGTTTATTAAAAAAATAGAAAGCTGAGCAATGACGTTTCCTTTTCTTCATTTCCATTCTCTTTTTTGCGCCAGCCTTTCAGCAGCACAAATTGTTTGAAGTGCACCCACCGCTCAAAGAGCTTTAAGTTGCCAGCAAAGTGCCTGCGGTCGGGATGCAGTTCGTGCGGTGCTCGATGCGAGAGAGCAGCCGCTTGTTTTTCCTGCTCTTCTTTTGCTTTTTCCACAGGATCGTAGAGCATGGCCGTGCACATACAGTTTTTGCGCTCTTTGCTTTTCAGTATTTCATAGTTTACACAACTCTGGCAGCCTTTCCAAAATTCTTCATCATTAGTCAATTCAGAATAGGTCACAGGCTCGTAGCCGAGGTCTGAATTTATTTTCATTACGGCCAGCCCGGTGGTGAGGCCAAAGATTTTGGCATTGGGATATTTCTTGCGCGAAAGCTCAAATGCTTTGCGCTTGATGAGTGTGGCCACTCCGCCTTTGCGGAAAGCGGGCGACACTACTAATCCGCTGTTGGCTACAAACTTTTCGTGCTCCCACGATTCGATGTAGCAGAAGCCCACCCATTCGCCCGTAGGCATTGTAGCGATCACGGCTTTGCCTTCTTTCATTTTCATTTTAATGTATTCGGGCGAGCGCTTGGCAATGCCTGTGCCGCGCGCCTTGGCTGACTCGGCCATTTCGTTGGTGATGGTTTCGGCATAGTGCGTGTCGGCAACGGTGGCCTCACGCACAATGATATTGTTGTTCACTATAATTTAAAATTGAGTTGATCGAAAAAAATACCGAAAGCACAATAGGCAAAATACGTCTGGCGTTTTGCTTATCTTGTCAAAAGGTGACTAGTATCAGATTCGGATGCGCCTATGCGGTCGCCTGCTCACCAAGTAGGTAGAGGTGGGGAATTGTTTCAAAGCCGGGCGGCTGTTGAAAAGGCAAGCACTTTGGTTGCTTGCGAGGGTGTTGAATTCTTTTTCCAATTCGCGTTTGTGGTTTTAACGTTAGATAAAAGGCATTCGGATAAATTTGTTTTTGCAAAATTAAGCGTTAAAATTTTAAATAAGTCAATAACTTTGCTAAGTTTTTATTAAATCTGCCTTTCGACTGTTAGGCAGGGAAAAAGTTCGGGACATAAATCTTGAAATTATGAACAAAAAAATAGTCCGCGTGGGCAATATTGAGTGTGGTGCCGATGAACTTTTTCTCATCTCGGGGCCATGCGTGATCGAAGAAGAAAAAATAATGATGCAGACGGCCGAGAAGCTCAAAGAAGTTTCGGAGCGCATGAAGATCAAGATCATCTACAAGTCTTCGTTCATGAAAGATAATCGCAGCAGTTTGAAATATTACAATGGCCCCGGCCTCGACAAAGGCGTGAAGCTGCTGGCCAAGATCAAAGAGCAGTTTGGTTTCCCGTTGCTCACCGACATTCACTACCCCGATCAAGCTGCGGCTGCGGGCGAAGTGGTGGACGTGTTGCAAATCCCGGCATACCTCTGCATGCAAACTTCGTTGATGGTAGCGGCCGCAAAAACGGGCCGCGTGATCAACATCAAGCACGGACAATTCCTTGCCCCCGACAATATGAAGCACCCCGTGGCAAAATGTGTTGAAGCTGGCAACGATCAAATTATCTTGACCGAGCGCGGTTACTCGTTCGGCTACAATGATCTCATTGTAGATCCGCGCAGTTTTTATCACATGGGCAAAATCGGTTACCCAGTGGTGTTTGATGTAACGCACGCCATTCGCAAATATGGAATCCCCAGTGCCGATGCCAAAGGTGGAGCACGCGAATTTTTGCCGGTGCTGTCGCGCGCAGGCGTGGCTTCAGGTGTAGATGGTGTGTTCATTGAAACACATCCTGAGCCCGAGAAGGCACTGTGCGATGCAGCCAGTCAGTTATGTGTTTACGATCTCGAAGAATTTTTGAAGCCCTTGATCGAGCTTCATCAAATCGAAGTGAAGTATCGGGAGCAAACCCCTGTATTGAAATAAAAAAATTAACTTAACCCGAAATACTTATTTATGGAATTGTACTTAGACTCAGCTGACCTCAAAGAAATCGAAGACGCCTTTCAACTCGGTTTCCTCACGGGCCTCACCACTACACCTACGTTCATGCACCGTGGCGGCATCACCGATGTGGACGGCCTCATTGTAAAACTTTCTAAAATTGTTCCCGTGCTTCAGATCGAAGCACTGGGCGACACGGCCCAAGATGTGCTGAAAGAAGCCAAGCGTCAACTGGCTCTTGGCCTTGACCCCAAGAAAACTGTTTTCAAAATCCCGGTTTCATTGGAAGGCGTGAAAGCATGTGCCTTGTTGAGAAAAGAAGGTTTGTTGGTGAACGTGCATTTGATCTACACGTTGCAGCAAGCCTATATGGCCATGCAAGCGGGTGCGTCTTATGTTTGTCCGTTGGTGGGCCGTTTGCAAGACCAAGGCCACGATGCGCTTGACCTTGTTGAGCAGTGCGTGTTTGCCGTGAACCATTATGGCTACGACACGAAAGTGATGTTTTCATCGGTGCGCAATGCCGAGCACGTGCGCAACGCACTCAATGCTGGCGCGCACACCATCACGGTGCCATGGAAAATTATGAAAGCATTGACCGAAAATAATTTTACATCGCTGGGCACACAGCAGTTTATTGAGCACACGCGCTTGATGACGGTGAAAGTAAAAGAAGCGCTGAATAAAGTAAACCCCATAGTTTCAGCAGACACAACACTTACTGAAGCCATCGTGAAGATGACCGAGTTTGGCTTTGGTGCAGTGACCGTGACCAACGCAGGCGGCCAACTGCTGGGCGTGTTTACCGATGGCGACCTGCGCAGAAAGCTGCAGCAAGACGGAAGAAATGTGCTGGGGCAGAAGATGGGAGACTTCAAATACAATGCACCGATATCCATCGATGCCAATGCGTTGCTGACAGAGGCAGCCGACATTTTCAAAAAATCCAAAGTGGATACCATCCTCGTAACTGAAAACGGCAAGCCTTCGGGTATGCTCGATATTCAGGATATGGAAGTCGACTAACCTTCGACAAGCTCAGGCTGACAGGCATTGTCAAGTTGAGCCTGTCGAAAACTGACCATCTCAAATAATGGACAACACCGAAAATATTTTTACCGAACTGGGCGGCACATTTTGCCGCCCTTTTGCTGAATTCAAAGAGCGGCTTTCAAAAATCAAAGCGTACGTTTTTGATTGGGACGGTGTGTTCAACGATGGCGTGAAGACCGCACAAGGCGGAAGCCCCTTCAGCGAAGTCGATTCCATGGGCACCAACATGCTGCGCTTCGGTCATTGGCTAAAGTATGGATCGCTTCCTGCTGTGGCGGTGATCACGGGCGAAGAAAATCCTGCTGCTCAATATTTAGCACAGCGTGAGCGTTTTCATGCGGTTTATTTTAAATCGACCAACAAACTGGTTGCCTTCGAGCATTTTTTGAAATCGAATAGTTTAAAATCAGAAGAGGTTGCCTTTGTGTTTGATGATGTGCTCGACTTGGGCGTGGCAGAAAAATGCGGCTTGCGGATTTTAGTCAAACACCAAGCTGCACCTTTGTTTCAAAACTATTCTGTAAAAAATAATTTAACCGATTACATCACCGCCCACGATAACTTTGCGGTGCGCGAAGTGTGCGAACTCTTGCTGGGCACAATTGAAAAATATGATGCCGCAATTCAAATGCGCAGTTCGTTTAACGAAACGTATCAACGTTATTTGGCCGAGCGCCAACAGGTGGAAACGAAAGTTTATCACACCAAAAGTGAAGGCGTTGAAAAAGTGAGGGCGTTAAAAAATTCTTGAAAATATTCTGTGTTTCCCGTGACGATGAATTAATGGAAAAATTTATAAACGAATTTGGCTACTTGGCCTTGATGGTGGGTACTTTTTTTGAGGGCGAAACGGCCATCCTCACGGCTTCGTCATTGATCTATCGTGGTTTGTTTGCCTTTCCGCTCACCGTGCTTGCCGCCTTCGCGGGTTCGTTTGTAAGCGATTGGATTTATTATTTGATAGGCCGCCTCAACGGTAAACTATTTATTTCGAAAAGACCCAGGCTCACTGCCAAAGTAAAACCCGTTACCGATTTTTTTAATCACAACAAATTTCAGATATTATTCAGTTACCGTTTTCTGTATGGCTTCCGCATCATCATCCCGTTGGTGATTGGCATGAGCGGATTGCGCCCGATGAGTTTTCTTTTTTATAGTGTAGCCACGGGACTGCTGTGGGCCACCACGGTAAGCACTGTGGGGTACTGGGCTGGCCGCCTACTCAACTTAGAAGCAAAAACATTTGAAGCGAATTTCTTTTTTTTTATGATCGGCTTTGCCGCCATTGGGTTGTCTATTGGTTTTTTGGTAAAACAAATCACCATGAAAAACCCTGACCAATTAACAGTAGATCAGAAATAAATTGGATGAAAAATAATTCCCCGATCAAAATTAATTTCGATGGCCGGTGCAGGGAATTTGAGCAGCACAAAAGGAACGAATAGATAATTGAACAATTTATTTTTTCCGCGAAAGTATTGTGCGTTCACATCAAGCGAAATAAAAATACGTTTGGTTCGTGCCACGTTCGAGTAGTCAATCGTTTGCCCTTCTTTGGTTTGCCAAACATTATCATGGCCACCCAGCAGCCCTTCGGCACCGTAGCCAATCGTCAGCAGCAACCACGCGGGGAAGATTTTTTTGCCACACAGTTTATTCACGTCAACGGAAAGCCAATATGTTTGGCCGTTGTAGTCTTTTAGTGTTTGTTGAAAAATAGTTGCGCCCAGCATTTCGGGGCGGAGAATGCTGAAGGCGGTGGTGTGAAAAGAAAATTTTGGAAACGCACTTGAAATAAAATTATTGGAGAGGTGCCAGTAGCAAATCAAACTGCCCAACCCATTGGCAAGCAAGTCGGCAGGAGAGGCTCCGTAGTTTAGCGAGAAGCCATCCAATATTTCGATGGGCAACAGCATAATAAATCCAGAAAAGCAAATCCACTTTTTTTGTTGCGCAGAATTTAAGGGTTCCGGTTCACCGAAGATTTTATAGAAGTACAACCCGAGGTGGAATGAAACAAAGCCGTGACCGAGCTTGTCCAAATATTCCCACTCAAAGAGATCATCGAAAAAATGAAAGGTAGTATAGCTGTTGTACCAAGCCGATGAAAGCCATAGCAGCGAGAGCGCATAGATTGCTACAAATAAAAAAGTAAGCGTTTTTTTATTCCAAAATGAATTCATCATCGTTATGCATTTCTCTTTGCTGCCTTGCGCCTTAACATCTTTGCGGTTAATCAGTTTTTCTTTTTAAAATAAAAATACAACGGAATGCCCAGCGAGGCGAGCACCAAGCCAAACAATGAATTGATCAAAGGAGAAGTGCCGTCCAAATAATTGGTGATGTCGTTGTAAAGCGTGATCAACAAAAATAGCGAAGAACAAAAAATAAACGCAATCGGCACGAACGGGTAGCCCCACGTTTTATACGGTCTCACGGCATCGGGCATTTTTTTGCGCAGCACCATCACGCCCACAGCCGCCAGTCCGTAGAAGAGCCAGCTCACAAAAATCAGCATGTCGGTGAGCATGTCGAACGAGCCGCTCAAGATGAGCAGCGTGATCCACACGGCATGAAGCAACAGCGCATTGCCGGGGGTTTTAAATTTTGGGTGGACGTTGCCAATCGATTTGAAAAACTTTTTTTCTTGCGCCATGGCAAAAGTCACGCGCGTGGTGGCCAAAATATTTCCGTTGGTACAACCGAAGGTGGCCACCATCACCATTAAGGCGATGAGCGCGCCTGCACCAAAACCAAACGCACTGGTGGCAGCAGCAGACCCCACAAAAGCAGAAGATGCTATTGCCTCGATGGGCAGCACATACAAGTAGGCCATGTTCAATAAAAAATAAATCGCGATGACCGTGAGCAACCCCAACATCAGCCCGAGCGGTAAGTTGCGCTGCGGGTTTTTGATTTCGCCCGCCACAAACGTGATGTTGTTCCACCCGTCATAGCCCCAAAATGCACCCGAGGTGGCGGCCACTACAGCCAACACCAACGCCCAACCTGAGTGCGGAGAGGCTTGCGAAAAATGAGCGACCGAACCCTTGCCAAAAATAAAAATGCTGATCACCAACAGCACAATAGCAATGACGATCAGCGAAGAAAATAATTGCTGCACACGTCCGCCCGATCTGGTGCTGCGATAGTTTATGAACGTGAGCAACCAAATAATAAAAATCGTCAGCGACTTCACTCCGATATTTTCCAACGGAAAAATCTTGCCGATGCCGGGCAGGTACACGTAAACCAGATGCTCCATTTCTTTTGGCAACCGGGGCAGTTGAACAAAATATTCGGCATAGATCGAAAAGACATAAGCAATGGACGCAGCACCGGCCGTATTGAAGACGGCAAAGGCAGACCACCCGTACAAGAAGGCCACGAAGTCGCCAAACATGTGTTGAAAAAAAATGTATTGTCCGCCCGTCTCGGGCATCATCGCTGCGGCCTCTGCATTGGTGAGCGCGCCCAGAAAAGTGATGCCCCCGGCCAGCACCCAAACGGCCAGCAGCCACCAAGGCGAGCCCAACTGCGAGGCCATCAGTGCGGGCTTCATAAAAATAGCAGAGCCGATGATGCCACCCACCACCAATGAAATGGTAGCAGCCAACCCGAACGAACGCTCTAATTTTTCTGCCATGAAAATGAAGAAAGTTAGATAACTTTGACGAGCCTGCAAACCGGTTGTGGTTGGCTAAATTATTTTTTTGGGATTAAAACATTTCACATGAAGCTTTTACTGACTTTATTTTTTGTGTTCAATTTCTCCAGCTCTTTTGCGCAAGATTTGAAGGAAGCAGAAACGCTTGCCAACAACTACCAATTTGAAAAAGCATTAAATTTTTTTAGAGACAGCAAGATTGAAGTGCGCCCTTCGATGCCATCAGGAAAATAAAAAAAATAATACATGAAAAAAATACATACCGACCGTGCGCCCAAAGCCATTGGCCCGTATTCTCAAGCGTGGCAATCGGGCAACCTAATTTTCTGCGCTGGCCAAACGCCACTGAACCCGGACACGATGTTGATTGAAGGAGCAACGGTGGCCGAGCAGACCACGATCGTGCTCCACAATTTAGAGGCGGTGCTGAAGGCAGCCGGATGTGATCGGTCGCATGTTTTGAAAACATCGGTGTTTTTAAAAAACTTTGCCGACTTTGAAAAGATGAACAAAGCGTACGAAAGTTTTTTTGGTGAGCATAAACCTGCGCGCACCACCGTTGAAGTGAGCCGTTTGCCAAAGGATGCCTTGGTGGAGATCGAGTGTATTGCAGCCGTGAGCAGGGCGTAGCCATTGCCCATGAGAAAAAAGCTGGCCGCAGAGAAAGATAAGCGCAAAAAATTCAACGCTGTCTTTGTACGAATAGGGAAGAAGACGAACTACAAAGGCTATGTGGAAGAGACGATCTTGCTCAAGAACATTAGCGACTTGGAAACAAACAAAGTGCTGACCGATCACCTTTGGTTTGGGTTCACCAAAGGGTTTGAACAAGCATCGCTCAAGGCAGGCGACTCACTCGAATTTGAAGCGCGCGTGAAAGAATACCGCAAGGGGTATGTGAACAGGAATTACAAGATCAACAACAGCACCACTGATTTTAAATTGAGCCATCCCACGAAGATCAAAAAATTAAACAGGGAGAAATAACGAAGTTGTCAAATGGTTCGTTTAATTTCTTTAATTCATTCTTATTTCCTCGCAGTGTCTCCGCCTCGGGACGCTGCGCTTGGTTATTGTTTATTTGTTACCACCAGACCGAGGCGGGAGACTCTGGTGAGAAGACGTTTATGCTCCGCCTTCGTTGGTGTTCTTCACCAACGAAACTTATTCCTCTCTCTTGTTGACTCATCTAGTCGGTGACAACACCGGCCAAGAGCAAATCTTAGTTTTATTTCTCGCTGTGTTGGCTTTGGTCTGTGTTAGACTTTACCAATTGTTTAGGTCTTTTAATATTCATCTGCTCATCCACGTCAATGGTTGATAAAACAAAATGGATAGCAATCGCAACCAGGGATATCCATTCGGCTGTCAAGAGAGATATCATGTTGGTAAATGCCAAGGGCATCGCGGCCACGGTTAGTATGCCAATCGCAATGCTTATTATTTTGTGCTTGTCTTTATAAAAAATACACGTAACCACCGCATTGCCCAAAAAAAACAGGATCGCAAAAGTGTAGTGCGGTAGGGGATACTCTAAGTGTGGAAAGCAGATCACACCCATCAAACTTAAGCCAAGCACTACATTGTACCATTGGCCATGCCAACTGATGTGCATCCTCGGTTCGTTTTTGTAGTAAACAGCACCATTAAAAATGAATAGCATGGCAGCAATGCTCAGCAACATACCAAAAACATAGCTGTGGCACATGTACACGTAATTGCTAATGCTGGGCCTGAAAGCGTGAGGCATTACGCCATCCGCCAGCCATAAAATCAAAGGCATGATGATACAGAAGGTGGCAATGAGCCGTTCAAAATATTTAAAAGTGGCTAAGGAGTCGGATAGCTTGCTCTTGATTTGGGTAATGATTTTCATATCTGCTTTGTTTAGTTCAATGTCTTTATTTCCCCGCAGTGTCACCGCCTCGGGACGCTGCGTTTGTTATCATTTAATTGTTGGTCAGTGCCAACACCGACCAAGGGCAGAAGTTACTCTGTCAGTTTGGTTGTTGGTCGGTGATAACACCGACCAAGGGCAGAAGGAACTTCAAACTGTCCATTACAATATCTTTCCTTTCATTGCGTAGGAGCAGCGGTTGCCAGTTCAAACAAGTTGCCGTAAAAAATTCTATCCCGTTGTACATGTTATACTATCTATTCAGTTGCGCCAGTGGTTGGGTGTATCACCAACCACTTGTTGCTATCTTTTGCCTTCTGTTGGTTCGGTGCCAACACCGACCAAGGGCAGGACTCTGGTGAGAAGACGTTTATGCTTGGCGTTCGGGCGGGATTTAAAACCTTCGCCTTGTCCCGCGACATGAACCAAATTAAAAGCACAAAAATTTCCACACGCACAATTCCCCGCCTGACGCCAAGCCATTGTTATGCCCAGTGCTTTCTCAAATAGCAAGCTGTAGTTCTAATTGTTGGACTTTAACTCTTTCAGTCAAACCGTGATTGTGCAACTTAAAGTTGTTGGTGTCAAAATTGCAAACAAGGGCTTCAACAACTGTCCGTCTGTTTTCGATGTTTCCCCCGTTATGATAAAAATGGTCTTTGGTTACAATGTTGAATTTATCCCAAAATCGTTTAATCATTTCATTCTCTCTCCAGTCGTTATGATGCCATGTTGAAAGAATGAATTTTGCTTTCGTTTCATAAAGCAAATTGAATAAAAGCTCTTCGTCCTTCTCTGTCCAACCATTATAATAGTCAACGTGTCTACCATAGTATGGGGGGTCACAATAAATTATATCATTCCCTGTCGCCAATGGGATAATGTCTGAGAACTGCCTATTGTGAAAAGTCCAGCTTGGTTCCGATTGAATGATTTGCGAAACCATTGAAACTTGATTTGTTATTTTAGTTGTGTATGCTTGCGCAAACCTATCTGGCTTTTTACAAAATGGAATATTCCAATTTCCTTTGCTGCCAAACCTCATCATTCCATTAAAGCCAGCACGGGAAAGAAAGATAAAATCGTAAGGTGAAAATTCTCCACTATTGAAACGCGCTCTCACTTTCAAATAATGTTCGTATCCATTGTTATCAGCTTTGCTTAAAAGTTCACCTTCCTTCTCAAGATAATGTTTCATCAAAAGTGCAGTAATTGTCTTTTGCTGTATGCCTTTATAAAAGTTTATGATGTGTGGATTGGTGTCATTTAAAATAGCTTTTTTATATCCCGAATTGAAAGCAACTACACCTGTTCCAAGAAATGGTTCTACCCATTTACCCTTAACCTTTGGGGCAAGTTCCATAATCCAAGGTACTAACTTGGTTTTTATGCCTTGACTTTTTATTGGTGGAACAATTACTCTCATTTCGTTTTCTTGTTAGAAGTTTTAGAAACGATTTTATTCCACAGGTCTGTTCTCCCTTTGAACTCCAAGAAATCTTTTAGTGTCGTGATTTTTGTTGGCTTGCCGTCTTTTACCATCGTGGCAGAACCGTGATTTATCCAATACTCGTCAAACCATTCTTCGCCTAATTGACTAAAAATTCCGTTACCGTTTTTTAAGTCAGCAATATCAACGATAGAACCAATATTGGCCGTATTTCCTGAACCTTGTTTGTCGCTTGCGATTTTCCACTTTTCTGATGCGAAAAAGTCAAAATCCTTTATGACCGATGTTATAGATTTTAAATTCTTAACTGTTGTTACAGAACGCTCTCCAACTTTTTTGTTTGGGGTCTCATACTCCTCTTGAAGTTCATGAACTTGATAAATTTCTGTCTCAGCAAGGTCGTCCGACACATCAGTCCTTGTATAGATTACACCTAAACAATAGTGCCCAGTGTATTGGTTGTAAGGGAACTGGATATTTTTGTCTTTGTCTCTCTCTTTGAAATACCCTCCATGACTCCCCAATGTAAAACCAGCGGTTTTATCATTTCGTCTGAAGGTTGTCTTGATGTCGAGCGCGAATTTTACTTCTTCATTTTTCTTATTTACAAAAGTTAGGTCTGGATACCAGTTTTGCTTTTCAGCGAGAATAATTTTGTAACCGATGCTGTCGGCAAACTGTAGGATTTGAGGGAAGATGTGAATTTCAAGGATTTTTGAAACTATTTTTGTGTCTGAGGAAATTGTGTAGATGTTCTTATAAACATCTATGAATCCCTTTACAGTCCAGTCGCCATTGTCAGATGAGACGTACTTTTCCAGCTTGTCAGCAAATTTGTCTAACTCCTTCTTGAAATCCGCTTTGTATTTGTTTTTAGCATTCAAATTCATCATTCAAATGTAACTAAAAAGTCGTCCTCATTCGTCAGCCTATTTTGGGTCGTTGGGTCGCCAAAGCATTGGGCATAACGACCCGTATTTGCGTTCGGGCGGGGAGTCTTAAAACTGCGTCCTGTC
>JAYWDN010000106.1:0-27650 GCA_043780615.1 Bacteroidota bacterium | reverse complement strand
ACAAACGGTTTGAAAAAAATTAGTGCTGCACATCCCCCTGTGTGCTCTGCACAGCAAAAAACAAAAACAAAATGTCAAGATTTTTGATGACGGTACTTTGCTGCGCTCTAGGCTCCACCGCCTTGGCGCAATTCACTGTTTCGGGTACGGTGCGCAACGTCAAGACCAACGAACTGATGGTGGGCGCATCGGTGCAGACCGAAACGCAAGCCATCCTCACGGATGATCAAGGGCACTTCGAATTAAAAAATGTAAAGAGGGGAAAACAAATTTTCTCCGTGCGCTTTCTCGGTTTTTCCGAAGAAAAAAAAGAGATGGAAATTGTGAGCGATCTTTCCGTTGATTTTTTGCTTCACGAAAATTCAGCCTTGATCGATGAAGTGATTGTGCTTGCCACACGCGCCACCGACAACAGTCCGACAACATTTTCGAACATCAGCAAAGAGGTAATTCAAAAACAAAACTTCGGTCAAGACCTTCCCTTCGTGTTGAACTGGACACCATCATTGGTGACTACCTCCGATGCTGGCACGGGCATTGGCTACACGGGCGTTCGCATCCGCGGAAGCGATGCCTCGCGAATCAACGTAACGATCAACGGCATTGTGCTCAACGACAGCGAAGAGCAAGGTGTGTATTGGGTGGACGTGCCCGACATTGCCACCTCTACACAAAACATTCAGATCCAACGCGGAGTGGGAACGTCAACAAACGGAGCGGGAGCATTTGGTGGGTCGATCAATTTGCAAACCAACACGCGCAAAGATCAACCGTATGCCGATGTGATCAATTCGTTTGGTTCGTTCGGCACACATCGGCACACCGTTGGGTTTGGCACAGGGCTGAAAAATAAATTTGCTTTTGATGCACGGATGTCCTTGATCGGATCGGACGGGTATATCGACCGCGCCACTTCTGATTTGAAATCTTATTATTTATCGGGCGGATATTACGGCAACAAAACGATGGTGAAGGCGATTGTTTTTGGTGGAAAAGAAATCACGTATCAATCGTGGGACGGAGTGCCGCAATCGCGGCTCAACAACGACACGGCCGCCATGCGCATAACCATTGCCGACCGTGGGTGGAACGCTGCACAGGTAGCGAATTTGCAAAGCAGCAATAGCCGCACGTTCAATTCGTTCACGTATCAAAACCAAATCGACAACTATGCGCAAGATCATTATCAATTGCATCTGTCGCACCAAGTGAATCATCACCTTACGGCCAATGCGGCCTTGCACTACACGTATGGAAGAGGTTACTATGAAGAGTATAAATTCAATCAGAAATTTTCTGACTACGGGTTGCCCAACGCCAATATTGGAAATAAATATTTAGACAGTACCGATTTAGTGCGAAGGCTTTGGCTCAACAATCATTTCTAT
Organism: Bacteroidota bacterium; assembly: GCA_043780615.1. Lineage (GTDB taxonomy): Bacteria > Bacteroidota > Bacteroidia > Cytophagales > Cyclobacteriaceae > ELB16-189. The sequence continues at coordinate 26,262 of JAYWDN010000106.1, read as the reverse complement.
GGAGCTACCTGGTCGGTGAATTATGAAAAAGAAAAATGGAGTTCTATTTTGGGTGGGGCGTTCAACCGCTACGATGGCGATCATTATGGCGAAATCATTTGGGCCAAAGTGGCGGTGGATATTCCTCCCTTCTATCGCTATTATTTCAACAATGGAAAGAAACAAGACTTCAATATTTTTTGGAAGAACAGCATTCAGTTTGGAAATTTTATTGGCTTTGTGGATGTGCAGTACAGACGAGTGGACTACAACGCACATGGCAGTGACGATAAATTAAACCCGTTCGGGTTCAATGTGAACTATAATTTTTTCAATCCGAAGATCGGGGTGACCTACAAGATCTCTACGGAGCAACAACTCTACGCCTCGTATTGCATTGGCAACCGCGAGCCCGTGCGCAGCGATTTTGTTCAAGCCATTGGGGTTTCGCTACCACGCCACGAAACCCTGTATGACATTGAAGCGGGCTGGAGAATGAAGAAAAATAATGTGGCACTCAGCGTCAATTATTATTTCATGGACTACAACAACCAGTTGGTGCTCACCGGCAAACTCAACGATGTGGGCGCGCCCATTCGCACCAATGTGGCCGACAGTTACCGCACCGGAATTGAAATTGATGGAGGCATTCGTTTCAATAATTATTTTACTTGGAATGCAAATCTCACGTTGAGCCAAAACAAAATCAAAAAATTTACCGAGCTGCTGTACGATTATGGCCCTAACTTCGATCAGTACAAGGAAGTGGACAGACAACATCCTAATACTGCCATTGCCTTCTCGCCCAGCATCATCAGCGGCTCTACATTTCTTTATCGGCCAATTAAAAACATAGAAGTCGGCTTGCTCACTAAATATGTTGGCCTTCAATATTTAGACAACACCTCGAACAAAGAACGATCGATCGATCCGTATTTCATTAATAACCTTCGGTTGACATACACGCTGAAGCCACAAGGCATGCGCGAACTTTCAGTGAGTCTGTTAATTAATAACATCACCGACCAAAAATATTCCAGCAACGGCTACACCTACGGATACTTTGGTGGAGGCACAGAAGTGCGACAAAGTTATTTCTATCCGCAAGCGGGAAGGAATTATTTGATGATGGTGGCGTTGAGGTTTTGATTCTGGTTACTGGATACTGGTTGCCAGTCGCCAGAATCAAGAATCTGGATTACCTTTGCTTAATGCGATCGTTCACTCTCTCTGGTTTTTTGCGCCTCACCCGCTTCTGGAACTTGCTCATCATCGGGCTGGCGCAATATTTTGCTGCTGGGTTTTTAATTGGACATGAAAAAATTTGGGACGTTCATCTTTTTTTCTTGGCATTATCAACAGTGATTATTGCGGCCGCGGGCTACATCATCAACGACTATTACGATGTGAAGATCGATCTCATCAACAAGCCCGAACGCGTGGTGATCGGCAAAGAAGTGGCGCGCAGGTATGCCTTGCTTTTCCATTCGTTGCTTTGCATGGCCGGTGTGGCCCTCGGTTTTTTGTTAAACTGGAGAATCGGGGCAATTAATTTTATGGCTGCTTTTTTACTGTGGTGGTATTCCAACGATCTCAAGCGGCAACCCTTCATTGGCAATTTTGTGGTGGCCATGCTCACGGGCTTATCAATTTTTTTAGTGAACGTCCTTTATCAAATCCACCAACCGATGGTCATTCTTTATGCGCTCTTTGCTTTTGCGATGACCTTGGTGCGCGAGATTATAAAAGATGCCGAAGACCTGAAAGGCGACAATACTTTTGGTTGCAGAACTCTGCCCATTGTTTGGGGAATTCGCAAAACAAAATTTTTTCTGTTTGGGCTGCTCGTTGTTTTTTTTGTCGGTATAGTGGCCATTAATCAGTTTTATGTTCAACTACCGATGTGGTACTTTTTGATTTTCCTTTTTGTGCCGTTGGTGCTGCTTGTGGTGCGGTTGGTGCGTGCCGATACCAAAAAAGATTTTTACCGGCTGAGCCAATGGTGCAAGGTGATCTTGGTGTTGGGCATCGCGAGCATGGTTTTCATTTAGCTTGCAGCATGGACAAAAAAATCCACCTCGCTGTATTTGCTTCAGGGAATGGCTCCAATGCCGAGGCGATCATGAATTATTTTCTGCACCATCAGCAAATTGAAGTTGTCATTCTGTTAAGCAACAACCCCAATGCGCTGGCACTTGAACGCGCAAAAAAATTCAATGTGCCGTTCAGGGTTTTTGATAAAAGGCAATTCCGCGAAAGCGATGAAGTGTTGATCTGGCTAAAAGAATTTAAAATCACTCACATCGTGCTGGCGGGTCTTCTGTGGTTGCTGCCCGAAAACCTAGTTCAAAAATTCCCTGATAAGATCATCAACATCCACCCGTCACTGTTGCCCAAATTTGGTGGCAAAGGAATGTATGGGCCGAACGTGCACAAGGCCGTTAAAGCAGCGGGCGAAAAAGAAACGGGCATCACCATTCATTTAGTGAACGCGCATTACGATGAAGGGAAAATTTTATTTCAGGCTTCGTGCAATGTATTGTCAGAGGATTCTTTCGAAGCGATTGCATCAAAAGTGAACGCGCTAGAGCATGAGTATTATCCTAAAGTTATTGAGCGTTGGGTTTTAGCCACTCAAAACCTTCGGCCATTGGAAAGTCGTTGAATACTTTTTGAATGAACGCATCAGGCGTAGCCAATTTTCTTTTTACAATGTCAATCCATGCACCATCCAAATTAATGATCGCAGCAAGCGTGTTGTCTTCTTTGTAAAAATAATGGCGGATGCTCCATCGCGAAAAATCAGGAAGAGCCCGCAGCACCTGCATGTCCACCGTAATCTTGTCTTCAAATTTTATTTCGCGTTTGAACACCGCTTCTTCTCTGAAAAGAATGGGGCCGATGTGCAGTTCTTCAAATTTTGAATTGGTAAGCCCGTGTTCTGAAAAGCAAGCGATGCGCACTGTGGCACCATAGTCATAGTAGGCCGAGTGGCGCAAGTGACGGTTTTGGTCAATGTCTGACCAGCGTACTTGAATGGGGAGTGAAAAGTTTTTCATGGCTATTGAATTAATTCCCTTACCACGCTCAGCGATTTTAGTTCGCCAAAGTTTTCAGAGTGTGTGGTATAAAATCGGATGAGTAAGTCGAGGATATTTCTACGTTGCGCATTGGTCATTGCTACCGCATCCGAATAATTTGATGTGAGCAATCTCGAAAGGATTTCTTCTTCGGCCTCATGCGCAAAATGCCCGTCCAGCAGTTCGGCAATCTCAGAAGGTCTAAAGCCGAGGTGCTGGCTCAGGCGAATTAGAAAAATCAAATGAAAATTTTCGATGTTGGTTTGTTGCAGGTCCAAGTGCGTAAACGATTGGATCAAGAAATGACAAAGCTCTTGCGCGTGGCTTTGGTCTTTCACCGTCTTGTTGAGGACTTCATGAAGAAACAACGCGATCGTTGACTTACGAAAATCGGTCGTGACGCTGTTATACGGGTGCAGGCACTTCACTTCTTTGATGCGGAGAATGGACGCGTTCTCGCGGTGGTACACCACCAAGTCGAGCAGGGTGAGCGGCTGGTAAAGTGCAATATTTGTTTTACGCGATTTGCCGCGCACGCCATTCACAATGTAAGCTTGCAAACCAAATGCTGCCGTGAAGATGTTGACGATGATGGACGACTCGCTGTAGTTGGTGAGCCTAAAAACAACACCTTGCGTTTTGTGAAGCATGTTTACATTTTGCTGCGGTCCAGTTCGGGCACGCGGTCAAAAAGTTTGATCGCTTGCTGCAGTACTTCGTTGGTTTCGTTAAAGATCGGGTAAAAACTTGGGTTGCCCCACACCCTTCGGGCAATTTCTGCTTTCAGGTAAACCTGAAAGTTTTTTTTGTTCTTATTCAAATCTTTCCGGTCTGGTTTTACTTTTTCCTTCTCGCCCAGCGCTACCAATCGCGCAAGCAAGGCATCGTTCACTTCAAAACTTTCTTTATAGGTTTTGAATCCCATTTCTTCTAAGCGCGATTTGTTTTCTTCGGCATAGTTGAAGGCAAACTCGCGGATGACATTGACGGCAAAGAGTTCATTAAAATATTTGCTTGAGCTGGCGGTATCCAACGGCACAAAATAATCGGGCATGATGCCTCCTCCTCCATACACGGTGCGGCCATTGACAGTGTGGTACTTTAGCGAGTCTTTAAAATGAATACTATCGGCATGAAAAAACTCACCGTGCTTGTAACGTTTTACGATGTCTTTGTCGTACGAATCCAAATCTTCGTACGATTTTTGAATGGACCTGCCGCTCGGTGTGTAGTAGCGCGAAATGGTCAGCCTCACTTCCGATCCATCACTGAGATCGAACGGCCGCTGCACCAATCCTTTGCCGTACGATCTACGGCCCACCACCAAGGCGCGATCGTTGTCTTGCAGCGCGCCACTTACAATCTCCGATGCCGATGCACTGCCTTCATTCACCAACACAATCAGGTCGCCTTTTTCAAAATCACCTTTGTCGGTGGCAACGGCATCTTCATTGTACTTGGTCTCTTGCCCGTTGGTGAAAACAATTTTTTTGCCCTTGCTCAAAAATTCATCGGCCACATCAATGGCTTGATCCATGTAGCCGCCTGGGTTGCCCTGCAAGTCGAGTACTAATTTCTTCATTCCATTTTTCTTCAATTGTTCCAATGCTTGCTTGAATTCATTGTAGGTGGTTTGCGAAAAGCGGCTCACCTTGATGTAGCCGATTTTCGAATCGATCATGTACGATGCGTCCACCGATGTTTGCGGAATCCGATCGCGGATGATGGTGAAAAAGAGGAGTGATTTTTCATGTTTGCGCAGCACTTCAATTTTTACTTCCGTTCCTTTTGGGCCTTTCAAATATTTTTGAACATCGCTGGTAGTAAGTTTCACATTGGCAATCGACTTGCCACCCACTTTCACGATTTTGTCGCCCGGGCGCAGACCCACAGCTTCCGAAGGGCCGCCACTGATGGCTGCCACCACTACCAGTGTGTCGTGAAAAATATTGAACTCAATACCGATGCCTTCAAAATTTCCTTTCAAGCCTTCGTTGGCTTCAATTTTTTCGCGGGCAGGGATGTAGGCCGAGTGCGGATCGAGCTTGCCTAAAATGTGTGTGATCGCGTCTTCTACGGCTGCATCGGCCTTGCCCTTGTCCACGTATTCGTTTTGCACCAACGACAACACCTCGCGCAGTTTTTCTATCTCCGAACTATCGCTCTGACGAACTGATTTAGAGTTGATGCTCGCCCCGATGAGCAAGCCCGCAGCAAGCCCTATGCATAATATCAAGGGAAGACTGATCTGGTAGTTCGTGTTTTTTTGTCCGTCCATAATTTGGATTAGGTAATTATTGCCTTAACGGGATTTATAAGCCCAAAGTTTCTTTGCAAATGAAACTCAAAAAATCGTGAATGGACAATTAAGTGACGTTTACTTTTTGCCACGGAAACACAGAAAATAATCTTGCGTGCTTCCGTGGCAAAATTCTTTTTTTAAAAACATCAATTTGTAGATTTGGTTTATGATTACGTTCGCTACCACCATTCTTAGATTTGACAAACAAGGCGAGAAGACCGGCTGGACGTATATTGAAATCAGCGCTGCACAGGCGAAGAAAATAAACCCGGGAGTACGATTAGGTTACCGGGTGAAAGGAAAGCTTGATCATTTTGCGTATGAGAAAACTGCTTTGCTCCCAATGGGCGAGGGTGGCTTCATCATGCCATTAAATTCAAAAATCCGCAATGCCATTGGCAAGCGGCAAGGCGACAAGCTCACCGTAGAGATGGAATTGGATCAGCGGCAAATCCAACCCTCAGCCGACTTTATAAAATGTTTGAAAGAAGACCCTGGAGCGATGAAGTTTTTTAAAACATTGCCTGGCTCACACCAACGCTACTTCAGCAAATGGATAGACGATGCAAAGACCATGCAGACAAAAACAAAACGGATAGTAATGGCCTTGACTGCATTTTCAAAGAAGCAAGGATTTCCGGAGATGATGAGGGAGAGCAGGAAACCTTAAAGTTCCTTCTTCAAAAACTTCCCCGTATAACCTGCTGGGTTTTTTGCTACTTCCTCTGGAGTGCCGGTGGCAATAATTTTTCCACCTAGTGCACCGCCTTCGGGGCCAAGGTCAATAACATGGTCAGATGATTTGATTACGTCCATATTGTGCTCGATCACCAAAACGGTGTTGCCTTTGTCCACCAGCTTTTGCAGCACGTCCAGCAGATGACTGATGTCTTGAAAATGCAAACCTGTGGTTGGCTCATCTAAAATGTACAATGTTTTTCCAGTGTCGCGTTTGCTCAGTTCGGTAGCGAGCTTTACGCGCTGTGCCTCGCCACCAGAGAGTGTCGTAGCATGCTGGCCAAGTGAAATATATCCAAGGCCCACTTCGTTGAGCGTGTCAATCTTGCGCAAGATGCGCGGTTGGTTTTCAAAAAAAGTGACCGCTTCTTCCACCGTCATATCGAGCACATCGCTGATGGACTTTCCTTTGAAGCGCACTTCCAGCGTTTCGCGGTTGTAGCGTTTGGCTTTGCAGGTTTCGCACGGCACATACACATCGGGCAGAAATTCCATCTCGATCAAGCGCAAGCCTGCACCTTCGCACGTTTCGCAACGACCGCCTTTTACATTGAAAGAAAATCGTCCGGTTTTATAACCACGGATTTTTGACTCGGGCATGTGCGCAAACAAGTCACGGATGTCGGTGAACACTCCGGTATAAGTCGCAGGGTTTGATCGTGGGGTTCTGCCAATGGGCGATTGATCTACTTCGATCACTTTGTCAACTAATTTTAACCCTTCAATTTTTTTGTAAGCCAGTGGTGTCGTTCTAGAATTAAAAAAATGCTGATTCAAAATCGGAAAGAGTGTTTCGTGCACCAATGTAGATTTGCCACTGCCCGAAACCCCCGTGATGCTGGTGAGTGTGCCGAGTGGGATTTCCAAATTCACATTTTTTAAATTGTTTCCGGTTGCGCCCTGAAGCGAAAGTTTTTCACCGCTTCCCTTTCTTCTTTGTTTGGAATAGTTGATCCCCAATTCACCGTTTAGGTATTTGGCCGTGGTGCTTTTGTTTTTCAAGAATGCTTTCGGTTCACCTTCGGCTACAATATTTCCGCCATGGCGGCCAGCACCAGGGCCTACATCGATCAGGTAATCGCACGCGAGCATCATTTCTTTGTCGTGCTCAACAACAATGACGGAGTTGCCGAGATCGCGCAAGTCTTTCAGTGCTTTGATGAGCTTCACATTGTCGCGGGCATGAAGGCCGATGCTCGGCTCATCCAAAATGTAAAGCACGCCTACCAGTTGCGTACCGATCTGAGTGGCAAGGCGAATGCGTTGGGCTTCGCCTCCGCTCAATGTTCGCAATGGCCGGTTGAGATGCAGGTAATCCAACCCAACATCCAACAAAAAACCAATGCGCTTCCTTAGCTCTTTCAAAACTTCTACGGCAATTGCTTTCTGTTTTTCGTTCAATCTATTTTCTAATCCGGCAAACCATTTTTGCAACGCCTCAATATTCAAGTGTGCCAGCTCGGCAATATTTTTGCCATCGATTTTAAAATGGAGCGATTCTTTTTTTAATCGTGCCCCATCGCACTCGGGGCAAACTTTGGTGATGGTGAAATCTTCCACCCATTTTTTAATGTTTTCAGAACTCTCTTCTTTTAATTTTTGCAAAAAACTGATGATGCCTTCAAACTTCGTATTCCACTCCGTGCCCGGATATTTTGTAGAAGGTACTGCCACGGGCACATCATCGCCATGAAGCAAAATTTTCATTACTTCTTTGGGGATGTCTTTGATGGGTGTGGTAAGTGTGAGCTTGTAGCGTTTGAGTATCGCCTCCACTTTTTTAAAAATCCAGATGTCGCGGTATTCGCCCAAAGGCAAAATGCCTCCACGGCTTATGCTTAATTTATTGTCGGGAATGATCGAGTCTTCCGTGATCTCTTCGGTCACGCCCAAGCCCGCGCAGGCAGGGCAAGCACCATAAGGCGAGTTGAAAGAAAAATTGTTGGGCGCAGGCTCATCGTACGACAAACCAGTTTTCGGATCCATCAAAAATTTTGAAAAATGGTGCACCTTGCCCGCCTCGTCTAAAAACATGATCACCCCTTTGCCCTCTTTCAACGCTGTGTTTACCGACTGGCCAATGCGATGACGGTCTTTTGCATCGGGCACAATGCGATCGATCACCACTTCGATATCGTGGATTTTAAAACGATCCAGTTGCATCTTGGCAATAATGTCTTGCACCGCTCCATCCACGCGCACTTTGGTGTAGCCTTGCTTTCTTATTTGAACGAACAGTTCGCGGTAGTGGCCTTTGCGCCCTTTTATAATTGGTGCGAGTAGCGTCAATTTTTTTCCAGAAAAATTATGCACGATGGAATCTAAGATTTGGTCTTCCGATTGGCGCACCATTTTATCTCCCGTGAGGTAAGAGAACGCCTCGCCCGCTCTTGCAAAAAGCAAGCGCATGAAATCGTAAATCTCAGTGACGGTACCTACTGTTGATCTAGGATTACGTGATGTTGTTTTCTGTTCGATGGAAATTACGGGACTTAACCCATTGATCTTGTCCACATCGGGCCGCTCCAAGTTGCCAATAAAACTGCGGGCATAGGCCGAAAAACTTTCCATGTACCTACGCTGGCCTTCGGCATAGATCGTGTCGAAAGCCAACGATGATTTTCCGCTTCCGCTAATGCCGGTAATTACGGTGAACTGATTGCGCGGCAAAGCAACACTGATGTTTTTTAGGTTGTGCTCGCGCGCACCGATCACTTCGATCGTTTCGTGGCCAGAGTAGTCAGCTTTTTTTTTAGGGGAAGAAGCAGGCATGAATGGATTTCAAATAAGGAATACAAAAATGTAGCCCTTATTGTTTCTAATCAAGCAAATATTTTTGTTGGCCTTTATTTCTTTTTGGCTGTCTTCTTTGCTTTTTTAGCCCCTAGCCTCTTCACTGCAGAAATGGATTTAGTGATGGTCTCTCCTTCCAGGATCTGTTTCGGGTCTTTCACCTTGGCCAGCGAATTGGCATACGCTTCTTTCACCAGTTTTTTGATGTAGGCTTTTGGGAATTCATTTTTGTCCTTGACCAAGATGTATCGGTATTGATTGCCCTGGCCAAGTAAAATCTTCTCGGGGTCTGCAATTTCAGAGCCCCAGTAAAATCCGAAATGAACGTTGTGGCTCGATCGGCCAACGGCAATACTGCAAAACGTGTGACCTACTTTAACGGTTGGCGACCAGCCAAAAGCAACCGCGTTGTAATTGTCGTAGAGCAACTCGTTGGTTTGCGGGTACAAATCCCACACAAATTCTCTTAACCACATGGCCGTTTCTTTTACTTGGGTGGGAAACGGCTCAAGAAATTTCAGCAAATCTTTCGTGTGTTCTTTGGCCATTCATTTTTTGTTTAGTCGAGCCAATGACGAACTCAGAAATTAAAATCCTCTTTCAATAAAATCGATCTTATTTTTCCAATCTCTTCACCAATCTTTTCATATCGATCATGCTTTAAGGCAAAACCAATAGCCAATTTTGTTTGCGGATCAACCACCCAATATTCTTTCACACCAAATTTTTCATACAAATCTTTTTTGGTGATGAGGTCGTAATCCTTGTTGCCGGGCGAAAGTATTTCTACCAACAAATCGGGAACTCCATGATAAAGCCCTCTTTCATTGATTTGGTTGGGATTTGTTTTGAGTATCACCACGATGTCAGGCTGGACTGCATTTTTAGAAGCGTCAAGTTTCACATCAAAAGGAGCAATTACCAATTTGCCTTTCCGATCGAGATTAAGATGTTGCCTTATTAAAAAGGTTATTTCTAATAAGACATCTTGGTGAGAAAATATAGGTGCAGGCGACATATACAAATGGTTATCGATCAATTCGGCCATCGTGCCTTCGGGCAACAGATCATAAACTTCCATCAACGTGCGGGGCGGATGCATCAGCGTTTCCATATAGGAAAGGTACAAACTTTTTTACCACTTTTGCACCGTCTGCTTTGCAATAAGGCGGGTGTGTTTTCGTTTTTTTACAATAAAAATAATAATGCGTTTTTCTTTGTTGATTCTTTTTTTGTTGATTCCTTTTTGCCTGACTGCCCAGCCAACGCAGGAAGAAGAACGCCTGATTGCCAATCTTACTTTTGGAAGTTCACTCCCCGCAGGCATTCTTGCCGCACGTTCGTTGGTGCTGCATGAGCCTGCCTTCACGCAGCAAGAACTTCAGGAAGCTCAAAAATATTTTCAGCAAGCGGGCATCGATGCGGTCAGTTATTTAGATATTGATTACGTGCTCTCGGGGCCCGATCCTTCAGGGGTTTTTTCAAATTATTTTGAAGCTCGGCAAATCAAATTCCTCATCATTCTGCAAAAGTCAAACAATGGCTATCAAAGTATTATCACCGAATACAATGGCACAAAATCTTTTGTTGATAAACAGCACCCCTCGTGGAAACAAAGCAACCCCACGCTGCTCGAATTGTTGCGCACTATTTATCGATTCACCGTGAGCACACAGAAAAAAGAAAATTTTTTGATCAATGATATTCCCGAAACGGGTTTTGAATTAAATTTTTTCAAAGGCCAGCCCAGCGAACGCTTCGCGCCCGATGTGCGCACTTTCAAATCGGCCGTGCCACGTTGGGGCAATGAAGCAGACGATAAAGCATTGGAACTATTTTTGAAAGAAAATTTTCCGGTGAAATACGAGCTTGTCGATCCGGCCTTGACCGATGCCGAGCTGGAAGAAAAAGGATATCGCTTGGTGCTGCGCTATGTGCACACCCGAGGCGATGCTGCTCGTGATATTTTGGGCTATGATATTTCGCAAACCGCGAGTTCGCTATCCACTTATTATTTTGCCGAAGGCGAATCGAAAATCAAAACGGTTTCGGCCAAAAAAATAATTTACAAATTTTATTTTAAAAATACCGAATACGGAAACGTTTTCTTAGGATCTAAGTGGGATGCCGATGCAACCTGGCAAGACGCACTGAAGAACCACCTCCTTGCCCTTCGCCAAGAGTTGCGGTTTTAGATTTCCCTGCAAAGGGAACCACTCACTCTTTTAACTTCAATGGAGCGGTGTAGTTTTATTACCTTGCGCCTCGTTTTTGAAATATGATAGACAAACTGATAAACATAAAAGACCGCTTCGAAGAAGTGAGCCAACTGCTGGGCCAGCCCGAGACGGTGAAAGACCAGAAGAGATTCCAACAGTTGAGCAAAGAATACCGCGACCTAGAAAAAGTGGTGAAAAAATACGACCTGTATCAGTTGGCAATTGATGGGGTGAAGCACGCAAAAGATATTTTGCAAAAAGAGAAGGATGCCGAACTGCGCGAGTTGGCCAAAATGGAAATAGAAGAGTTGGAGCCCACGCGCGATGCGTTGGAGGAAGAGATCAAAACGCTGCTGATGCCCAAAGACCCCAACGATGAAAAGAACGCCATCCTTGAAATCCGTGCTGGCACTGGCGGTGACGAGGCGGCAATTTTTGCAGGCGATCTTTGGCGGATGTACCAACGCTTTTGCGAACGGAGAGGCTACAAGTTTTTGGTAGTGGATGTTACCGAAGGCACTGCAGGCGGCTACAAGGAAGTCATCACGAGCGTGGAAGGTGAAGGAGCTTACGGATTATTAAAATATGAATCAGGAGTGCATCGCGTTCAACGTGTTCCTGAAACAGAGCAGCAAGGACGCGTGCACACTTCGGCTGCATCGGTGGTGGTGCTGCCCGAAGCCGAAGAAGTGGATGTAGAATTAAACCCGGCCGACTTAGAAGTTCAAACAGCACGATCGAGTGGTGCTGGCGGACAGAATGTAAACAAGGTAGAGACCAAAGTGCAACTCACGCACAAACCCACGGGCATCATGGTTACTTGCCAAATCGAACGAAGTCAACATGGCAACCGCCTGCGTGCCATGCAAATGTTGCGCACCAAGCTTTACGAAATAGAAGTAGAAAAACAGCAAGCCCAGATTGGTGCTTCGCGCAGAAGTCAAGTGCGCAGTGGCGACCGCTCAGAAAAAATCCGCACCTACAATTATCCGCAAAGCCGTGTCACCGATCATCGCATTGGCTACACACAGCACAACTTGCCCGCCATTATGAATGGCGAAGTAGATGACTTTATCGAGCAATTAAAAATTGCAGAGACGGCCGAAAAGATGGCCGAAGGACAGAAGTAAAAAAAGGCACAGAAAATATTTCCATGCCTTTTGTTAATTGCCTATTGTCAACTTTTCTTCATGCCTACAGGCAACTGCCTACTTTTTTACGGTTGTTTCAAAAACTCATCAAAAGATTTGATGGGCAATTGTTCAAATTTATTTTCAGATAAAAGCGAAGTGAGTTTCTTCAAATTTTTGTCCTTCGCTTTTTTGAAGTCTGCTTTTGCTGTGTTGAATCTTGTTTCAATGGCATCCAGGTTTCCCATCTCTGCTGCATTGGGTTTGTAGTAACTGCCTGCAATTTTGCTATAGAGGTCAGTCAGCTTTTCGCGCAACTGCGGCTCGGCAGCACCCACATAGTTATCGCCTTTTGTTACCACAAAAGTTTCTTTGAGTTTAGTCAAATCCGTAATCAACGGAGTGACTGCTTTGGCTGCCGAAGCACTTCTGCCTTTCATATTTTCAGCAGCCTTCACCGTCTCATCCAATTCATAAACCATATAGGCCAACTCTTGCGACATGTCGTAGAGTTTCCGTGTGGTTTTCTCCTGAAGCTTGCGGTCGGCCAATGAAATTTCTGATTTGGGATCATATTGAATCACGATGTCGTTAGTATAAGTTTCTTTTCCTTTTTGGATCACCACTTTGTAAGTGCCTGCTGGAACGCGCGGTGAAGTAAATCCACCAAAGGCAAAAGTTTTGGCGGTTGCAATCTTGGGCGGCTTGGTGTTATAATTCCACTCCACCACATTGATGCCTTTTGATTTCCCCGGGCCGATCTCCGTAATTTTATTTCCGGCAGCATCTTGAATTTCCAACGACATTTTTCCCAACGTGTGGCGTTTCTTCAAATAATAAATGATGTGAGCAGCCCGCGATGGATTCTCTCCCACAAATTGGGTTTCGGTGCTGGCTCCGCCAAACCCATTGGTCTCTGGTATTTTTGTAGGAATGGTGGTGAAGAAAAATAAATCTTTGTTCATCGCTTCTTCCGTCAACTGGCGCAAAGGGCTGATGTCATCGATGATAATAATACCACGGCCATGAGTGGCAATCACCAAGTCGTTTGTCTTTTTGTGCAGTTCGATGAAGTGCACATTTGCTGCGGGCATGTTATTGGTAAACTTGTACCAACCTTTTCCCCCGTTCAGTGTGATGTATAAACCAAATTCGGTGCCCACGAATAAAAGATTTTCATTAACGTAGTCTTCCTGAATGTTTCTGGCAAATCCATAAATATCTGGAGTCACAATTGATTTCCAGGTTGCGCCAAAATCTGTTGTCTTATAGATATAAGTAGTTTTATCTCCAGTTTGATATCCAGTAAAGACAGCATACGCATTTCCTTTTCCAAACACGCTTGCCTCTATGTGATAGACCATTGTATTTTTAGGAAGATCGGGAACATTGGCAATCAAGTTTGTCCAGGTCTTACCACCGTCTTTGGTCAATTGCAAATTGCCATCGTCTGTGCCGGCCCAAATAATATTTTCATCGAGGGGCGATTCGGCAATGGTGAATACCGTGCAATGATTTTCGGCACCAGAGTTGTCGCGCGAAAGGCCGCCCGAGTTTTCTTGGTTTTGTTTTGCAGGATCGTTGGTGGTTAAGTCGGGAGAAATTTTCGTCCATGTTTCGCCCATGTCTTCCGAGCGATGCACATACTGACTGCCCATGTAAAACCGATCGGGTTTGAATGCACTGATGGCCATGGCGGCATTCCAATTAAAACGGAGTTTATGTTTGGCATCCGCTTCGCCTGCGCCAGCCAGCGGTTGAATAGTTTTCGCTTGATCTTTTGCAGGATCGTATCGCCACACATTTTCTGCGCCTTGCATTTCAGAATAAATTAATTTTTTGGTGGGGTGCGGATACACGCGGTAGCCATCACCCACACCGATGCGCCTCCAGTCGCGCGCCTCCACACCTCCTGGCGACTGCGATGGCCCATACCAACAACCGTTGTCTTGCAAACCGCCATACACATTGAAGGGCTCTTCGTTGTCAACACTCACGTGATAGAATTGGCACACGGGCATGTTCTCCACCATTTCCAACGTGGTGCCTCCGTCCCACGAGCGATAGATGCCTCCATCGGTAGCGGCATACATTCGGTCTGAATTGCGAATATCAAAAACTATATCGTGCACATCGCTGTGATTGGGGCCAAGGTTCTTAAAAGTTTTTCCGCCATCGCGAGAGATGGAACCGAGCAACCCCGCCTTCACCACTACTTCCGGATTTCGTGGATCAACCTCGATGCGAGAGAAATAAAATGGCCGCACCACGATTCCGAAATCGTTATTCAATTGTTTCCAATTTGCCCCGGCATCATCGCTGCGATACAAGCCTTTGTCTTTGTCTTGCTCCGATTCGATAACGGTGTAAAGAATATTAGAATTAGAAGGAGCAACGGCTATCGCCAACCGTCCCAGTTTTCCTTTCGGGAAACCGTTGTGGATTTTATTAAAAGTTTTTCCCGCATCTGTTGATTTATACAAAGCACTATTGAGCCCACCTGAGTTGAACGCCCAAGGTTGCCTTCTAAATTCCCAGAAGGTAGCATACACAATGTTGGGATCTTTTGGGTCGAGTGTTAAATCGCTACAGCCCGTGGTTTTGTCCACGTACAAAATCTTGTTCCAAGTTTTTCCACCATCTGTAGTTTTGTAAAGGCCGCGCTCTTCGCTGTCGTTCCAAAGCGGACCGAGCACTGCTACATAAACTTCGTTTGGATTTTTTGGATTTACCTGAACACCTGCGATGCGCTCCGATTTTTCAAACCCCATTTTTATCCAGTTGCTTCCTCCATCCACCGTTTTGTAGAGGCCGTCACCAATCGATACACTATTTCTTGTCCACGTTTCTCCAGTGCCCACCCATACCACATTATCGGGACTGGATGGATCGATCTCTACTGCTCCGATCGATTGACAATGTTCATCAAAGATCGGATTGAACGTAGCACCTCCGTTGTTGCTTTTCCATACACCACCACCGGCAGTGCCTGCAAAAATAACCCGATCATTGGTGGGGTGCAATTCAAGATCAGTAATGCGACCGCTCATCAACGCAGGCCCGATGTGGCGTGCCTTGAGATCGCCAAACAATTCTTTTCCTTTTGCAATGGCATCTTGAGCAAAGGAAGATGTTGCACCGAAAAAGAAAAACACGATTAAGATGGAATAGATTTTTTTCATTTGAATAAATTTTAAAGTGAAAAAAAATACTTCAACGAAGATTGAAGTATTTAAGGTCTTATTGTTTCATTTCATTATTTGTCTGTAGGGAGAGCAAAATCTTTCGATTCTACTTTTGGATTGAGCTCCACTTTGGTAATGGTGAGTGGAGGTCCTCCTTGCTCGCCTTTTACGCCTTGGCCAAGGGAGAAAGGGAACAGCAATCCTCCCGCATCTTGATAGTCACTCATTTTAGCTTGACCTGTTTTACCCTTCATGGGACCCGATGTGACTTCAGACTCTACAACCAAGGGGACAAAGTTTTCTGTATCGAAATAATAATATTCAATGTTATCCATTGGTTTGCCATCCACTTTAATCGGCTTCTTAGTAAGTTTCACCTTAAAAGTTTCAGTACCATCAACAGTTTCCTTGCCCAAAAGCTCTGCTTTGAATCCTTTCTCCTTATAATCGATGAAAGGAATTGGAAAATCGCTTCCTAAGTTTGTTTTGAAGTTTTCAGTCGCCTCGGCATCGCTTTTTTCGGCTTTCATATTCATAAAATTATGAGACCAAAGCGTGGCACCATCATAAACACCTTGTTTAATTTCTTTGCCTTGAAGGGTAATCACGGTCATCTGTCGACCGTCTTTCAAACTAATAATTACTAAAGGGATCTCCATCCCTCCTTGATTCACTTTGGCTGTCATTTTGATGCCTTGCACCGCCTTCCATTTTTCAAGGCCTCCTGTGTTCTCAAAATACTTAGCAATAATTTCATCCACCGTCTGGGCTTGCGCGATGCCACCGCTCAGCAATACAATTAATAAGAATAGGTTTTTCAGTTTCATAAGTTTTAAGGGTTTGTTTAAAAGGTAATAGACGTTATTCTTTGGAGCTTGTTTCAAAAGTGAACCTAAATCTACAAGATTTATAAGATTTATTATTAATCAATTTATCATCAAAGCTGCCGCGTAGCGTACGACCGCGATGCCAGCGTGGCCGGATAGAATGAAATCAAAAAAGTGACCGCAATAATCACTGCTGAAACCGAAACAAAATCGGTTAGCCTCATTTTCACGGGATAGTTAGAGACCACCGCGCTTTCAATGCCCATGCCCACCAGGCCGAAAGTTTCTTGCGCCCAACAAATGCTTCCGCCAATTAGCAAACCCAATGCTGCTCCCGTAAATGCAATGAGAGCACCTTCATTTAAAAAAATTCTTTTGATCAGGCCGGGCTGTGCGCCCATGGCCTGCAATATTGAAATGTCCTTTTTCTTGTCGATGGCCAGCATCATCAATGAAAAGAAAATGTTGATGGAGGCAACAAGGATCAACAGGGCGAGCGAAGCAAACGTAAATAGTTTTTCAATTTTAAGCAGACGGTAAATGTCTTTGTGCTGTTCTTCATTGGTCAGCACCAAAAAATTTTCCCCGAGTTGTTTTCTGATTAAATCCTGTGTGTGTTTTACGTCAATACCATCCTGTGTCTTTATCTCCAACGAGGTTCGCTTGTTTCCGTAGTCCATCAATCCCTGAACGAAATCCAAAGGAAACACCACATAATTTTCGTCCACTTCTTTTTGAATGGAAAAAACAGCACCTGGAGTAATCTGGCGCACGCTGTAAAGTTTGGACGGGTCGATGGTTGCTGTTTTAGAATTTCTGATGTAAAAAACCTGCAACGGGTAAATGGATTCTTTCACCGAAATGGAGAGCGCATATTGCACTCCGCGCCCAATCACCGCACAGCTGCCAAGTGAGTCTTTCAATTTTAACACCCCGTCTACAATGTGTCCATCCAAACGATGCTGGTCAATAAAGTTATCGCTCACTCCTTTCATCGTCACGGCCATTTCGGCATCGCGGTAACGCAGGTAAGCATAGTCTTCGATCACTTCGGTAACCACTTGCACACCTTCAATGGACTTAATCTTTTGAATCATTGAATCGTTCACCTCAAACGATTTCCCTTTGCTGGCTTCGATTTTTATTTCAGGGTCGAATGAAGTGTTGAGCATGCGCAGCAATCCTTCGAAGCCGTTGAAGACCGAGAGCACAACGATCAGCGCGGCCGTAGAAAAGGCAATGCCCACCACCGACAAGATTGAAATAACGTTGATGAAATTCATTTTCCGCTTCGAAAGAAAATAGCGCTTAGCGATGAAAAGCGGAAGGTTCATGCAAACGAAAAATTATTTTCCTTCTTTGGGGATATTCAAGTTCTTAATGATCTCTTCGAGGCGCATGGCGTTCTCTTCCACCTCGTCAATAAAGTAAACAAGGTTGGGAACAATGCGCGCTTGGTTGCGGATGCGGTCGCCAAGGGCCTTGCGGATTTCACTTTTATGCTGTTCGATTTGTGCCAGCACCACTTTTTTGTCTTTGGCCAAGGTCATGCTGATGTACACCCTGGCTACACTCAAGTCGGGGCTCATCTTCACCTCGGCAATGGTGATAAACGCATTGCCGATGATGCCGCGCTTGTCGCGTAGGAAAATATCGCTGAGTTCTTTCTGGATCAGCTTTGCGTATTTTTCTTGTCTCAAACTCATGCGGCAAAGATACAAAAGCCGCGAACAGCATTTGCGCTATCCTAATTTTGATTTATTTGCAGGTCAAAGAATTTTTTGTGCTGCGCTTCTTCCGATTGAACGATCCTTACCGACTCCTCGGGGTTTTATTGTTGATGATTGCCATCAGCCTGCCGATGCTCTTTGGGCCGATTGCGCTCACACTGCAAGAACTAAAAGACATGGTGCTGGGCGAAGCACTCAATGATGGCCGAGTGCTTTACCTACAACTTATTGACGATTCGCCATGGCTCGCAGCCCTCTTTGCAAAATGGATTGAATTTATTTTTGGGCGTTCGCTGAGCGCTCGCCATCTATTCGCTTTGTTAATCCTATTTTTTCAAGCTTCGTATTTTGCCCTTGCACTCATCCGCAACAAAGCGTACAACGAGAGCAATTATTTGGCCGCCCTTATCTTTGCTATCCTTTGTTTTTTTTCATTTGATATGCTGTCGCTGTCGCGCGAACTGATTGCTTCCACTTTTTTATTGTTCGCCTTAAATATTCTGTTCAAGGAAATAGAATTTAAAGTGCAACGCGATGAAACCGTATTGAACATTGGCGTTTTCATTGGCATCGCCTCGCTGTTTGTTTTTAGCTACGCACTTTTTTTGTTGGGCGCGTTGGTGATCTTGTACGCTTTTGCCCGAATCTCTTTGCGCAAAGCCCTGTTGGTCGTTTTCGGTTTTGTTTTTCCACACAGCCTACTTTTCTGTCTTTATTTTTTTCGCGATGGCTTGCCCCAACTGTGCGACTTTTTCTACAACACCAATTTTACTTTTCATACCATCGCGTTCGTCTCATGGAAATCATTAGTGTGGCTGGGGGGGGTGATCTTGTTATTTTTCTTTTTTTCATTGGTCATGCTCAATCGCGAGGCGCGCTTCACTCGCTATCAATCACAACTCCTGCAAGTGATGATGCTCTGGGTGCTCATCGCCACCATCCAAATAACGATCACCCGAGAGCGTACCCCGCACAGCTTCATCACATTCATTCCTCCACTTACTTATTTCATCAGTCATTACATTTTGCTCATCCGCAGAAAGTGGATTGCTGAAATAATGCTGTGGGTTTTTCTGTTCTCGGTGCTTGGTGTAAGTTTTGCCGCACGAGCAGGAAAAATTAAAGCCGTTGATTATTCCAATTTGTTTGTACCCGCCAGTGCCAATAAATCTTTGGTCGAAAAGAAAGTTTTAGTGCTTGCCGATGACTGGGGCAGTTATGAAAATAATAAAGTGGGTTCCTACTTTTTGAATTGGGATTTATCGAAAGAAATTTTTGAGCATCCCGAGTTTTATGAAAACATTATTTTAATTAATGAATCATTTCAAAGTTTTCCGCCCGATGTGATCATCGATAGAAACGGGTTGATGGAAAAAGTATTTGTACGGCTGCCACTTTTGAAAACTCAATATCAAATTAAAGTACCATATAGTTTATCAGGGCGTGAAAAAATTTATGTAAGGAGGATGCTTTACAACCATTAAAAGTGGCATAACAAGTTGTGACAGTTTTCTCCATCACCCACTAAATGTCTGCGATAACAGAGGACAGTAATGCCCTCTCCCCTTCGTCCGCCATAGGCTTGCCCGAAGGCAGGCTGGGGAGAGGGCGGCAGATGAGTGGACTATCAAATTGCTATGTGGGTGAGGGTGTTAATACTTTTTGATAATTTGAATTGAAAACTTTTTTAACAATAGTTAGCTCGTTTTTTGATTTAACTTGCGCTGATTTTACATTCATCATGATCGATAGAAAAACCATTTTGATTTCATTTGCCGTGTTGACCTTGTTCAGCGCATGCCGTCCAAAAAAGAAAACCGAAGAAACCCAGAAGCCAATGCGGATTGTGCAAGTGCCTAAGTTCAATGCCGATTCAGCTTACGCTTTTGTGGAGAAACAAGTTGCGTTTGGTCCGCGTGTGCCCAACACCAAAATGCACAAGCAGGCTGCTAATTATTTTGTGGCGCGATTTAAAAAATATAATGCAACGGTAACCGAGCAAAATTTTGAAGCCACCACGTGGGACAACCAAAAAGTGCAACTTAAAAATATTATTGCCAGCTACAACCCTTCTGCACAAAAACGGATTTTGTTGGCCGCCCATTGGGACACACGACCCTATGCCGACAAGGACACTGAAAAAAAAGATGCGCCTTTTGATGGAGCCAATGATGGGGCGAGTGGCGTAGGGGTATTGCTTGAAATTGCCCGTGTGCTTAGCCAAAATAAAATGCCTTCCGTTGGTGTTGATTTTATTTTATTTGATGGAGAAGATTGGGGAAAGGACTCCAGCACTGGACAGGAAAGCAAACTAAAAATGCCTGATGGGTATGAAGATTGGTGGTGTCTCGGCTCGCAGTATTGGGCAAACCACAAGCATAAAAAAAATTATTCGGCTTACTACGGCATTCTGCTCGATATGGTTGGCGCAAAGCATTCGCAATTTTTCCGCGAAGGAGGATCATTGGAAAATGCGCCAAGCGTGGTTGAGAAAGTTTGGAACACCGCTGCGCGATTAGGTTATACCGATTACTTTGTGAAGACCAACGTAGGCGCTATCACGGATGACCATGTATTTGTAAATGAGATAGGCAAAATCCCGATGATTGATATTGTGCATTACCAAGCTGGTGTTGGTTTCTTTGGAGATTACCACCATTCGCGCAAAGACAACCTATCCATCATCAGCAAGGAGACCTTGAGCGCAGTTGGCAATACACTATTAAATGTGGTATACTATGAAGAATGAAAAAATCATTTTCCATCATCATCGCCAGCCTTCTTCAGTTCTTCGTCTAATATTTTTTGAATCACTTCTTGCTGGCGTTCGTCAATCTGTTGATTGGTTTTTGCTTGCTTTTTCATAAATCGGAACATCGCATTTTTCTTGATCTCGTAGGCCATGAAAACGGTGTACTTATTTTGTTTTTTGTCGAAATATTTTTCTTCACCAATTTTGCGCAGGTCGGCCATGTTGGTGTTCATCACTTCGCGCACCAAGCTTTGAAATTTGTCGGCCACATCGGCAGCGCGGTCGTTTTGGGTTTGCCCAAGGTACTGATCGCTCACTTGCTTCATAGTCGTGTTCATTTGCCCCGCCAAAATTCCTTTGGCTTCAATGTCGGCCTTGCTGCGTGCAATGTTGTCGGCAGCACTCTCGCCTTTGCCCGTGGCTCGGAAGAAACGATTGTTCGATTCGTAAGCACTGCCGCGAAACGGCTCTCTTACTTTTTGCCCAAACGGATTGGAAGCACACGAACTGATGATCAAAGCTGCTACGAAACACAAAATGGTCTTCATGGTTATTTTATTTGGGTGATTAAAATATCTAACGAAAATAAATAAAAATTGTGCTAAATGCTGACAAACAAAAATTTTATTGCGCGCTTTGGGCGATCAGTTCATTATAAAGAATTCATTTTTGTCTTATCCGTATTTCTGTTGGCGTACGTTCGTGCCAAATCCATTCCAATTACAACTATTTGTTTCATTTTGACGTATTTTACCGAAGAATAGAAGCAAAGACTTCTTATTTTTTAAACTATGCAAACCATTTATATCGTTGGGAACCCCGGCTTTGTTGAACTTCATCATAAGCATTTGGACGACAGTTCAAAATTTCTTCGTGGACACGTGACTGTAGAGATTCATGGCAAAGAGGTCCAATTATTTTGGGTGCATAACCGCAGTGAATTGAAAGAGCTTAAGAAGGCCATTGGCGCAGATTTGATATGGAAATACCGTTTGCGTTTTTATTTCGAACTAGATAATCTTTCAACCCAACAAAACCAAAATGAGTGGAGTGCCGATGAAAAAGCACTCATGAAAAAAGTCATGCGGTCGTTGGCCGCTTAGTTTCAACAGAAAATAATCAGCTGCCATCGGAAGGCCCACTTCCATTTCAATTCATAGTTTTTTATCCCCGCTTTCTCAAGGATCAACTTCAGTTCGTTGCGCTTGAACGCCCGCAGCACCGACAGGGGCGCATCAAATTTCACCATTGAAGATTTTGAAAATAGAGTCGTGAGCCACCGGATAGAAAAATAGGCGAGCGGATGCCGATGGATGTCGTTCACAATAATGGCACGCTTTGCCTGCTTCTTCATGGCTGCAAAAAGATGAATCAGTTCTTCATTAGAAAAATGATGTAGAAAAAGCGTGGCGTTGATAATGTCAAATTGCAGTTGCTGAAAAGTTGCTGAAAAGATATTGACCGCATCAAAACTCAAGTTTTCAAAATGTGTTGACTGCTCTTTTGCGTAATCAATAATATAAGGGTTCGCGTCTATGCCTGTGAGCAACACCTTTCTGTTTTCGGTTTTTGCTTTTTGTGAAATCAGCCGGAGCATCTCACCACTTCCGCAGCCAAGGTCAGCGATTGAAATTTTTTTATCCTTTGGAATTTTATCCCACACTTTTTCCAGTGCCTTCAAGGTCACTGTATTGCCCCCCAACCAATGATTGATAAAGTCAAGCTCGCGCAAAGTTTGAAAGACCACAGCATCATGAAAATTGAGATCGTCCATGATTTCCGTGCCCGTGCTTCGGTGCGAAAATGAAATGGCCATATTTAATGGTGTTCGATTTGCAACAACATGCTCTCCATAGTTAGGCCAGGGCCAAAAGCAAAACTGAGAATGTTTTTTTTATCATCAGCTTCTGTCAAGTCGTCAACTATTCGGTTGAGTACAAACAGTACCGTGGGTGACGACATATTGCCAAATTTTCTCAAAACTTGATACGCGTTGAGGTTTTGCTCTTTGCTAAGGCCAAGTTCCTGCTCGATCACTTCAAGGATTTTTTTTCCGCCCGGGTGGATAGCAAAATAATCTACGTTTGTGATCTGCATGGAAATTTTTTCAAGCAATGAAGCTGTCAATTTTTTTATTCCATTGCGAATCACCTCAGGCACATAGGTTGAGAGTTTCATTTCAAAACCAAAATCTCCCACCGTCCAAGCCATGTCTTGTTCGCCATCAGTAGAAAGGTCGCAATGAAAACTCACTGGTTTTAAATTGAGGCCTGTGCGTGGTTGTGCTTCCACGAGCAAAGCCGCGCTGCCATCGGCAAACAGTGCGTTGGCCAACAAATTATCTTCTGTGTTTTCTTTTTGAAAATGGATGCTGCACAGTTCCGTGCAAACCACCAGCACTTTTGCGTTTTTATTGTTTTCACAAAATGAATCGGCCAACTTCAGTGCATTGAAGGCCGCATAGCAGCCCATGAAGTTGATGCACGTGCGGTTGATGCACGTATTCAGTCCCAGCGTTTTTACTAAATCAATATCGAGGCCGGGCGCATACAAGCCAGTGCAACTCACGGTGATCAAATGGGTAACTGCTGACTGATCTATCAATGAAATTTTATCGAGGCATTTTTTTATCGCAGCGAGGCTAAGGTCAAGCGCGTGCTTTTTATAAAGCACCATTCTTTGTTGTGTAGAGGGGAAAGGTTCGAGCAATTCATTGTCTGGAAAAAATTCATACTCACTTTTTTTTCCATAGTCTGCAAGCACCGAATGCCGAGTGTCTATTCCAGTGGCTCGGTAAAGTGCTTGCAACTTGCGCGCATCATCACCTTGCAAGTTCATCGCCTTCACCATAAAGTTGGCGATGGTGGTTTGCGCAATACGATTGTCTGGAACGGCCGTGCCGATGGAAGTGATGTAGCTCATCGCTTCAAGTATAGTTTAAAAAACATTACCTTGTTCAATTAGTTCAACAATATGTCGTCCACGTTGCTTCATCTTCGCATTGCGTTTTCTTATTTTTTATTGCCTGTTTATCTTTTTGCCCTGGGCATCTCGCCCAACTTTAACGAAAACAGGCTTCTGTGGTCTTTTATTATTGTACATCTTTTGCTTTATCCGGCCAGCAATGGCTACAACAGTTATTTCGACAAGGACGAAAAAAGTATTGGTGGATTAAAAAACCCACCGCCCGTCAACACCAGTCTTTACTACGTGTCGCTGCTGTTCGATCTCGCTGCCGTTGTTCTTGCTTTTTGGAAAATCAGTTTTCTTTTTGCTGCAATGGTTTTGATTTATGGATTGATCTCGAAGGCATACAGTCACCCATCAGTTCGATTAAAAAAATACCCGATACTTGGTTGGCTCACCGTTGGAATTTTTCAAGGATGTTTTGCTTTTTTGATGTGCTATGTGGGCATCAACGATTTTGGAATTGAAAATCTACTCCACTTAAAGATTCTTTTCCCTGCAGCACTCACTTCGATCATGCTGCTAGGAAATTACCCGATGACGCAGGTCTATCAGCATGAAGAAGATGCCAAGCATGGCGACCGCACCATGAGCATGATGCTGGGAATCAGGGGCACGTTTATTTTTGTACAGTTGGTATTTGCCGTGGCTACGCTCGGCTTTGTTCTCTATTTCAACAATTATTTTCCTCCCGATTTCAGTTACGTTTTTGTTATTGCACTGATGCCCGTGGTTTTATTTTTTATGGTTTGGTTTTATTTGGTTTTGAAAAAAACCTCTGCTGCCAATCATTCACGCACCATGTGGCTCAATTTTATTTCGGCCACTTGCCTCAATTCTTTTTTTATTTATTTTTTCTTGAGCAACAGCCACATCGGGCAATATTTCTGAACTTCAATCTTGCTATTCCCAAACCACCATGCCCTCTTGCGCATACCAAATAGGGTAGTTTGGCATTTGAATTTTTTCTACTTCGTTGCGTTTTACTTTCAGCGTGGGCGTCATCATCCCGTTGTTGATCGACCAATCTTTTTTCATGATCACTGCCTTTTTAATGTGTTCATAATGCTCAATGGTTGGGTTTACTTCGGCAATGGAGTCGCTCAGGCTTTTGATGATTTCATTTTTAGCTTTTGTTTTTCCTATGGCCGATAAAACAATAAGTGCAATCGGTTGTGGTATGCCCATGCCCACCACACAAACTTGTTCGATGTCGGTGTTGTGCAACAGTTTCATTTCAATGGGCGCGGGCGAAATGTATTTGCCCTTGTCGGTTTTGAACAAATCTTTTACACGGCCCGTGATCGTCAAAAAACCATCGGCATCTAATTTGCCTTTGTCGCCTGTGCGCAGATATCCATCGGCCGTCATCACCTCGGCCGTTAGTTGCGGCTCTTTAAAATAGCCCATCATCAATGCCACATGGCGTGTGAGTATCTCTCCGTCTTCCAAAAATTTTACTTCCACGCTTTCCATGGCCTTGCCTACAGTGCCAAACCGTATCTCTTGATTGGCGTGCGAGAGCGCGCAGTTTTCGGTCATACCATAAATTTCGCGCACGCGAATACCCAGTTTATCGTACCACTTCAAAAGCGAAACTGGAATGGGTGCGGCACCGCTTCCCTTCAACCCCGCTTTGGCAAGCCCCAATTTTTTGATGATACTCTTTTTTACAATCGTGCTGATGATTGGGATTTTCAAAAGCGTGTTCAATTTTTTTTGAGGCATCTTTTCTAAAATCTTTTCTTGGAACTTAGCCCAGATGCGTGGCACACCAAAAAATAAATCAGGTTGCACCGAAGCTAAATCGTGGGCAAACGTATCGAGCGACTCGACAAACGAAATCGTGGCACCTGAATAGCACGCCAGCATTTCGGTAAGGTTTCGCTCGGCTATGTGGCACAGTGGCAAGTATGAAAAAAGTTGGGGGTTATCTGGAATCTTTTCCAACGTCTTTAAATACTTGATCAGAATTTTTGTGGTGTGATCAAACGCAGCGGAGTGAAACATCACCCCCTTGGGCACGCCCGTTGTGCCCGAAGTGTACATGATGGTGAACAACTCTTGTGCTGGACGGTGAACATAATTGATAAGCGCTTTATTCTTTGAAATCAATTCTTCCCACGATAAGCCTTCGTTCAATCCATAAAAAGATGAACTGATTGTAATGACACTTTCGTGAATTCCTTTTTTCTGTTCGAGGTAGTCATCAAGTTTGCCAACAAAAATTGCTTTGGTCTCGCTGTGTTCTAAAATTTGTTTGATGGAGGCAGCCGAAGAATTGGCATACAACGGAACAGAGACAAACCCGCCCATGATGATGGCAAGGTCGGCCATGATCCAATGCGCACAGTTTTTTGAAAGTATAGCGATGGCACTCTTGGGTGCGATGGGCAATGCTTGCAGTGCATTTGCCATTCTTCTGATCTCGTCCCCAGCCTGTTTGTACGTCCAAGTTTTCCATTCGCTATTTACTGGCTGGCGAAAAAAAATGCGATCGGGGCTTTGCTGCTCCCACTTTAAAAATTCTGAAATCAAATTACTGTTAGACATGAGGGCT
>JAYWDN010000105.1:0-4192 GCA_043780615.1 Bacteroidota bacterium | reverse complement strand
ACATGAACATTCGCAACGAAGAGGCTTGCTACCGTTCTTCTTCATTTGCGGTTGGCTTAGCTAAGAAGCATGGCACGAAACTCCACATTCTTCACCTCTCTACCGCCAAAGAAATTTCTTTATTCGATAATTCAATTCCACTGGGAAAAAAGAAAGTTACCGCAGAGGCTTGCATCCATCACCTTTGGTTTAATGACAAAGATTATGAAAGACTTGGCACAAAAATAAAATGGAACCCAGCCATCAAAACCGAAAATGATCAGCAAGCCATTTTGCAGGCGGTGATCGACAATCATATTGATGTGATTGCCACCGATCATGCACCGCATACGCTTGAAGAAAAAAACAATTTATACTTCAAAGCACCTTCAGGCGGACCACTCGTGCAGCACAGCGTTGTAGCGATGCTGGAGTTTTATCACCAAAAGAAAATCAGTCTGGATAAAATAGTAGAAAAGATGAGCCATAGCCCTGCTGTTTTATTTCAAATCGAAAACCGCGGCTTTATCCGCGAGGGTTAT
This sequence comes from Bacteroidota bacterium, assembly GCA_043780615.1. Lineage (GTDB taxonomy): Bacteria > Bacteroidota > Bacteroidia > Cytophagales > Cyclobacteriaceae > ELB16-189. The sequence goes on along the minus strand of JAYWDN010000105.1, from coordinate 3,671 downwards.
TTTGCCGATTTGGTTTTGGTTGACCCGCACAAACCGTGGACAGTTTCTAAAGAAAACATCTTATCTAAGTGTGGATGGTCGCCATTGGAAGGGCAGGCCTTTCAGTCTTCTATTGAAAAGACTTGGGTTTCCGGGCATCTTGCCTACGATAGCGGAAAAATTATTGAAGGCCAATCCGGCCAACGCCTTCACTTTGTTCGCAAGTAATTATTTGCGTTTTCATCTGGCCTCGTTACCTTTGTCCTCCCCGTGCCGATAGCTATCGGAATCGGGACAAACGGTGGGTGTAGTTCAGTTGGTTAGAATGCTAGATTGTGATTCTGGAGGTCGCGGGTTCGAGCCCCGTCACTCACCCCAACATTTGCTACGGAAACACAGAAAACTTCTCTGTGCCTCCGTGGCAATTTTTTTTAAGGCTACGCAAAATTTTCATAAATTCGAATCATGATCACGTGGTCTGATTTGCGAAAATATCCTCTCGAAGAAAAAATCCAAGCGCTCTATGAGCACGCTACTTTCGTCATGGCCATTCGCTACTACGGTTACAAGGTGAATTTATTTTTGTTGGGCGATGAATACGTGGAGGTTTTCGTCAACCACAAAAATGCACTCATCGATAAAATTGATCTGCTCGACCGCAATCACTCGCGGATGAAGTTTTATTCTGATCAAATCAAATTGCCTGTACAATAAAAAAGTCCTCGTTGCCGAGGACTCTCTTGGTACTATAATTTCTTTTTTTACTTAGCCTCCCTGTCCTCCGCTCTTGCCAGAACCTGAGATTGTTTGTCTCATTTCGGTATCCGCCTGCACGTTTTGCATTTTATAATAATCCATCACGCCAAGATTGCCATTTAAGAATGCCTGTGCAATTGCCTTTGGAATTTCTGCTTCTGCTTCAATTACTTTTGCACGAGCTTCCTGTGCTTTCGCTTTCATCTCTTGCTCAATCGCTACGGCCATCGCCCTGCGCTCTTCTGCTTTTGCTTCCGCTACTTTCAAGTCGGCAGCGGCTTGGTCAGTTTGCAATTTCGCGCCAATGTTTGCGCCTACGTCCACATCGGCAATATCAATGGAAAGAATTTCAAATGCTGTGCCTGCATCGAGTCCTCTGGATAAAACCAATTTTGAAATTTTATCAGGATTGGCCAACACTTCGCGGTGCGAAGCTGCTTGTCCGATAGAAGTAACAATGCCTTCTCCAACACGCGCGAGAATGGTGTCTTCACCGGCACCACCCACTAATTGAGCGATGCTGGCGCGCACTGTAATTCGCGCGATCGCAATCAATTGGATTCCATCGGCAGCAACGGCTGCCACTTTTGGCGTAGTGATCACTTTAGGATTTACTGAAATCTGTACCGCTTGAAACACATCGCGGCCCGCAAGGTTGATGGCGGTAGCTTGTTTGAAACTCAAGCTGATGTTCGCTTTCTCTGCAGAGATGAGCGCGCGGATCACGTTCGGCACATCGCCCCCTGCGAGGTAATGTGTTTCCAGTTCGCGCGTGGTCACTTGCAAGCCAGCCTTGGTAGCGGTGATGAGCGAGTTAACGATGATGCCGGGCGGCACTTTGCGAATGCGCATCCCGATCAGTTCACCTATAGTAATTTTTACTCCGGCAAAGATGGCGGTGATCCACAAGCCCACGGGCACAAAGTACATGAACATGAAAAAGCCGATGATGCCAAGGAATACGAGAAAAATAAAAAATAATCCTTCCATAGTTTTAGTTGATTGGTTCTACAATTATTTGGTTCATTAAAATTTTAATCACTCTGATTTTTTTTCCGCTGTCTAAATATTCGCCCAGCGTTTTCACTTCAAAGGTTTTGTTGTTGAGCTCCGCTTTGCCGATCGGCCGCAAGGCAGAAAGGGTTTGGCCTTCGGCCCCCACTTTCACCTCGTCCATCTCGCCTTCGTTCACCTTGCTACTGCTCGAAGACTTCAGCGAAAATTTCCCCCACACGTTGGCCGAAAAAGAATAATACAAAATAGCACCCGAGGCCACCGCTGTGCAGCCTACAATAATCCAACCGGTCTCGCTCCCGAAGTATCGAAAACTAAGCCCTGCTCCCAAAATCAAAAAACCAAAGCCCAGCACGCCTACCAAGGTGGTGCCGGGCACAAAAATAATTTCGGCCACGACCAGCGCCAGACCAAAAACAAGCAGCGAAATAACGGTGACCCACTCGAGCATTTTGTAAAAGTAGTCAATTAACTGATTGGTCGATTTGCTGATTCGGTAATTCGTTGATGGACTACAGTAAAAAAAATGGAATGATGACTTGATTTTAAATCATCACCGAATTTACGAATACCCAATTTCTCGAATCATTTTTTCTCTTTCATAAAAAATTGCTAATTTCGAAACAGACAACTAAACCGCTATCCCATGAAAAAATTTCTTGTGATCGTTTTCTTTTTGATGGCCGGATTGGCTTTCAAAACAAAAGCTCAAACCGTTTACTCTTCTGCCAAAGGCGAAAAATACCACATTGCCGACTGCAAACTTTCGGGCGATGCCGATGGCATGACACTGGCTGCCGCCAAGAAGGCAGGCAAGACCTGCTGTGGCGTGTGCAAAGCCGATGACCATTTGAAAGACAAGATGGCGCAGTGCGCAGGCAAGACTGCCGATGGCACGCAGTGCAAACGCATGACCAGCAGCAAAGACGGAAAGTGTTTTCAGCACAAGTCGAAGTAATCAGAAAAAAATCAAGTCCACTTCGCAGGTGAAGTTGGACTTTTTTAGCATCTCTAAAAACCTTGTGTCTGACTACCTCAACTCTCGCCCTTCTCCGGATGAGAAGGGTGATGGAGTTTTTAGAGATGCCCTTTCTATAGAGAAATAAAAACTCCGTCTTCGCTTTCGTGGATGGGATAGCAGACCAAATCGTTGCTGCGCTCAGAAGATTCCCTGCCGGTCTGCAAGTTGAACTGATAACCGTGCAGCGGGCAAACCACTTCGCCCATATAATTAATTTTGCCTTGGCTTAGCGCGCCACCACTGTGCGTGCAGGCTTCTTGCACCGCAAAAATTTTTTCGTTGTGCCTCACCAAACAAATCCGCTTGCCGTAAACAATCAACAATCGGGGAGCGTTCTCGGCAAGTGCTGCCTTTGCCTCGGCTGTGCTTTCAAATATTTTTATTGCTTCTCTCAAAATCATTTATTCGAAATGCTTCCAATTCCTGCTTTTGCCTTCACTGATCCATTCAATCGCTTGAGCAATTCGCTTGGTGCGCGTGGCTTCAGTTTTTGCTTCGTCCATCCATTCAATATATTCCTTACGGTGCGAATAACTAAAGCCTTCAAAGATCTCGTTTGCTTTTTTGTTTTTCTTCAATGCCTTTTGCAAATATTCAGGAGTGACAATTGTTTTCGAACCCTTGGGTGTGATTTTAATGCACAGTGTTGTTTGAAGCCTGCCATCCCGCACATCACACCCTTGTAGTCAAAGTTGGGGAAGCCCCACTTTATTACCTCTTGCACCTCGGGGCAAGCCTGATGAATGAGTTCGCGCAAGTGTGTGAGAATCGGTTTGTCAAACTCAGCCGACTTGGCGATGTAGGCATCTACGCGTTTGTCTTTCATTCTATGCCTATTTGATTTCAGTTTTCAATCCCTCACCCCGTCCTCGTTCCTCACCCCCGTCCCCTCTCCCCGGGG
>JAYWDN010000104.1:0-4202 GCA_043780615.1 Bacteroidota bacterium | reverse complement strand
AGTAAATTCTTTTTATCAAAATCCGGATAAACATCAATCAGTTTTACAACAAAATCCGCGTCACTGGCAGTAGTGCTTGCAAAAATGTGAGCAGTGATTTTCCCTGTTACCGTTAAATTTTCCTTCAAGCTATCGGCAACAAAGCTTATCACATCAGGTCTTGATGTTACAAAGCGTTGGTCTTCTACCTGCCAACTTCCCCATCGGCTGCCTTTGCCATACGTTGCTTCAATAGGTTGAGAGCGGTAGGGAACAGGTTTGCTCGGATCACTTACATAGCTTACCGATCCAGATACGCCTAACGGTTTAGTGAAAGAAGAACTCGCGTCCGTTTGGATATAAAACTTTTTTATTTCTGATTCTTTCGGGGGCCATGATGCGTATTGTTTCCATTGGTTGCTGCCCGTTTGAAAGCAATAGGCCTCGGCAAACTTTCCATCGCCAATTCCTTTCAACCAATAATCAAACCACTGCTTTTGCAATTGCTGAAACCAAGCAGCCGTCTTTCCTTCAAAACTTATTTTTCCCAAACTGTCTGCCTTTGCGCTGGCCCACTGGCCGTGCGACCATGGCCCAAGCACAAGATGATTTAAATCCGATTTATCACTCTTCTCTAAATGCGAGTACATCAACTGCGGGCCGTTCAAATCTTCCTGATCATAATATCCGCCCACATGCAAGAGAGGCAGTTCGGGTTTTTGGATACTGTTTAGCAAGGATTGTTTTTTCCAGTAGCTGTCATAGTTTGGATGGGCTACCAAATCATTCCAAGCGGGAAGTCTATTTTTAAAATATTTTTCATTCACGTTTTTTAGTGGGCCTAACTTTAAATACCAATCGTACAAATCAAATTGGGGAAAAGGAAAATCACTGTTTGCTTCCTTTGCATTCTCAACAAGGTAGCTGTATTCAAAACCGTAGCTCAATCGAAACGCACCGTTGTGATGCTCGTCATCGCCCAAAAACATATCGGTGGGCGAGGCTTGCGGAGAGCTTGCCTTCAGTGCCGGGTGTGGATCACTACTTGCATCGATGGCCGTGTAACCAAGATAAGAAATGCCAAGGATGCCCACCTTGCCATTGTTGTTGGGAATGTTTTTTACCAACCAATCGATGGCATCGTATGCATCGGTGCTTTCATCTGTTTTTGTTTTGTCGTCTAAGTGATAAAGAGGCCTGTTCATTTCAAACGTGCCTTCGCTTTTAAACTTGCCTCGCATATCTTGGAATACAAAAACATAACCTTCTTTGGCCATCGCACCGAGGTAAGGCCATTTTGTTATATCAACCTTGTCGGGGAGTTGCGCTCCGTATGGAGTTCGCTCCATTAAAATTGGCAGCGGCTCTTTTGCACTGGTGGGCGAAAGCACTACGGTGAAAAGTTTTACGCCATCGCGCATGGGTATCATGTACGTTTGTTTGGTATATGATCCAACACCAGCTTGCTGTGCAAAAGCGAAGTGAATTATTCCAACCGCAAGAATGGATAAGGTTGTAAGTTTTTTCATCGTTAGTTTTTTTAGAAGTTGTTGTGGTCGTGTTTTCTATTGTGGCTTCTGGTGCGTGAGCTGTTCCGTTACTGCTTCCATCTCCTTAATCACTTTCGTTGTCTCTACACTCACGGTGCAAACTTTCTTGAGCAGATCAATCACGAAAGATGAAATAACAAAATGTATGTAAATTGTATGTAGCAAAAAAATAGGCAGTTACCGAACTATCTGTAACTGCCTGATTTTTAAGCTCTCCCTCTTGGACTTGAACCAAGGACCCTCTGATTAACAGTCAGATGCTCTAACCAGCTGAGCTAAGGGAGAATTTGGGAATGCAATATTAACGGTTTGTAAATTAATACCCAACCACTGTCAAAATTTTTTGAATTTTATGCCTTGGATAGCGCTTGTTCGAGGTCGGCAAGCAAATCCTCAAAATCTTCTACACCCACGCTGAGGCGGATGAGCGAATCGCTCAAACCATTTTTCATTCGCTCTTCTTTCGGAATGCTGGCGTGTGTCATCGAAGCCGGATGGTTGATCAACGACTCCACACCGCCAAGCGATTCGGCCAACGAAAATAATTCTACGCTCTCCATCAATTTGATGGCCGCCTCTACGCTATCATTTTTCAATGTGAACGAGAGCATGCCGCCAAAGTCGCGCATCTGCCTTTTGGCTATGGCATGGTTGGGGTGATCGGCAAAGCCCGGCCAAAATACTTTTCCCACTTTTGGGTGAGCGTGTAAATACTCCGCAATTTTTTTTCCGTTGCTGCAATGGCGCTCCATGCGCAAGTGCAAGGTTTTGATGCCGCGCAAAACCAAAAAACAATCTTGTGGGCCGGGCACCGCTCCGCATGAGTTGGCAATAAAGTACAATTCATCGCGCAGTTTTTCATCGTTCACCACCAGCGCACCCATGATCACATCGCTGTGGCCGCCCAAATATTTTGTTACCGAGTGCATCACAATGTCGGCACCAAGGTCGAGGGGGTTTTGCAGATACGGAGAGGCAAAGGTGTTGTCAACCGCTACGATCACATTACTTTTTTTTGCGAGGGCAGCACATCCCTGAATATCGATGATGCGCATCAATGGGTTGGAGGGGGTCTCTAACCACATCAACTTTGTATTTGAATTCAATACGGATTTTACGTTTTCGATATTGGTCAAATCAATAAAGTGGAATTTGATCCCGTACTTTTCAAACACTTTCGTGAACATGCGGTACGAACCACCATAGAGGTCATTGCTGGTGATTACTTCATCGCCCGGCTTCAGTAATTTGATCACGGCATCGGTAGCGCCCATGCCCGAAGAAAAGCACAGTCCGAATTTTCCGTTCTCGAGCGCGGCAATACTTTTTTGCAGCGCATTGCGTGTGGGGTTGGCACCCCGTGCGTAGCCATAGCCCTTGTGCTTTGACGGTGACTCTTGCACGTAGGTTGAAGTTTGATAAATGGGTGTCATGATCGCACCCGTAGTGGGATCGGGCTCAACCCCTGCATGAATCGCTTTCGTTCCAAATTTCATAAAATGAATTTTAAATTTCTTACTTTGTGTTTTTATTTTATCTAACGGCACAAACTTGCGATTTTTTTCACGATATTCTTACCTTTGGAAATTCCCCACAGAGCAAGAGCGCACCTACGATGAATTTGTATTGCCTGCCAACTTGATTTCGCTGCGGTTGGTAGCGTTCATCACCATTTTTGGGATGTCTCTCTTCTTGCTTTTTGATTTTTTTCGCGATGTCGATTTTTCAATTGTGCTGGGCGCGCGCTCAGTGTCGTTGGTTTGCGCACTCACCATTATGCTTTTAAGTTTTCGCCAGCACATCACCATTTATTTTATTCGCACCGGCATAATTGTGCTGACGTTGGTCACCATCAGTGTGGCACTTGTCACGGCTACGTTTGCGGGCATTCCTCCTTACTACCTCACTAATTTGATCTTTGTTGTATTTATACTTGTTACTGCCGCCAGTGGATTAAATTTGCGGCACGCCTTGTTGCTCAACACCTTGTGCCTCGCTATTTTTATTTGCTACTCTCAAGTCGTCAAGCGCGATCCATTTTATTTTAGCCAATACCCTCACCTGTTTTCTATTTTTTTTTATATCAACATTGTGGGCGTGGTGCTGGAGTCGCGTAGGCGAATGAATTTTTTGCAGTTCAACGATTTGAAAAAACAAAAGTCGTTGGTGGAAGAACTCAACCAGCAGAAAAACAAAATCATTTCGATTCTTTCGCACGATGTGGCCAGTCCATTGAATTCACTTGCGGGGTTGTTGCAGTTGCAAACGGGAGGCCATGTCAAAGAAGAAGAACTCAAACCTTTTTTGAATGATGTTGGCAATCAATTAAATAATGTATCGGCTTTGCTGCAAAGTTTGGTTCGATGGTCGCGCTCGCAGATGGAAGGGTTTGTGCCTGAAAAGAAAACGGTTCACCTGAACAAACATCTTGAAGAGCATGTCAATTTATTTCGTCCGGCTGCTATAGATAAAGTGATTAATCTAAAACTCGTTTCCGAAAAGCAATTGTCAGTTCTGGCCGATGAGGAAATGGTTCGCATCGCCATTCGAAACCTGATCTCCAATGCCATCAAGTTTGCCAACTCGGGAACAGATGTAATGGTGGAAGCCTTTACCAATCCGAAAAACAAAATTATTATTCGTTTTACTAACGAAGGCAGCCCCGTGCCAAAA
>JAYWDN010000103.1:0-4206 GCA_043780615.1 Bacteroidota bacterium | reverse complement strand
AAGGAAGGATGCTGCAAGTGGAATAAACCATGAGTCCGCCCGGCTTCAGCATAGAAGAATATTCGTTCAAAATTTTCTGTTGCGTTGCTTTTATTTTTTCGATAAAGTCCATCGATAGTTTCCATTTGGCATCAGGGTTTCTTTTCAACACACCCAACCCCGAGCAAGGCACATCGAGCAGAAGGCGATCGGCCGAGTTCTCCAATCGCTTGATGGTCTTTGATGATTCGATCACTCGCGTTTCAATATTAGAAGCACTCGCCCTGCGTGCACGTTTTTTCAGTTCATCCAATTTCCATTCTTCCGTGTCCATTGCCACAATGCGTCCTTTGTTTTGCATGAGTGCAGCGAGGTGCAAGGTCTTTCCACCGCCTCCGGCACACGCATCGACCACGCGCATGCTCGGCTCCACGCGCAAGAATGGTGCGATCAATTGCGAGCCCGCATCCTGCACTTCAAACAAGCCGTCCTTGAACTGTTGCCGTGTGAAAATATTTTGCCGTTGCTCCAGCAGCAGGGCATCCGGAAATTCAACGGAAGTCTCGGTAAAAATATCTTCTTCTTCCAACTGTCGTTGCAGTTCTTCGCGTGAAACTTTCAACCTGTTCACGCGCAGCACCACTTTTGCTTCTTCGTTCAATTCATAAAGTTCTTCGTCCCACTGTTGGCCAAGTTCTTTTTCGCCCAGCTCGTCAAGCCAATCAGGGATTGACTCACGTATCTTTCGAATGGATTTGATAGAGTCATATTGATCTTGCAATTTTTTTGTGTACAACCCCTTGAACTCATCCCACGGGGGCAGTTCAATCTTCTTTATCCACAGACACCATGCGCCCAGCAACGTCCAAAAATCATGCTCCTCGGCATCCGATAAATATCCGAGCAATCGGTACCAGCGAACAATATCGTAGGTTGTCTCGGCCACAAACCGCCTGTCGCGCGCGCCCCACTTGGGGTTTTGCTTCAATAATTTTTCAATGGCCTTGTCGGCATAGCGTTTTTCGATGAAGATCGATTCCAGCACGTGCACTACCGATTCGCATAAATTGTGATAAAGTTTCACTTCACGTTTATTTTGTTGAAATTTAGACAGGAAATATTGATTCTTACTTATGAATTTTTACATCATGAAAAACAAAATCATTTTATTATTATTTCTTCTATTCCCTTACCTGTTACAAGCCCAATTTGGAAATCTTATAAAAAAAGGCCTGAGCCAAGGCATTGACAAAGGAAAAAAAGTGTTGGAAAATAGTGCCGACAAAGCACGCAATCGGATTGACTCTTCCGATTTCAATTATGCCATTTCAGTGATCGACAATTCGGGCATGATGAACATTCGCAATGCGGGCGAAAGTTTTACAAAAACAGCAGACTTTGTATCAAACAACTTTGTAAAAGATCAATCGAAAGTAACGCCCGCTCAAAAAAGTCGCAATACATTAGACGTTGCTGAAAAATTTTACGAGAACCGGTTTTATAAAGCAGCCGAAACATATTTTATTTCTTCCAAGTTTTTGTACGAAACCAACAACATTACCGACAACATTAACTACAGCAAGGTACATGCAGATCTGGGCTTGCTGTATGCCACCATGGGGCGGTACAACCTGGCAAGCCAACACACCACCGAGGCACTTTCGCTACGCGAAAAAACATTGGGCAAAAACAGCAAGGCCTATGCTTCATCGCTGAACAACAACGCAGTTCTTTTTCAAGAGACGGCACACTATAACGAAGCTGAAAAATATTTTCAAGAGGCACTGCAAACCGTGAAAGATCAGCTGGGCGACCAAAGCCAAGAGTATGCCATCGTGCTAAACAACCAAGCCATCTTTTTCTCTAAGATCGGTCGCTATGAACAGGGCATCGAAAAATTAAAGTCGGCCATTGCCATCCTCGATCAACAGAATAAAAAAGAGTTGCGCAACACAGTCGGCTTCCAGTCTAACTTGGCATTGTTGTATCAACAAACCGGAAAGTTTGCAGATGCCGAGGCGATCTATTTGAAACTTGAGAAAGCACTAAAATCTCAAAGCAACAATCCGTTTTATGCAGGCGTGCTGGACAACCTTGCGCTGCTCTATGTGCAGATGAACAAACTTGATAAAGTAGAAAATTATTTCAAACAATCAGCAGAAGTTTATCGCTCAAAGTTTGGCGACCAAAACCCCAACTACGCCAAGGTGCTGAATGATCTTGGGAATTTCTATCGCACACAAGGCCGCTTGGCAGAAGCCGAAAAAAACTTGACCGAATCACTGAACATTCGTGCCAACACGTTTGATGTCAACCATCCCGATTACGTAAAGTCAGAAGAAGATTTAGGGATTCTCTACTGGAAAAAGGGAGACCTGCCGCAGGCCTATACCAATCTTCAATCGGCCATGAACAAGTCGTTGGATTTTATCAACCGATATTTCCCTCCAATGAGTGAGGCCGAAAAAACAAAATACTGGGATGTTTTGCAGCCACGCTTTCAACGTTTTTATAATTATTGCCTCGAGGCGCAAGCCACCAACCCATCGATAGTACGAGAAATGTACAATTACCAAATGGCAACAAAAGCACTGCTGCTCAGTTCAATCAACAAAATCAAACAAGCAATTTTTGAAAGTGGCAATCCCGCACTCATCAGCGATTACATCTTGTGGCTCGACAAAAAAGAAACACTCGCCCGCTATTACTCACTTTCCAAAGAAGATTTAAAAGATCAGAAAATAGATCTTGCCACGTTAGAGCAAGAAGCGAATACGATGGAGCGCTCACTATCACAACGTTCGGGAGATTTTTCGCAAGGCTACGCTACCGAAAAAATTGGTTTCGAAAAAATCGCATCGCTCTTGAGCGACAACGAAGCAGTGGTAGAGTTGATCCGCATCCGTTCGTACGATAAAGATTTTACCAGCGATTCGAAGTATGCTGCACTCGTGCTCACCAAAAATGCTGCGCAACCCAAATTGATTGTACTCGACAATGGCAACCAGTTGGAAACGCGCTATGCCAAATTTTATCGCAACGCCATTCAGCAGAAAATTGCCGACCAATATTCTTACGAACAGTTTTGGGCACGCATCGAGCCTGCTCTTGTCGAAAAGAAAACAATTTTCATCTCTCCCGATGGCGTTTATAATCAGATCAACCTGAACACCTTAAAAAAAACAAACGGTGATTTTGTGATCAACACATTCGACATCGCAATCATTGGCAACTCCAAAGACTTGATTGATTTAAAAAATATAAAAAGCGTTTCCTCAAAAAAAGACGCATTCCTTTTGGGCTTTCCAAATTACGGAGGCAACTCAATAGTCGCCTTGCCCGGCACCAAGGTAGAAGTTGAATCCGTCTCAAAAATTTTGAAAGCTACGGGCTATCAGGTTTCACTGTCACAACAAAACGAAGCCACCGAATCAAAAATAAAATCCATGAAAGGCCCCGCTCTCGTTCACATTGCCACTCATGGATATTTTCTGCAAGATGCCGAAAGTGGAGGCGTTGGGGTCGAAACCGAAAACGCTAAAAACAACCCACTGCTCCGTTCGGGTCTCTTGCTCGCAGGTGCTTCCAAAACCATGTCGGGCGAAGTATTGCCCAACCTCGAGAGCAACGACAACGGAGTGCTCACGGCCTACGAAGCCATGAACCTCAATCTTAACGGAACCAACCTAATTGTTTTGAGCGCATGCGAAACCGGCCTTGGCGATGTGCGCGCAGGCGAAGGCGTGTACGGCCTTCAACGATCTTTCATCGTAGCCGGTGCCAAGGCCCTCGTGATGAGTTTATGGAAAGTGGACGATACCGCCACACAAACTTTAATGACAAATTTTTATGCCAACCTTTCCAAAGGCGGCAGCAAACTCAAAGCATTCAAGCAAGCCCAACTTCAACTTATGACAAAATACAAAGAGCCTTATTATTGGGGTGCTTTCGTAATGATCGGCATGTAGGTTAAAAATAAATTTTAGGCGTCCCCTCATTTGCCCGCTGAGGCCTCGTGCAAATGAGGCCGGGCTGTCGGCAGTCGCCACCCTTCGCACACGTCCATTTCGGGCTCCAACAATGCCTCCATCCCTGGCCGTCAGTACTTCGATTGAGTTGATCAAAACAAAAAATGCCCCCGGCTTTCGCTGGGGGCATTTTATAAAAAGTCAGGCAACGACTTACTCTCCCGGGTCTTACCCTAGTACCATCAGCGCTGGTGGGCTT
>JAYWDN010000102.1:0-11624 GCA_043780615.1 Bacteroidota bacterium | reverse complement strand
CTATGTGCCTATGGGGTTCAAATTTTCGCTAACACTTAATAAATGGAATTAATTGATTTAAGCCACTCCATCGAGCACGGCATGATTACATACAAAGGGCTGCCCGCCCCGCTCATCTGCGACTATCTCAGCCGCGAGGATTCGAAAAAAAATTACGCGGCCGGCACCGAATTTCAAATCGGTAAAATCGAAATGGTGACCAACACGGGCACGTACCTCGACTGCCCGTTTCACCGCTATGCCAATGGCAAAGACCTTTCACAAATCCAGTTGGAAAAATTAGCAGAGTTAGAGGGGGTTTTAATTGATGTTGAAAATATTCAAGCCGTCAGCAAAAAATTCTTTGATAATAAAAACATTAGCGGCAAAGCCGTGCTGGTGCACACGGGCTGGAGCAAGCACTGGCGCACCGATGCGTACTTTGAAAACCATCCATTCCTCACAGCCGATGCAGCCGATTATTTGGTTTCGCAAAACGTAAAACTCGTGGGCATCGACAGCCACAACATTGACGACACCCGCACCAACTCGCGACCCGTGCACAGCGCGTTGCTAAAAAATGAAATCCTGATTGTAGAGCACATGACAAGTTTGCATTTGCTAAAAGAAAAAGAATTTATTTTCAATGCCGTGCCGCCCAAGTTTGTGGGCGTGGGCACATTCCCCGTAAGGGCTTTTGCGAAAGTGTAGCATGGGTGTACGACAGTTTTGCGTTTTTGTGTCTTGGTGGCCACAAAGGCACTAAGACACAAAGGAATACACAAAGCCTAACTTGGCCGTCTTTTTCAAAACTATCGTACACCATGTAGCATTGGGTGCATTCCCTGTGATTGAATCCCTTTTAGTTTGTATATTCACCACACTAAACCTAACCCCTTATGAAAAAGAAAATATTTATCGGCCTCGGTGTACTTCTCGTGGCCATTGTTGCCTTTGCACTTTATGGAGCATTGGTAGTCGCTAAAAAGAGTCCGGCAAATACTGCCCAGTTCAGCGATAAAGGACTGGACATTAAAGTAGTGTATTGCCAACCTTACAAAAAAGGAAGGCTCATTTTTGGAGAGGAAAAAGACAAAGCACTTCAACCTTATGGAAAATATTGGAGACTCGGTGCAAACGCTGCAACTGAAATCACGTTCAGCAAAAATGTAAACTTTGCGGGCAAGCCTGTCAATGCAGGAAGTTATCGGATGTATGCCGTGCCCGGCCCAACTTCATTTCAAGTATCGCTCAACAGCGAACTGGGTACTTACTTTGCCATCAGTGAACCCGACTATAAATTAGATGTGTTGAAAGTAGATGTGCCTGTTACCGCTGCTCCCGCTGAAACAGAACAATTCACGATCAACTTCGCCAGCGATTCTACCGGGGTGAATATGAATTTTGTGTGGGATAAAATTCAAGTGACGGTACCGATCACGGTCCAGTAAAAAATAAAATTGACAGTGGGCAAATAAAAATGGCAACATCTGCCTATTGGATATTGCCTACTGCCAACTTTTCTTAAAAAGAAAAAAATAATTTTTCACAATGGCCTTCCTAAAGAAATGGGTTCTCTTGCCCATCGCAGTCTTGCTATTTTTGTTCCTCACGTATTGGCTAATCGGCAAAATCCAATATCGGCTCAACGTGATGGACGTGGAAGAGTACGAGCCCGTCTCTACTTTAAAAGTGCCGCAGCATTTGCTCACCCATTCCAAGTTTCCGTTCATCGATGTACACAACCATCAATGGATCATGCCCATTCAAAACCTGAGCAAGCTGGTGACCGAAATGGATTCGCTCAACATGGGCGTAATGGTAAACCTCAGTGGCTTTCGCGGAAAATATTTGGAGTGGTCATTAGACAACGTGAACAAAAATTATCCGAAACGATTTGTACTTTTTCTCAATATCGATTTTGAAAAATTAGACGATGCGGGCTGGCCCAACGAAACGTTGAAGTTGATGGAAGAAGGCGTGAAGCAAGGTGTGAAAGGATTAAAAGTTTATAAAGGGCTTGGCCTCACCGACAAAGACAATAATGGAAACCGCATCGCGGTAAGCGACCCGCGGCTCGACCCGATCTGGGCAAAATGTGGTGAGTTGGGAATACCCGTATTGATTCATTCGGGCGAACCGAATTCTTTTTGGAATCCAAAAGACAAATTCAACGAGCGGTGGCTTGAGCTCAAGCAAGAGCCAAGTCGCTACCGCGATCCTAAAAAACTTCCTTCGTTTGATTCTATCATGAGCGAGCAACACCAGATGTTTCGCAAACATCCCGAAACAAAATTTATTGACGCGCATCTCGGCTGGTATGGAAATGATTTGGAAAGGCTCGGAAAATTATTTGACGAGATGCCGAATGTGTACACTGAACTCGGTGCCGTGCTGGCCGAGCTTGGTCGCCAACCCAAAAACGCTCGCGCTTTTATGATCAAGTACCAAGACCGCGTGATGATGGGCAAAGACACGTACAAGAAAGAAGAGTACTACACGTACTTCCGTGTGCTGGAAACAGACGATGAATATTTTGACTACTACCGCAAGCGCCACGCCCACTGGAAAATGTACGGCCTCTCCTTGCCCGACTCGGTGCTGAAAAAAGTATATTATAAAAATGCACTGAAAGTTATTCCGGGGATGGAGAGGAGCTTGTTTGGGGAGTAAAGATTCATCTGTTTCTTATTATCTGGCACACTGGATGTTCAGCCTATTGCTTCGATACTTTCAAAATATCCTTTCTCGGAACTGCACCCATTTTCAATCGATGATACCGAAGAGTCTAATCCATTTACCGGTGAGATTATGAAAAAAGGAATTGCGTACACTGATCCGCTCCATCATTCCCCATACTTCAAAAGAAACTCGGGGTTGATTGCTTTGATGGTGACGCGGCCGTTGTTGAAGTTTTCATTCGATAAAATCAAATCTATCTTTTCTGTCAATGGCCTGATTACAATTCCCTCTGCCCACACATCAGGCGTGAGCGCAGATTTGCGCACCGCCATTTGAACGATCAAATCAATGTCGTTGGAAAGTTTGTAGTCCGTGGCCAAGATGGGTACGGTTTGTAGTTTTAGATTTTCAATTGTCGTTACAAAATGCTCATAGGGGAGATATTCAAAACGATCGATGTCGAATAAATTAAAAAAGAAAACAGAGTGACCGCGCAGTTTTAATTTGTTGTCTTGCACGTGCTCGCCCACCAACTCACCTTGCAGTGCATAATTTCCGCCAAGACTTTTAAGCTTGCCCTCAATATCCAATTTGCGCGCCACTTTCCAAAATGTGTTTTCACCCTCTTCGAGCAAATCCAAATTGCGGCTGCACACGCCAAATTCATTTTGATGAAAATAAAAGGTAGCCGAACTGCCATCTAATTTTTCGGTGACATAGCAAGGCTCGCCTTTGTATTTGTCGAGCAGCCGTTGCAGCACTTGCACACGCGTTTCATCGGTCTTCGGGATGAACGATGGAAATTTCCCTTTCGCAATTCCACTCAGGTGAGCAGGCACAGGCGGCTCATACTTTACGATGCCCAGCACCTCGGTGCAGTCTGCATCTTCGCCCACTTCAAAACTTGCGGGCAACATGGAAAGCGGAAAACAGATGCCCTGCGAAATTTGTCCGCGCAAGCGAATGGTACGTATCCGCATTTTGCGTGGTCGCAAAAATTCAAACTCCGGCCTTTCAGGAAAGAGACTGTCGATTTCGCAATACACACACAAGTCGCCTTCTTTGAACTCGCCTTTCTTCACCACCAACTGCCAACCCAACACCGAAGCGCGCTCGATGGCATCCGCTCCTTCAATGGGATGAATGGCTTTGATTTTTTGAATGCTGGCGAGCTTGCGCATTAACTTTTCGATTTACTTCTTCTCACTCAAGTGCAACGTGCGCATGGTCTTCAGCACCGAGTCGGGCGTTATGGAGATGGAGTCGATGCCCTCTTTTACGAGAAACTCTGCAAAGTCGGGGAAGTCGGAAGGTCCTTGCCCACAGATGCCCACTTTCACATTGTTGCGCTTGGCCGCCTTGATGAGCGTTGAAATAAAAGCCTTCACGGCCGGGTTGCGTTCGTCATAGAGTTCGGCCACCAGAGCCGAGTCGCGGTCGAGGCCGAGCGTGAGTTGCGTGAGATCGTTAGAGCCGATCGAAAAGCCATCGATGTGTTTTGAAAACTCATCGGCCATCAAAATATTGGAAGGGATTTCGGCCATCAAGTAAACTTCCAATCCATTCTCGCCCCGCTTGAGTCCGTAGGTTTCCATCACTTCATATACTTTCAACAATTCGCCCACCGTGCGGCAGAAGGGCACCATCACCACCACATTGCTCAATCCCATTTTTTCGCGCACCCGTTTTATCGCTTGGCATTCCATGCCAAAAGCAGGTTTGTATTTTTCAGAATAATAGCGCGATGCCCCGCGCCAGCCGATCATCGGGTTTTCTTCTTTCGGCTCAAAGTACGAGCCGCCCAAAAGATTATAATATTCATTCGTTTTGAAATCAGAAAAACGCACGATCACTTTGTTGGGGTAAAATGCCGCAGCAATTTTTGAGATGCCATACGAAAGACGTTTGATAAAAAATTGTTCTTCACTTTCGTAGCCGCGTGTCAGTTCTTTTATTTTGGCCGACAATTCTTTGTCGCCCAACTCGCGGTGCTTGAGCAGTGCCAGCGGGTGCGCCTGAATGTAGTTGTTGATGATGAACTCTTCGCGCGCCAAGCCCACGCCCGCATTGGGGATATGCGAAAATTTAAAGGCCAGCTCGGGCGAGGCCACATTGAGCATGATAGGCGTAGAAATTTTCGGCAAGTCTTTCAAGTCGGTCTCCGTTTTTTGAAAAGGGACCGCGCCCGCATACACATAACCGATGTCGCCTTCGCAGCACGACACAGTGATCACCTGGCCGTCTTGCAAAATTTCGGTGCCGTTCACACTGCCCACAATCGCGGGCACGCCCAGTTCGCGCGCCACAATGGCCGCATGGCACGTGCGCCCTCCTTTGTTGGTGACAATGGCCGAGGCTTTTTTCATGATCGGCTCCCAGTCTGGGTCGGTCATTTCGGTCACGAGCACATCGCCCACGTTGAAGTCCACGCCATCGTGCGAGCCATCGCGCCCATCGAGCGAATACATCATCACAATTTTTCCGGTGGCAATCTTGTCGCCCACGGCAATGCCTTTCAGAATTCTTTTTGATTCGCTGTTTTCCAAAATATTGTATTCCACCAATTTGTTGTGGTCTTTGCGCGAGTGGATGGTCTCGGGCCGCGCTTGCACAATAAACAGATCGTTGGTCAGTCCATCGATGGCCCACTCCACATCCATCGGGCACCAGCTTTTCTTTTTGTCGGAATAATATTTTTCGATGGCCGCCACCCACTTCGCCAGTTGCAAGGCTTGTTCATCGCTGATGCAAAAACGTTCTTGTTGTTCTTTTTGCACGTTCA
Organism: Bacteroidota bacterium; assembly: GCA_043780615.1. Classification (GTDB taxonomy): domain Bacteria; phylum Bacteroidota; class Bacteroidia; order Cytophagales; family Cyclobacteriaceae; genus ELB16-189. The sequence continues at coordinate 6,181 of JAYWDN010000102.1, read as the reverse complement.
CTTCTTTGGTCAGCTGGCCAGGGTCTTCGCCATAGATCATCTTGCGGTCCTTGCGGCCTAATTTTTTTTCGATGATAGCAGCAAAACCTTTTGCCAACGTAGGTTTGAAAATGATATACTCGTCTGGTGAAACTGAACCCTGCACGATCATCTCGCCCAGCCCGTACGAGCCGCTGATGATCACCGCATCTTTAAATCCCGATTCGGTGTCGAGTGAAAACGCCACGCCCGAGGCGGCCAAGTCTGAGCGTACCATTTTTTGTATGCACACCGAAAGGCCCACATCAAAGTGGTCGAACTTGAAATGTTGGCGGTACGAAATAGCGCGGTCGGTGAAGAGCGAGGCGAAACAATTGCGCACCGATTCCAAAATCCCTTCGGGGCCGCGCACGTTCAAGTACGTTTCCTGCTGCCCTGCAAACGAATTGTCGGGCAGGTCTTCGGCCGTAGCGCTCGACCGCACTGCCACATCGGTGGCCTCTTGGCCATAGCGTTGAGAGAGCACCAGATACCTTTCGGTGATTTCGGCCTGCATGTCTTGCGGGATTTTTCCGTTGCGTATCAGTTGGCGTGCTTGCATGCCGCCCTTGCGCAGCGACACCAGATCGTCCATGTCGATCTGAGCAATGAGTGCACGCATTTTTTTTTCGAGGTCGTTGTGGCGAAGGTATTCGTGGTAGGCTTGCACAGTGATGGCAAAACCAAAGGGAATGTTGATGCCGAGGCGCGAAAGGTGCTGGATCATCTCGCCCAGCGAGGCGTTCTTTCCGCCCACGATGTTGAGGTTTTCGAGCGAGACTTCATCCAGGCCGAGCGTGTACTTATATTTCATAAAGCGGTGGTTTTTGGAGATGTGAATTTGGCGAAAGAAAATAACTTTTGTATAAAAGAATTGGGGATGATTGCATTAAAGGCCCTTGTATTTTTTTTTCTAAGTTACCGTATCTTTGCCTTTCGTATCTATTAAGAATTACGAGTGCTACGTAGCCGCAACGAAGTGGCACAATGGTCATTGATTCACAATGTCAGGTGTAAATTAAAGTAATGAGCGAAGTAGTATGAAGGGAAGGGCAACAGGTATCGGTATTTTGGTGGGGCTGCTCTTGCCTTGCGCTGTGGTGGCGCAGTACAGCAACAGTTGGGTCAACTTCACGCAGCAATATTATAAAGTGCCCGTGGCTGCCGAGGGCATTTACCGCCTCACGTATTCCAACTTGCAAGCGGCAGGCTTTCCGGTGAACACGGTAGATCCCCGCTTCATCCAACTGATGCACCGTGGCAAAGAGCAAACCATCTATGTGAAAGGCCAAGCCGATGCGGTCTTCAACCCCAGCGACTACATTGAATTTTACGGGGGAAAAAATGATGGCACACTCGACAGCAGTTTGTACCAACCGGCATCGTTGCAGCCACACAAATTCTACAACCTCTACTCCGACACCACCGCTTATTTTTTGACGTACTCGTTTGCCCCTCCGCGCGGCATGCGCATGGACTCGCTGCAATTAGTGAACGTGGGCAACCTGCTTGCCGAAAATTTTCAATACGCTCAGCGCCTTCTTGTTGTTCATGACGACTACAGTGGCGGCCTCACAGCCAGCGACTACACACAGTCCACCTACTTTGATCAGGGCGAAGGCTGGACGGGCTACCCCCTGCAACAAGGTGTGTCGATAGATTATGTGATCGACTCTGTATTAAATGGAGTGACAAGTGCTGGCGTTCCAAAATTAGAACTGCTGCTGGTGGGGCGCGATGCTATCTCTCATTCGTTGCAAGTTTTTGTGGGCGCCAATGGTGGCTCGCTCCGACTGTTGGCCTCACCCAATTTTTTTGGTTTTCAAACTAATTTGCTCACCGCAGATTTGACGTGGGCCGATGTGGGCGCGAACGGAAAAATTACGGTGCGCATTGTGGCGCAAAGTGCAAGCACCAACCGCTACCAAGCCAGTGCCTCTTATCTGAAAGTAACCTTTCCGCAAAACTTTGACTTGAGCGGACTGAAGAAAAAAGAAATGAAACTCGCCCTCAACGCAGGTGGACAATCGTATGTGGTGATCAACAATCCTCCTTCGGGTTTGAAACTGTGGGACATCAGCGATCTGCGAAACATTGTTCGCATCGGTGCTACACCATCGGGTGGCACGCTCACCGCCATCGTGCCGGGTACTTCCGTTTCAAAAAAATTGTGGGCCGATGCTTCGTATCGTATTCCCTCCATCATCCCCGTTGCATTCCGTCCACTGAATTCTTCCTCTGCCAATTTTATTATCATCACCAACAAAATTTTAATGAAGCCCGCGTTGGGCTATCCCGATCCCGTAAAGGCCTACGCAGGCTACCGTGCATCGGCAGCCGGTGGAAGTTATGATTCGCTGGTGGTCCCTGTCGATCAGCTTTACGATCAGTTCAACTATGGAGAAGTTTCCCCGTTGGCCATTTACAATTTTATGAAGATGATGGCCACGCAAGGAACGATCAACTATCTTTTTTTGGTGGGCAAAGGGCGCACAGTAAATTATTCAGCGTATCAACGGAAACCCTTGCTGGCAAACGAACTCCACGACTTAGTGCCATCTGCCGGCTACCCGGGTGGCGATGCGGCCTACACGGCAGGACTGAACGGAACTACGTACGAACCTGCAGTGCCCACAGGCCGGCTCACGGCTTCTACGGCTGCACAAGTTGCTGCGTACTTGAACAAAGTGAAAGAATTAGAAGCACAACCGTTGCAACCGTGGGCGAAAGAAATTTTACACTTGAGCGGTGGCGGCAGCGCGGTGACCGATGCCTTTGAGCTGGCTTCGTTTCGGCAAGTGGTGGACGGCTTCAAGCAAATTGCCGAAGGCCCTTACTTGGGTGGCCATGTTACCACCAAGGCAAAACAAAATGTAGGCGTAGAAAAAATAAGCGTGTCGGACAACGTGAATGCGGGCGTGAACCTCGTCACATTTTTTGGGCACTCGTCCTCCAACACCATTGACATTGACATTGGCAATGTGAGCGACCCCACGCTGGGCTACATCAACCCCGGCAAGTACCCGGTTTTTTTAGTGAACGGATGCAACGCGGGAACAATCTTTGAAAATGGAATTACCTTCAGCGAAGATTGGATGCTGGCGGCAGGCAAAGGTTCGCGCAATTTTATTGCCAACACCTCTTTTGGTTTCTCTGGCGATCTCCAACAATACTCTTCCCTGTTTTACCAAGTTGGTTTTGGCGATTCTGTTTTTATCAAAAAAGGAATTGGCGACATTCAAAAAGAAGTGGGCAAGCGCTATCTCAACAATGCCCCGCTCAATATTTATTCGATTGCGCAAGTGCAGCAGATGGTGCTGGCGGGCGACCCGGCCATCAAATTATTTGGCACCTCGAAGCCCGACTACTCCGTCACCAACGGTTCACTCACACTCGCTTCGCTCGATGGCAAGCCGGTCACTTCGCTCAGCAATTTTATTGCAGTAAAGATCATTGTCAAAAACCTGGGCGCTTACCGCCTTGCCCCATTGCGAATCAGAGTAGTGCGCACCTTCAACGACAACTCTTCTAAAACGTACGATTCGATTTTTGCTCCCATACTCTTCACCGACACGTTGGTTTTTAAATTGCGAAAAGAGAGCGTGAACGGGTTTGGAAATAATTTATTTACGGTAGTGATCGATCCGCTCAACGCGATCAAAGAAATCAGCAAGGCCAACAACACGGCCACGCTCAGTGCTTTCATCCCGTCCAATGGAACATTCAATCTTTATCCACCGCCTTTCGGAATTGTGAATGCGGCCTCGGCCAACCTTCTTTTTCAAGATGCCGACTTGCTGGGCGCGAAGCGCGATTTTCTGGTGCAACTCGATACCGTTGATACCTTCAACAGCACCTTCGCGATCAGGCAAACCGTTTCCGGAAAAGTGTTGGCCAAGGCAACCGTCAATTTATTGTTGAACGATTCGATTGTTTATTATTGGCGCACCAAGCCGGTGAAAAAGAATGCAAGCGACAGTGCCAACTGGACGGTGTCGTCTTTCATCCATATTCTTAACAGCCCCAAAGGTTGGGCACAAACAAAGTTTGCGCAAGTGGCCACCGATGCGCAGACGGGATTGAGTGCCGACTTCGCACAAAAAAAATTAAAGTACCTGCAAACCGTTTCGCAGATCAGTGTGAAATCCATTGGCACCAACAGCTCCTCTCCTTTCACCGATGCCTCGATAAAAATTGATGGCAAAGAATACAACGTGAGCCCGCAAGTGCCGTGCCGCACCAACACCATCAACTTAGTGGCTTTCAACAAAACAACGGCCACACCTTATCCAGGAATAAGTTTCTACTTCAACGACCAGCGCGGTTGTGGATTGCAACCATCGGTGATCAATAGTTTTTTGTCAAGCGAAGTAGAGACAGGCAATGGCGATGACTTGCTGCAATACGTGGACAACATTCAGGCAAGCGACTCTGTAGTGCTGTACACTGTTGGCAATCCTGTTTTTTCTTCGTGGTCAATCAACTTGTTGAACAAATTAAATGCGCTCGGCATCAGCAATTCACAAATCACTTCGCTGCAAGACGGAGAGCCCGTAATTATTTTTACACGAAAAGGTGCGGCCATCGGATCAGCAAAAATTATTAAGTCGGCCACCGCGCCAGTTACCTCGCAAGACGTTGCCGTTGCGGCCACCATCACGGGGCGTTACTCCAATGGAAATGTGAAGTCATCGCTGATCGGGCCCGCCAGCAAATGGATACGCTTTACGCCTCAATCAAAAAATGTTGAAGCCGTAGATCAAGTGAGTTTTTCCGTTTATGGAGTGTCGCTGAGTGGTCAAGAAACTTTATTGCAAGCCAACATCACGGGCAATTTTGATTTGTCTTCTGTCGATCCGGTGGTCTATCCACAATTGCATGTGGCCTTTTATACACAAGATGCCGTGAACCTTACCGCAGCGCAAATCAAAAATTGGTTTGTGCTTTACGAGCCCGTGGCCGAGGGGATATTGTTTTACCAGGGGGCACCTCAACCGCAGACCGTGCAAGAAGGTCAGCCGTTTGTGGCTCAATATGCTTTCGCGAATATTTCCACAAAATCTTTTTCTGATTCGTTGCAAGCCAAAGCAGAAATTATAACACGCGGCAAAGCGAGCAGCGAAATCAATATCTTCAAGATCAAAGCCCCTGCCCCAGGCGACACTACAAATTTTTCAGTCACCATCAACACGCAAAGCAAAGCTGGCCTCAACGATGTCAATCTTTTTGTCAATCCAAAAATTTTACCCGAGCAGTATTATGAAAATAATGTGATTGACCAAGCGCAGTATCTAAATGTATTGACCGACAAGTCTGCGCCATCACTCGATGTCACCGTTGATGGCCGCTATTTGCAAAACGGGGATTTCGTTTCGCCCAGCCCAGTGATTCGCATCAAGCTGCATGACGAGAATAAATTTTTGTTGGTGACCGACACCACGCACCTGAATATTTTTCTGAGTTACCCGTGCGACACCACGCATTGCCCTTTCGTTCGAATGAATTTTAGTCGCAGCGATGTGCAATGGCAACCTGCGGCATCGGGCTCAGATTTTGTGGCCACCTTCAGTCCGAAGAATTTGCCCGAAGGCACGTACACCTTGCAAGTCACTGGCACCGATGCCAACAACAATCGCAGCGGGGCGCAACCCTATGAGGTAACTTTTCAAATCAAAAACGAGACTACGCTGGCGTTGCATTCAGTTTATCCAAATCCCTCCAACGGTATTTTCAATTTTAGCTTTACCCTTTCGGGAAATTTGCTGCCCGATGATTTCATGTTGCAGATTTTTTCAATCGATGGGCAATTGGCTCAGCAGTTTGGATTGAACGACATCCATCATTTTATCATTGGCACCAACGAATTGCCATGGAGTGCCACACAAGCCAATCTCTCCAACGGGATTTTTGTTTACCGACTTACGGTGCGTGCCAAAGGAAAAACCGTTTCGCAGAGCGGGAAGTTGGTGCTGATGAAATAAAAATTGTTTAGTGCTTCTTATTCCAGCTCTTGTTTCGTTACCGATGCGCATCGTCCCCGAAACGGGAGACGATACTTGACACAGAAACGTAATTAGCGATAAGGCAAAAGATGTTAAAATAAGATAGATATAAAACGTATTGAGGATTTTGAAATTGGTTGGGCGCTAAGTGTGCATGTTGG
>JAYWDN010000101.1:0-11652 GCA_043780615.1 Bacteroidota bacterium | reverse complement strand
TCTTTCGTGGTAATTCTCGCTTCGTTTCTTTGCTCAAAAAAGAAACGCTATGAACCAACTGATAACCAACAGCGAACAACTTTCAACCAGGAGGCATGACCTCGATTGGCTACGCCTCATTGCCATCATCATTTTGCTTTTCTTTCACACGGGCATGTGGTTCAATCAATGGGGCTGGCATGTAAAAAATAATGAGACCACCACTTCCTTTCAGTATTGGATGGTGTGGTCGCACTATTTCCGTATGCCGTTGTTGCTGTTCATTTCAGGGGCGGGCACTTTTATGGCACTCGGAAAACTTTCGCCACAGCAATTCAGGGGCGAGCGGTTCAAAAGATTATTCATCCCATTAGTGTTTGGCATGTTTGTGATCGTCCCTCCGCAGATTTATTTCGAGCACATCAAAGAGTACAATGGCTACTGGGATTTTTATAAAACGGTTTTCAATTTTGTACCTTACCCTAAGGGAAGTTTCAGCTGGCACCACTTGTGGTTTATCTTGTATCTTTTTATCTACTCACTGCTGGCCTTGCCTTTGCTCACGTACCTTCGGTCGGCACGGTCAGCGAAGTTCAAGCGAAATTTTTTTTACGTACTCTCCAGCCCTGCCGCAATGTTGTTCATTCCATCGCTGTTGATGTTGGCCTCTCAAATTATCTTGCGTCCTTTTTTCCCCGAAGAGACCCACAACTTGATTAAAGATTGGGCCTACTTTACTTTTTACTTTTCATTTTTTGCGATGGGCATACTCAGTTACTCCAATCAAAACCTGTGGAGTGCCATCGGGCAAAACCGTAAGTATTTATTGATAGCGATGTTGGCGATGTTGATTCCATTTTACATTTGCTATTTTCACTTTCGTGGATTGCTTGTGCTGCCGGGGAGCATGGACACGGTCGAAACCATTTTTGATGTCACCGCTATTTTTGTAAGCTGGTTCACAGTGATTACAATCATTGCTTACGGCCAGCATTACCTCAACCGTCCGCACCCGTGGCTTTCAAAAATCAATGAAGGCTTGTACCCATTTTACATTCTCCATCAAACGGTGATCATCTGGATCGGCTATTATATTTGCCAACTTGATTGGAGCATTAGCGCAAAATATTGGAGCATCAGTTTTCTCACTTTATTTAGTTGCGTTATTTTTTATCTGTTGATGATCAGGCCGTTTAAGGCCATGCGATTTTTGTTCGGGATGAAACTCAAACAACGTAAGCAATAGTAATCGTCTTTGCGAGGGACGACCGAAGCAATCTCTTGAGGTTTTAATTGGGATTGCTTCACTACGTTCGCAATGACGTCACCCTCTCCTGTGGAGAGGGGCGGGGTTGCTAAACAGTTTTCTTCAAACCGTTCACCAGCATGTCTGCAAGCTGTTGGCCCAACGAAAGTGGGTTGATGTTGCTGTCTGGGTCGTACCACATCGGCAGCCAGTTGAGTGACGAGAACAACGTCATCACGGCCAATTTCTTGTCGATGTTGCTTTTGAATTCGCCCTTGGTCACACCCTCTTCAATAATTTCTTTGAAGCGGTTGATGTAGTTGATGCGCATCAATAAAAAATCGCGGAGGTAGGGTTGGCTCAGGTGCCTGTGCTCGTTCATAAACACGGCCGAGGCGGTGAGGTCTTTGGCCATCACCTGCACGTGGCCGATGATTCCGTTTTTTAATTTTTCGCTCGCAGCTACTTTTTGTTTCTCTACTTCCTCTAGCGACTTGCGAAACTCAGCCGCCATATCGAAGCAGAGGCTCTGCAAAATTTCTTCCTTTGATTTGATGTGCGAGTACAAGCTGGCCGCTTCGATGCCGAGCTTCTGTGCCAGGTCGCGCATACTGGCAGCCGCGTAGCCCTTCTCTCGAAAAAGCTCAGCCGCACTGCGGATCACTTGTTCTTTGCGGGTGAGGTTATCGTTGGTGCCAATCATTTGCAGTAGCTAATAGAGCAAAGATATTTTATAATTAGCTTTGAAACTAAAGTTGACGGCAATGAATTTCAGTTCGATCAAAGAATACTTTTATAAGCTCTATAACTTCGGCATGATGATGATGCTAATGCCATTGGTTATGTTTCTGTTCATTTATTATTTGTTGCTATCCGGGTGGGTAGCACCCATTATACAAGATGAAAGCGCAATGGACACATTGCTGATTGCTTTTCCTACGATCGCTTTAGCCACACTAACGATTGTTCATTTGGCAGGAGCCAAAAAATTCAAATTTATTTCCACTCAAGTGGGACTCAGCAAAAAATTAGACCTCTATTTTCCGATCGTGAAAATGAAGACGAGAGCTGCATTGTCCCTTTCGTTGATGATGGCGGTTGGTTTATTCTTTACGGGTCATGAATGGTTCAGTATTTATTTTACCGTCATCGTGTTTTGGTTTTTGCTGCAGTGGCCTACCCCACGCAAGTTGTGCCACAACTTGAAATTGAAAGGTGACGAGCGCGAGATGGTGATCTCGAAAGGCGAAGCGTTTAAAATTTGATGCTTGATTAATCCAGTGACAGAATCCAGTATCGCTCTAAAACGTCACCCCAAAACTAAACGCGTTCAACTTGGGGCCTTTGTTTTCTACAAACAGTTGGTTGAGGTCGTAGTTGAAAAAGAAATCGGTATTCTTAAATCCTAATTGAAGGCGAAGGCCATAGCGCAAGTTGTTCAGATAATAATTATCGTGGTGCACTTCTTTTTTCTTGTCGTTGTTGGCCGTGTACACTTGCTTGGAGTAGCTGTCGATGAGGTAGCCCACGTAAGGCCCCAACCCAATGCGAAAACCCGAAGATCGATGGCCGTCAAAGAAGGCGGCCTTCCGGTGGTTGCCACCAAAATCGAGTACGGGCACAGCCGAGATGTTTACATACGCTGCGGTGAGTTTGCTTTTGCTGAAATTGAAATTGCGCGGATCGGTGCTGATGAGTACGCCTGTGTTGTCTTTGCCCAAGGCCACGCTGGTGTTTTCGAATTTAAAATTGTACCAGCTAAAACCTCCGCCCCATTCCAGATAAAATTTGTTGGCCATGCGTGTGCGGTAAGTGGAGTTGAGCGCGATGTACCACGAGCCCCACGGCCGAATATCGTACAAACTATTATTTTGGTTTGTAAATTTCCCATCGCTCAAATAATTGTTGGTGCCCACATCCACGTTGAACGAATTTCTTGTTCTGTAGAATTTTCTTTCGTGTCTACCGATGCGCACTAATTTTCCGTGCGGTTCTGAAACTGACTCTTCTTTATCCGCCAGGGTTTCTTGGGTGGAATCACTTTTCAAAAACTCTGAAGAGAGTTTATTTAACCGACTGGAGTCGCGCACTTGCAACTTGTAGATCATGTCGTCCATCAATTTTTGAAAATTGTATTTCTTCATCGTTTCCAAATCTTTTTTGTCCTTGATGGCGAAGATCACTTTGCTGCCATCGCCTACCTTGATCACCACCGTGTCGATGGGCTGCTGCGCAAACGCGATAGAAGTGATGAGCAGGGCAACTAATAAAATAAACCTTGTTTTCATTTGAATGCTTTTTAGGGTTACTGATTTTTTGTTTTTTTAAAATTGAAGGCGAAGAATTCGTCTTTTATGTTGCGCAAATTGTTTATGGGTGCTTCTCCATTTTTTACATCGCGTGCCAAATCAAAAACTTTTTTCAACCCTGATTTCTTTCCATCATCGGCAGTGGCCACTGCTTCTGAAGAAATTCCATCAAGGGTAAACTCAAGTTTGATCGCCTTCCATGTGGGAGATGCAACTTCTTTCTTTGGGGTTGCTTCCATAATTTTATTTTCTAACAATTTTATTTCTTTGCCTACGATCTCCTCCACGGTCGGTGTCTCCACAGACCCTATTTCAATTTCTTGCCTTTCCTTTTGTTCGGGCTTATTTTCGCTCTCTCCCGAGGTTTGTGTCCCCACAAACCTCATCTCTTTTTGTTCAGACTTATTTTCGGTCTGTGAGGACACCGACCGAGGAAGAAGAGGAAGCTGTTTTTTTGCAGCAATGAATTGTTGATGTTGCCCAACACGCGGCCACGATCCAATGATCACAGAGACCAATGCCCCCATTATCAAAACAGCAGCCGCGATGCGCCACGCGATCACCTTATTTTTTTTTGAAAGATTGGCTTCCACTTTAACCCAAGCCTCTTCCGAGGGTGGAAGTGAATGGCTCTCCATCTTGTCTTTGAAAAACCGATCAATTTTATTTTTCATGTCAATTCGTTTTTTGAATCATTTCCTTTTCAATTTTTGTAAGTTTCTTTTGCAGCAGCGCCCGTGCCCTACTCAACTGCGACTTGGAAGTATTCTCACTGATGCCTAACTGATCGGCTATTTCTTGATGTGAAAACCCATCGATCGCGTATAAGTTGAACACCGTGCGATAACCCACGGGCAGTTCTTCGATCATCTTCATCAGGTCATCGGCTTCGAGTTGGTTTTCCAGTTTGTGATAATCGGGCTCGTAAGCGGCCGCTTCGATGTCCATTTCGAGGTACATGTTTTTGTTTCTTCTCAAATAAGTGAGCGACTCGTTCACCACCACGCGCCTGATCCATCCTTCAAAACTCCCTTTACCTTTATATTGACTAATTTTTTCAAAAACTTTTATAAACGAAGTGATCAATACATCTTCGGCTTCTGCACGATCTTTTACATAGCGACAACAGAGCGCAAACATTTTTCCAGCAAATAGTTGATAGAGCGAGTGCTGCGCCTTGCGGTTTTGTTGCAGGCAGCCTTCAATCAATTCCGTTTCTTTTGCGCGGTAGATTTGAAATTTCATTTAACTAATTGCACGGTGAAGATGCAATTGTAACGAGCGAGGTTGCATGGGGTTGGAATAATTTAAGCAAGTCGCCAGGCCACTCGCAGTGGCCAGGCGACTACAAGAAATAGAATATAGCACTTCAGGTGGCCAGGCGACTAATAGAAACTTCGAGTGGCCGGGCGACTGACATTAAGGGTTGGGTCAAAAAAACTTTATATTTGAAACCTTTCCAATGACCAAAGAGCAAGCAAAAGATATCATCGGCAAACTGGTTGTCCGTTACCGCGAACATCAGGAAGAATATCACTCGCCTGATTACAATGAGGCCAAGACCCGACAAGATTTCATTAACCCTTTTTTCAAAGCGCTCGGTTGGGATATCGACAATGAGCGAGGCGATTCCGAATCGTACCGTGAAGTGATCTACGAAGACAAGGTATTTGTGCGCGGCAAAGCCAAAGCACCCGACTACGGCTTTCGCCTGCAAGGCAGCGGCAAGAGCCGGTTGTTTTATGTGGAGGCAAAAAAACCATCAACAAAACCTGCACTCAAACTAAACCGTGAATCGGCATACCAACTCAGGCGCTATGGCAGCAGTGCGCAAGCAGGCGTTTCCATCCTCACCAACTTCGAAGAGTTTATCGTTTACGATTGCTCGCGTGTGCCTAACGTGAACGACAGCGCAAGTGTGGCGCGACTCAAGCACATTCATTTTGAAGAATACCTCACCGAGTTTGATTTTATCTACGACACCTTCTCGCACGAGGCGGTAACCAAAGGCCGATTCGATAAGTTTATACAAAGTGATGCCAACAAAAAAGGTAAAGACACACTCGATAAACGCTTTGTACAAAGCCTAGATGAGTGGCGGCAGTACCTTGCTAAAAGCATGGCCACTAGTAATCGCAAGCTAGACGATGAACAACTCAACTTTGCCGTACAACTTACCATCGACAGACTAATCTTTTTGCGCTTCTGCGAAGACAGAGCTGTGGAGCCGTATGGTCAATTGCAAAAAGCCGTTGCCAAAGGCGATTCGTATAAAAATCTTTTTGCTCTTTTTAAACTAGCCGATGACAAATACAACTCAGGCTTGTTTGATTTTAAAAAAGACACCCTCACGCCTTCGCTGAAGGTGGACAACAAGGTGATGAAGAACATCATCAATGAGTTGTATTACCCACAATGCAATTTTGAGTTTTCGGTCATGCCTGTGGAAATCCTTGGCAACGCGTACGAGCAATTCCTTGGCAAAATCATTCGCATCACGCCCGCCCGAAGCGTAAAAATTGAAGAGAAGCCTGAAGTGCGCAAAGCTGGAGGCGTATATTATACACCGCAATACATTGTAGAGTACATTGTAAAGAATACGGTAGGCAAATTGATTGAAGGCAAAACACCTAAAGAAATCAGCGCGATAAAAATTGTAGATCCTGCTTGCGGAAGTGGTTCGTTTTTGTTGGGCGCATTTGATTTTCTTCTCAGCTATCACATTGATTGGTATCACCAAAATGGATTTGCTACTAAGAAAGGAAAGGATAATCCGTTTACTCCGCAAGGCACATTAACTACGCATGAAAAGAAACGCATTCTCATCAATACTATTTTTGGGGTAGATATTGATGCCAATGCGGTAGAGGTAACGAAGTTGAGTTTGCTGCTCAAATGTATGGAAGGTGAAACCGAAGCATCTATCCATCAGCAAATGGCCATGTTTCATGAGCGTGTGCTGCCTGACCTTGACAATAATATCAAAGACGGCAATAGTCTAATTGATACCGATTTTTACGATAGCCAAATCGATCTTGGCTACGAGAGAAAAATAAAACCCTTTAGCTGGAACAAGGGATTTCCACAAGTGTTTAAGCAAGGTGGCTTTGATGCCGTGATTGGCAATCCGCCCTACGTGCGACAAGAACTTCTGCTGGATTTCAAAGAATATTTTGAATCGCATTTCAAAGTCTACCATGGCATGGCAGACTTGTACAGTTACTTTATTGAGCGTGGCATTCAATTGCTAAACAGCACTGGCTTGTTTGGAATAATTGTAGCCAACAAATGGATGCGCGCTAATTACGGTGAACCGTTGCGCAAATGGTTGAAAGCACAGAACCTTCATCAAATTATTGACTTTGGAGATCTTCCTGTTTTTCAATCAGCAACAACTTATACCTGTATCCTTATTGCGGGAAAAGAAAATCAGCAAAATCAGTCATTTGACTTTGTTAAAGTACCAACGTTGCAGTTCACGGAGCTTTCGAAATACCTAGAAAAACTTTTTGCAAAAGCACAGAAAGAATCACTGAAAGATGAAAGTTGGAACTTAGCAACAGCAGGCGAACAGGATATTCTCAAAAAGCTTAAAAGTGTAGGTGTTTCGTTGAAAGATTATGTGAAAGGTGAAATATATTACGGCATCAAGACAGGATTAAATGAAGCTTTTGTTATTGATGAGAAAACTAAAGAAAAGCTTATAGCTGCAGATATAAGAAGTGCGGAAGTGATTAAGCCTTTCCTTGCGGGTCGTGATATAAATCGCTTTCAACAACCACAGAGCGATAAATCGTTGATTCTTTTTCCAACAGGATTCACACGAAAAAATAGTAAGGGTAGTAAAAACCCTTGGTCTTGGTTAACTGAAAATTATTCTCCGATCACAAAACATTTAAAACCATACGAGCAAAAGGCAAAAAAGAGATATGATCAAGGTGATTATTGGTGGGAATTAAGGCCTTGTGAATATTATGATGTATTTGAAAAACCTAAAATTCTTTGGCCAGGTATAAGCGACTCAGTTGCTTGCTTTGCATTAGATCTTAAGAAGTATTATGGAAATGATAACAATCAATTAATTATTTCAGACGATAAGTATTTGCTTGGTGTTCTGAATTCATCTGCTTCTAAATTTCAATTGATCAATATTTGCGATAAAGTACAAGGTGGATTCTATCGCCTAAAAATTATTTACGTTGAGCAACTGAGAATCCCAATTCCAAAGTCGGAAAAGGAAAAGAAACTCCAATCGCAAATTGTAAACGAGGTTGAAGCGATTCTAAAATTGCACGAACTTTTAAAATCAGAAAAGTTACCATCGAACATTCAACAAATCAAAACCCGTATTACGCACAGCGAGGAAAAAATAAATAAACTGGTGTACGAACTTTACCAGCTCACGCCAGAGGAAATAAAAATTGTGGAAGGAGGTAGCGATGAGTAAAGCAGAGCGCATCCAACATGACAAAGAAAATGCCGAGGCCAACATTGAGCTAATGGCCACATGGCCGCACAAAAAGCTGAGCGAGCGGCTGGAGTTGGTGAATATGCAATCCATACTGGCCGAGCAAAAGCGCGATGATGGCGCGTTGGATTTATTGGAAGTGTGGCGCGTTCAGTTGATTGAAGCGCGCATCTACAAGTATGAAAACAACATTGCCGATGCCGCCAACGAAATCGAAGAAGCCATTGCCGATATTGAAATCGTGTTAGCACAGGCAGAAGAACGAAATGAAATTATAGAAGAAGTTTATGCACCAAAGAAAAGAATCCTCCCCAGCACAAAAAATGAAGAAGCACAGCTTCCTCTTTTTTAAAAAGTAAAGTCGCCGGGGCACTCGCAGTGGCCAGGCGACTACAAGAAATAGAATATAGCACTTCAAGTGGTCTGACGACTAATATCTAAAAAATTAATCTTTTCTGATCACTTCGGGATTGCCTTGATATTTTACAGAGCCCGTAAAGTCCGTTTCAATCTCTACGGTCTCGTGGGCGTTCACGCGGGCGCGGCCCATCTCACGTGCGTTGACAATGGCGTGGCGCACTTCATAGCCACTGGCTTTCAACTGCGCCACCTTGCTTACGTCTGCCTCCAAAAAATCGCCCTCGCCATCCAATTCAAAAACCATCGGCCCCGATAAATCCAGCTGCAGATTTTGCGCATGAAGATTGGCATCGCAGGTCATTGCGCCCACCAACGAAATATCCATGGCGTCTTCGTGGAAGCCATCGATTTTTATTTTGCCAGCGCCTTTCACTTTTAGTTTTTTCAAGTTGGGCAAGGTGATGTAGATTTTCACAAGATCATCGCCCCGGTCGTTCATCCAAAATGTTTTGTTGCCCGAACGGAAGTCGATCTCCAATACATTTCCAGCTTGTTCAATTTTATATTTTTTCTTTTCTTCTACACGTCCTTCCATCTCCACCGAGTAGTTTTCGCCTTGGCGAATGATCAGGTTGAACACGCCCGCCAAGTCCAGTTCGTCAAAATCTTTCAACCCGAATTGGTCTTGCTCGCCCAGCCCTTGTTCATTTTTTGGCAACGCAGGGCAACTGATGCACTCCAATCCTTTCTCGGTCATTTTCCAAGTTTGTGGCTGATCGGTTTCCGAATAATTCCATCGGCCACCGTAGTTGTCGATCAAGCGCCACATGTCGCCATCGATCACAAACGGTTGCTGGTAGGGCACGAGCAGTTCCAACTCCAGCCGCTGTGCGCGGAACTTTGCGCCTTTGACAAACGCGATGTTGCTATCGAAGGTGAGCACGCTGTCGACTTGCTGCACATTGTACAAAATCATCTGTGCATTTTCGATCGCGTTTTTGCGTGTGCTGCCTTGCGCAATAAACCGCTCGGTCAATTTTAATTGCTTGCCCACATAGCCCTTGATGGAAAGATCGGTGACACGATAATCGTCAAGCCCGGTTTCATTGACTTTGAACACAATCGTTTTCCCGTTAGGGTCAAAAGTTTTTTCAATTTTATGTTCGCCTTCTTCTTTAAAAGATAAAATAATTCGCGGAAGCGAAAACGCAGTCACTAAAATGCTGAGGAAGAATATCACGAACAACGACCAGCCTACCAGTGGGCGCACCACCATGCGCTTGGCGATGATGGAACTGCCAAGTAGTTGAATGAACAGTGCGGGGATGAGTGCCACAAAAAACGCTGCGACAAAAGTCCATGTGGGGAAAGTGGATTTGATGGCATCGAGTGGAAGGTTGATCCCGTCTAAGTGGGCAAAGCCCCACGACTCGGGCAACGAAGAAGATGAAACAATGCCGAAGAGCAAACCGAAGGCGAGCAAAACCGAAAGCACTAACGAGAGGCCTGTCAATAGAATGACAATACCGATCATCACGCGCAGCACATCGATCGATACTTTAAAAACAGGGCCGAGTATTTTGGCGATGAAATTTAAAACGGCAGCCAACACACGGAACGGGAACAAAATAATCTTGGTGAGCGTGCTTTCTTCCACGTCTTTTTCGCTCAAGCTTTTCTTCACACTGGATTCGATGTTTGAAAGTGTGACCGGCTCGCCTTGCATTTTCATTTTATCGGTGATCGACTTCGCCTCTGGTATTGAAATCCACAATATGATGTAAAGAAGAACACCAAAGCCGCCAAAGAAACTGAGGATGACAAAAAGAATCCGGATCAGCACAACATCGGAACCAAAAAATGCCGCGATGCCACCGGCCACTCCGCCCAGCACTTTGCTTTCGGGATTGCGATACATTTTTTTCACGCTGCTTTCTTCCTCTATGTTTTCATCGCCTGGCAATGCGATCCACAAAATAATATAGACCAGCAGCCCGCCACCGTAGCCGAGCGTGAGCAGCGCAAAGATCAGCCGTGGCCACACGGGGTCGATGCTGAAGTAGTGAGCGAGCCCAGCACACACCCCGCCAAGGATTTTTCTTTTTTGATCGCGCAATAATTTTTTAGAATTCGATGACTGCGCAGTATTTTGTTTAGTGTCAGCCTGTGGTTGGGCTGCGTGAGTAAATTCATCCCGATGGCTATCGGGATCTTCGGCCGCTTTGAAGTCGTTCACGTTGCCCATGGTGACCATAAGCTGGGCTACGTCTTCGGCTATAATCACTTGCTTGCCTTCGTTGAGTTTGGAAAGGAAAATTTCGGCAATACGGCTTTCAATGTCGGCCAGGATTTCGCTGCTGTCTTCAAAGGTGCTGAAGTAGCGGTTGATCGAGTCGAGGTATTTGCGCAACGTTTCATAGCCATCTTCTTCGATGTGGAAGACGATGCCGCTGATGTTGATGGTGAGTGTCTTTTTCATAATCGTAAAAAAAATGGGTGGGGTTTAAATTTTTGTGGTGGTTTTGGTACGGATGATTTCAGTAGAATGCACTAAGTCGTGCCATGTTTCGGTGAGGCCGTTGAGAAAATTTTCGCCCACAAGGGTGAGCTTATAATATTTGCGTGGCGGCCCCGACTTGGACTCCACCCACTTGTATTCGAGCAGGCCTGCATTTTTCAGCCGTGTTAATAAAGGGTACAGAGTTCCTTCCACCACAATCATCCGGGCAGCGGTAAGTTCGTCCAGCATGTCTGAGGCATAGGTTTCGCCCCGCGCAATGATGTGGAGGATGCAATATTCCAAAATGCCCTTTCGCATCTGGATTTGCGTGTTTCCAAGGTTCATAGTCCGTATTTTAAGTAAATCTTAACTATTATACGGAATAGTACTATGTATGGCCAAGTACTTGTAGGAAATTTTAAAATTATTTTGGTAATGATATACAAATTTACACTGGCTAAAATATTTTGTGTAAATTGCGCCCGACAGGCAGGCATTTTATTAAAAATTTTTCGTGAAAAAACAGGCGGTTTTTAGTGTTAAATTTTTGCGATGAATTTTATCATAAAAAAATCAGCTAAAAATTGGCAAAAAAAGCCTCGATTTTGGCCTGATTTTTAATGATGTATTATATATGTAACAATTATGTTACAATTCTGTGGGGAAAACGTATAGATTTGAGACGTTAAAATGAGCGACTTGGTGAGCTCTTAAAAATCCGCATCAAGTGGTACTTGTGGTTCAAATGAAAATCGAGATGTACTTTTTGAAAGAAAGGTACTTGCGGAGG
>JAYWDN010000100.1:0-4239 GCA_043780615.1 Bacteroidota bacterium | reverse complement strand
AGAAAAAATCTTTATTGAATTTCAGTCCGCTAATTTTTTCTAAGATCGGCACACATACTTCTTCGGTGCAGCCGGGATAAACCGTGGATTCATAGATGACGGTGTCGCCTTTCTTCAACGCAGCACCCACGGTTTTGCTTGCCGACTGCAACGGGCGCAAGTCGGGCACACGGTACTCGTCAACGGGCGTGGGCACAGTTACAATAAAATAGTTGGCGGTCTTCAACGCATTTTGATCTGAAGAAAACGAAAGGTGTTTTGCGCTTTTCAGTTCTTCCGCATCGGCTTCGAGCGTGCGGTCAACTCCTTTTTTCAATTCATCGATCCGGGATTGATTAATATCAAACCCAATCACTTCGATTATTTTTCCAAACTCCACGGCCAGTGGCAAGCCCACATAGCCCAACCCGATGATCGCAATTTTTTCCATGTCCACTATTTCTTTATTTTATAATACTCCAAATACCAGTTTACAAATTTTCCAATTCCAACTTCCACTGAAGTGGCAGGTTTGAAACCCACCTCGCTGATCAAGTCATCCACATCAGCAAAGGTTTCGGGCACATCGCCATCTTGCAGCGGCAAAAAGTTTTTCACCGCTTTCTTTCCCAATTTATTTTCGAGTGCTTCGATGAAATACAAAAGTTCTACGGGCTTGTTGTTGCCGATGTTGTAAAGTTTATAGGGTGCAAAACTTGACGAAGGATCGGGTTGCAGTGCATTCCAACTTGAATTGGCCTGGGGTACATTCGGCAATAAACGAACGATGCCTTCGACAATGTCATCCACATAAGTGAAGTCGCGCCTCATCTTTCCGTGGTTGTACACATCAATGGGTTTACCTTCCAAAATTGCTTTTGTAAAAATAAACAGTGCCATATCGGGGCGGCCGTAGGGGCCATACACCGTGAAGAAACGAAGCCCGGTAGTGGGTAGTTTATAAAGTGCCGCATAGGTGTGCGCCATCAACTCGTTTGATTTCTTTGAAGCGGCATACAATGAAATGGGATGATCAACATTGTGGTGCACCGAAAACGGCATCTGCTTGTTGGCACCATACACCGAACTGGACGAGGCATACACCAAATGAGCAGGCTTGTGATTGCGGCAAGCCTCAAGAATATTTAGAAAGCCATGAATGTTGCTTTCCAAATAGGCATACGGGTTTTCGATGGAATAGCGAACGCCTGCCTGCGCGGCCAGGTTGACCACGTAATCAAATTTATAGTTCGAAAAAGTTTCTTCCAGCAGTTGGCGGTTTTGCAAGTCGCCTTTCACAAAAGTGAAGTTGCGGTTTTGCTGCAAGAGGGCTAAGCGCGAATGTTTTAGTGCTACCTCATAGTAATCGTTGAGGTTGTCGAAGCCGATCACTTTAAAATTTTGCGAAAGTAGTTTTTGTGAAAGGTGAAAGCCGATGAAGCCTGCCGAACCCGTAACCAAAACAATCTTTGAAGGCATCTGTTAGTTCTTGAATCGGCAAAAATAACACATTACTGTGAAACCTCACCCCGACCTTCTCCACAGGAGAGGGGTGACTGGCTTGGTAGATTTATATCGGTATCGTTCAGGTTACACCCAAATCGTAAATCCAAAATCGTATAATTTGGGTGTTCGGCAATATGCCTATTTCAATCAAACACTTTCCGCCATCATGGGGAACTGTTGCTTCCAAAGTTGATAGTAGTTTTTTTGGTTGGCGAGTAGTTCATCGTGGGTGCCTTCTTCTACTACAGTCCCTTCGTGAAGCACCACAATCTTATCGGCATGAAGTACGGTGCTGAGGCGATGGGCAATGATGATAACCGTTTTCTGTTCCTCTCTTAGTAAATCAATCATGCGTTGAACATATTTTTCGGATGCCGAATCTAAGGAGGAAGTGGCTTCATCTAAAATTAAAATCTCCGGGTCTTTGTAAAGTGCTCTTGCGATGGCAAGTCTTTGTTTCTGCCCGCCCGATAAAGTTGCTCCATTCTCGCCAAGATAAGTGTTGAAATGGTTCGGTAATTTTTCAATGAAGTCCATGATGCCAAGCCCGGTGCAAATGCCAATAATTTTTTTCATGTCGGGCTCAAAATCACCAACAGCAATATTGTCCACCACGTTGCCCGCGAACAAGTCTATTTTTTGCGGCACTACACTTACCTTCCTTCGCAGCGATTCGTTTTCGATGTACTTCAAATCGTATTGCCCGATAGACACACTCCCGCTTTGGATTGGATAGAGGTTTTGCAAAATCGAAATCAAGGTTGATTTGCCCGAGCCACTCTCGCCAACCAATGCCGTTACTTTTCCTTTCGCAATCAACAAGTTCATTCCTTTAAAAACCGTCACTCGTGAACCGTACCGAAAGTGTACATCCTTAAATGAAATATCCCCAATCATTTCGGCAGAAAGTTTTATGGTGTTTTCGTCTTTCTCTCTTTCCAAATCCATGATCTCAAACAAACGATCGGCAGCGATCACTGCATTTTGTATAGTCTTGTTCATGCCAATCAAACTACTGACTGGGCCTGTGAAATAACCGATGAGCGCATAGAAGGAGAGAAGTTCTCCAGGCGTGATCTGGTTGTCTAACACAAAGCCAGCACCTGCCCACAATAAAACGATGGTGAACAAGCGCGAAAAAAATTCGGACGAGTTGCTCGTGAAAATACTGTTGACACCCGATTGATAAACGGTTTTCAATAAGGTGATAAACCGCACTTCGGTTTTTAAATTGGTGAAACTTTCTAACCCAAAGCTTTTAATAGTACTCACTGAATTGAGCGACTCCACCAATTGCGACTCCAACTCGGCCGCGTTCTCCATCAACTTGCGTTCTGATTTTTTGTTGAGTTTGTTGGTGATGAAATAGATGAGGGAATAGAACGGCACGATCAGCAAAATAACCAAGGCCAGCTTCCAATAATAAGTAAACATCAGCGCGAAGGCGAGGATCAAAATAAAAATGTTCACGGCAAAATTGATCAGCACATCGTTGATAAATGCCCTGATCTTCACGGCATCGTTGATGCGCGAGATGATCTCGCCCACCCGCATGGTATCAAAAAACTGTTGGGGAAGTTTGAGCAAGTGTTTGTAATAACCCAAGATCAGTTGGGCATCAATCAGCTGCCCAGTGCGCATGGTGAAAATGCTTTTGCTCGCGCCAATAAAAATCTGCACCAGCAGCAGCCCCACCATTACCACGCTCATCAAGTTCAACAAATTTCTATTGCCATCGACCAGCACGTAGTCTATTATTTTTTGAACGTAGATGGACGTGGATAGACCCACGATGGTGTAAACCAATGCACCAAACAAGGCTTGAGCCATCATTGCTTTGTGCGGGCGCACTAGCGACCAGAACCGTGCAGAAACTGAAATTTTTGTGTTGCCAATTTCAAAACTCTCGTTGGGCAACAAGATCACCAACACGCCTGTCCACAACTTTTTAAACTCTTCGTGGCTATGGCGGTGCATCGTTCCATCGCCCGGGTCCATCACTTCAATGTACTTGGGCGTAGCATTGTAGATCACCACATAATGGTGCAGCACTTCTTTTACAATAATATGCGCAATAGCAGGCTTTGGGATTTTGAACAAACTATCAAACTCGCCACGCACACCTTTGGCATCGAAGCCTAATTTGTTTGCCGCTTCAATAAGCCCTAAAACATTAGTGCCCTTCTTATCAGTAGATGCCAACTGCCGTATGCGAGACACCGGCAATTTCAAATTGTAATGTGCCGCAATCGAAGCAAGGCAGGCTGCCCCACAATCGGTGATGTCGCGTTGTTTTATTTTGATCATAACCTCATCCCCTTCAACCTCACCCCCAGCCCCTCTCCAAAGGAGAGGGGTGAATGCATTTCGTCATCGCGAGCACCTGCGAAAGAAAGCGGGTGGGGCGAAGCGATCTCCTTGAAGACTGCTTCGCACAACGCACCTGCTGCGCGGGTGCTCGCAGTGACGTTATAAATTTGTGCTGTCATGCTTTTGATCAACCTCACCCCCGGCCCCTCTCCAAAGGAGAGGGGAGACTGTCGTGTTGGATTTATCTCAATACTGTTCATGTGCTAAATCGTAAATCTTAAAATCAACCAACCTCACCCCAACCTTCACTCGTTTCGGTTGGCAAGCTCATTCGCTCTCACCTCATCCGGCCTCCGCCTCCGCTGCGCTTCGGACGGACAGGTTCGGCCACCTTCTCCAAAGGAGAAGGGAAATGGTCTAAAGATTTATTTTGGAGAGGGATGA
>JAYWDN010000099.1:0-28188 GCA_043780615.1 Bacteroidota bacterium | reverse complement strand
GCAGACTGCCACAGATTACGCAGATGAACACGGATTAAACCGATTTTTTTTCCGCATGGATCGGTGTCATCTGTGGCCAATTTCATCTAAGTTTGCACCTGCCTGCCGGAGTTTTAGCGAAGGCAGGTTCCCATTTATAAATAAGAATCACAATGAAAGATTTTGGTATCAAGGCAGCATTGCAATCGCTGAATGTAAAAAAATCAAACGCAGGAACGAGTACAGGGAAAAAATGGATCAAGTCTTCGGGCAAGTACATTGATTCATTTTCGCCTGTAGATGGCAAATTGATTGGCCGCGTAGAATCCAGTGATGAAAAATCTTTTGAAAAAGTAGTGGCACAAGCACAGAAAGCATTCGCTGCGTGGCGCATGGTGCCGGCACCCAAGCGTGGCGAAGTGGTGCGACAGATTGGTGAAGCATTGCGCGAGCAAAAGCAACATCTTGGCAAATTGGTGTCGTATGAAATGGGCAAGTCGTATCAAGAAGGCTTGGGCGAGGTGCAAGAGATGATCGACATCTGCGATTTTGCCGTAGGCTTATCGCGTCAGCTGAATGGATTGACGATGCACTCGGAACGACCGTTGCATCGTATGTATGAGCAGTATCATCCCCTTGGTATTGTTGGGGTTATCTCTGCATTTAATTTCCCGGTAGCAGTATGGAGTTGGAACGCAATGCTGGCATGGGTTTGCGGTGATGTTTGCATCTGGAAGCCTTCGGAAAAAACTCCGTTGTGCAGCGTTGCTTGTCAAAATATCGTGGCCGAAGTTTTTGAAAGAAACGAAGTGCCCGAGGGTGTGTCGTGCATCATCAATGGCGATTATAAAATCGGGCAACTGATGTGTGCCGAAGAAAATATTCCACTTGTATCGGCAACGGGATCGGTGCGTATGGGTAAAGCAGTAGGGCAAACGGTGAGCGCGCGATTAGGTCGTGCGCTGTTAGAGTTAGGTGGCAACAACGCCATCATCATCACCGAAAATGCAAACATAGACATGGCGATCATCGGTGCGGTGTTTGGCGCGGTGGGCACAGCCGGGCAACGCTGTACATCATCGCGCAGGTTGATCATTCACGAAAAAATTTATGACGAAATAAAAAATCGGTTGAAGAAAGCGTACGCACAGTTGCGCATTGGCAATCCACTCGATCAACACAACCACGTTGGGCCACTCATCGACACCTTGGCGGTGAAGAATTATAAAAGCGCACTCACAAAAATCAAAAACGAAGGAGGGACATTTGTGGTACCGGGCGGAACCCTTAAAGGTAAAGGCTACGAATCGGGATGCTATGTAAAGCCCGCTATCGCTGAAGTAAAAAATCATTTTGAGATAGTTCAGGCTGAAACATTTGCACCGGTTTTGTATTTGATCAAATACAAAACCATTGACGAAGCCATCGCTTTGCAGAATGGAGTGAAGCAGGGACTGTCTTCTGCGATTATGACCACGCGTTTGCAAGACATGGAAAAATTCTTGTCGCATGGTGGATCGGATTGCGGTATCGCGAATGTGAACATTGGCACTTCGGGCGCGGAGATAGGTGGAGCTTTCGGTGGCGAAAAAGAAACGGGTGGGGGGCGCGAGTCGGGATCTGATTCTTGGAAAGTGTACATGCGCAGACAAACCAACACCATCAACTTTGGCGACAGCCTGCCGTTGGCGCAGGGAATCAAGTTTGATCTATAACGTGGTTTGGAAAACCAACTTATTCAGTTTAATTTTAGCGTGATCAATTAATTTATATGGCTTCAAGAAAATACCGCTGTGTTATGCTTATCGATGATAATGAGATCGACAACTTGATCAATCAAAAGATGATCGAAGCGGCAGCCATCACTGAGAATATTTATACTCACACGGGTGCTAAAAGTGCCATCGAGTTTTTGAAAAACATGGAGAAGATGGACATGGCCGACAAAGTATTGCCCGATGTAATTTTTCTAGATATTGACATGCCGCTGATGGATGGCTTTCAATTTTTAGACGAATTTGAAAACCTCAGTCCGCTCACGCGCAAGAAATGTAGAATTGTGATGCTCACTTCTTCCATCAACCCGCAAGATTTCAATCGTTCAAAAAAATACGACAATGTGAAGTTGTACCTCAACAAGCCACTTTCGCACGATAGTATTATGAAGATCGACCTTTAAGGTCAAGCATCTACTGCACCCTCAATAGAGGAGAGTATTTCTATAAATACCTCGTCCATCTTGATCAATGAAGTAGGGGAGAAGTAATTGATGTTGAATTCTTTGAACTTGGGGAGAATGGCTCTGATCTTTTTCTCCTTTTCCTTTTTCGATTCGCTTTGGGCGGTGCGCAGCATTTTCAAGAACAGCATTAGGTTTTCGCAATGATCTTCTCCAAACAAACGGATCTGCCGCTGCATGCTGTTGACTAATTGGGTAAATAATTCAAAATCGTTGAGCAAACAATATTGTAGCGCAAGCAACGCTTTGACCTCCATTAACACAAACGGATATTTTTTCAGGCTTACCTCATTAAGCAGCGTGTTGATGATCTTGGCGGCCTCATCATACTTGCCAACATAGTAGCAACTCAGGACACGGTAGCAAACGTAGATCACATGCTTGGGCACATCTTGTTCTTCAGTCTCAATGTCCACCAACAGGCTTTCGTTTTCAGCATACAATGCTTTCTCGGTGTTGTTGCGCAGGTGGCGTTCCAATTTTGAAATCAAGAAACGAGCCGTAAACGTGTAGTTAGAATAGTTGACCAACAGTGTGGCCACCGCATCATTTACTTCTTCGTAATATTTGTCGGCCTGACGATAAACTTTGTAGTGGTTGTAATATTCGAGGTGTAAAAACTCAAACACTAAGTTCAAATGATAATAGAGTGGGTCGAGATTATACGTCTCAAATATTTTTTGAGCGCGCACAAAAATATCTTCGATGGCCTCTCCGTCTTGGTTTGTTTCATCTGGTTCTACAAAAAGCCGATGAAAAATAAGCATGCAACTGTGGTACATGTACAAGCGGTGCGATTCGTAAAGTTTCGACACGTTTTGCATTTCTTTTAGCAGCAAAGTAAGCCCGAGTTTTTCGGTGGGGTCGCCCGTAAAATAATAGTTGCCGTATTTTTTGAAATAATCAGAAAGAAGATCTTCCGCCTTGTCCGCTGCGAGCATGAAGGCAATGTGGCGATTGTAGAGTTGCGAATAGCCAAAATATTCGGGCGAATGAATGTGCAATTTTTTCAACGATTTGTACACCACTGTCAGTTCGCTGGCCAAGTCATAGTCTTGCAATTCTTTTTCTAATTTTCTTAAAGTGGCAATGGCGATGGCTCGTTTTTTAGTGAAGAGTACCTCGTTGAGGTTGGCCACTTTGCGCAAAATGTCGGTGCGCGGGCTTTCCATTTGCTGGAGTAGATGCTCTTCGATTTTTTGGTTGAGGCGCGAGCGTAAAGTGTAATAGGCATTGGCATTCACACCTACTTCCACCATTATTTTGCTGTCGGATAGTTGACGTTCGCGCAATGATTTCAGCACGTAAGCAGACTTGTCGGCATTGCTTTCCATCAATGAATCGTGGATTTGTTTGAAATCCTTTTCCGAGAGCTGCTTGATGATGTTCTTTAGTTTGGCCATAGGTACATGCTTATCGTTTTTAAAGTTAGTAAAATAAAATGCTGATGCAATAGTATTCTGCGCGCAGCGTTTGAGCCACGCTGTATTCAGATTACTTACGAAAGTATTGCCCGCCCGGAGCAAACCACAAAATGACTATTTCGAAAGCGATTGATACAAATTGTAGCGCAAGCCCAATACTATATTTTGAGTGGATAGGTTGGCCGTGTTGTTTTTAAAATTGTTGTTGAGCAAGCCGGACGATTTTGAAAAGTAGTTCACAAAAGAATATTGCACGAAGGGAACCCATTTCAATTTAAAGGTAAAGTCCATGCCAAGTCCAGCCCCTATGCCCACGGTGGGGGCAAACTGCAATTTCAAATCGGGCTCGCGGTACACCACTTGGCTCACCACAATATTGCTGGGGTCTGTGCCATAGTAAATGGCATCGGGAGTTTGTGCGGTGGCGTAAGCTTGTTGATGTAAATTCATAAACGATAAGTTGCCAATGGCCATGAGGTACGGTCTCACCTTGCTCAACGAAATCGGATAATATTTTAAGTTGAGGTGGAGGGAAAGCAGCGAAAAAGAAAAATGCTCTTTTGAAGAAGCCGTGAACTCTATGTTCGGGTTGAGTACAAATTTTTCTAACATTGTTTTTGAAATGCCAACACCTACTGTGAGGCCCGCGCTGAAACCTCCGAGCAGTTCCTGTTTTGAACTGGGCAATAGCGTAGTCCCTAAGTAGCCATTCACTTTGGCGGACTCCGCCTGTGCCCAAACCAAACTTGGGCCACTGATCATCAACCCAAAAAATATTTTCCTCAGTTGCATTGGTTCAAATAAATCAAGTTGCATCCTCCGGCCGTCAATGTAAATGTTCCGTTCCACACGCAGTTGCCACTGGGCGAAACGGCCTGATAGGTATAGCTGCCGGGCACGCGTGAGGCACGGATAAGATTAAGTGCAGCGCAAATGGTAGGAGTAGCGCTCACGACCGATGAAATATTTCCGATGCCATCGTTGGCATTCAACATAAGTTGGATGGGCAACACTGTTGCATTGACATTGTCGGTATAAAATGCCACTGTGCCTACGCTGCAATCTTGCAAACTATAAAATGAAAATCCGCCTGCGTTTACTTTTGTTTGCCCCGCCCACAAACATCCGGTGCTCGACTTTCCCTCTACCGTTGCTTGGCCAGCGCGTGCGCGTGCGGTCACACTTCCCGATTGAAACGCAACGGGCGCAGTGTTTCCTTGCGTAAGTGTGCCGGCTGCAGCATTGGCGATAAACGCATCGATGGGCAAGGCTGCATTGTTCGAGGGATGTGTCCAAAAAACAATGAACCCGTCCGATGGCCTTACGGGAATAGTGATCGATGTGATGGAGCTTCTTGTCAATTCATTTTTCAAAACGTATTGTGATGAAGAATTATCAAGGGTGATGTAGGTGCCCTTCACGATCGAAGTGTCTCTGAAATAAGCGTACACATAATAATGAACGCCCGCTTTTAATTTAGGGATCACCACTTTGCCACTGTCGTTGGCCACCAATGAAGTTATATACCCCGATGGATCGGCAATGGAAGAAATTGTTTGTGTGAATAAATCGGTATTGTCATAGAGATAAATGGTAGCGCCTTTCAAAGGCAAGTTGGTGCTTTCATTCAACACCGTCACTTTCAAAACGGTGTCGGGCACTACCGCGTTGTTGGTAGAGCAAGCGGCAGCGAGTGCCAGCACGATGGTGGTTAATATTTTACCAACTTTTGCCATATCCTTTTTTCATCGCACCAAATCGAAACCACATATACGCCACTGCTCCACGCGCTCACATCAACTTGCAGTATGTTCGTTGAACCTTCAAATTCTTTTTTGAAAACCAATTGCCCTGCATTGTCAAACACTTCCATGCGGTGTGCGGTGAAGGGCCCTGTGTCGATGGTGATTATCCCTTTGGCAGGATTGGGATAAATCGTGAGCGCACGGTCGGGAGGTGTCAACCGAACGGTGTCGCCTTCATCGCCAAGCCGACCAAGATTGGTGTAACGGCTTTCATTCACTGTGATGGTGTTCGAGCGATACTGACAACCGTTGGCCAACCTCGCCACCAAATAATAAATACCATTGTACCAAACCGAAAGCGCAGCGGTATCGGTGTGCACAATTAATTTATCATTGACATACCATTGAAACGAAACCGCAGCATAGCTGGTAGATAATTTCGTGATCGGTGTTCCCATGCTGACGATCACGGGTTGATTGTCGATGTACAAGTTGGTGGTGGCAAACGCTGGCGTAACGAGTTTGCACGAAGAGACTGCATCGGGCTGGTACTGCACGGTATAGTTTCCATCGTAGTAAACCAGGAGCGAATCATTTTGTGCGCCCACTATTTTTTTTCCGTCTTCGTACCATTGATAGTTCGGCAATCCCGAAGGGGTGACCACCAGCAAAGCTTGATTGCAAACGACACCGGGCGCAGGATTGACGGTTACAGTCAAAGGCGCATTCACGGCAAGTGCCACTGGTCGGGTGGTGATGGTGAGCCCACCCACGAGGGTGTTGGTGACGGAACAAGTGTAGCTTCCCGCATTAGCGGCAGCAATGGCGGGCAAATTAAAAGTGGCAGACGTTGCCCCCGAAATCAAACTGCCGTCTTTGTACCATTGATAATCATTTTTTGTTCCGCCTACTTTAGTCAGAACATTGAACGGGCATTGTGGCCTCAGCAATAAATTTTGCTTTAGGCCAGTGCTGTCTTGCGGAAAATAAGTAAACCCAGCAGTGAATTTTGATTTTACTTTATAGTAGGGTTCGATGGATTCAAAAGTAAGTGCGTTATTGTCCAGAGAAACAATAATCAATTGGGGCAATGCGGAACAATCTGGTACATAGGTAAATTTATTATGATCAAGAAATAAATTTGTCAATTGCGCATTGGAAGCCCAAGTGGTTGGGATTGAATCAGTAAAAGAATTATGGCTCAGCGAGACCCAATACAGTTTTGTAAAATTGGAATACGTGGACGGGATTTTTCCAGTAAGTTGATTATTGTTTATCACAAGATCACCAAGGTTAGCACAATTGCCCAACTCGTGTGGCAATGTACCTGTGAGTTGGTTGTTGCTCAAAAACAAAATACTCAATTGCGAAAGATTGCCGAGTTCTTTGGGGATGCCACCAGACAATTGGTTATTGCTTAAATCAAGCCAGCCGAGCAATGGATCGTTGCCAAGTTCGATGGGGATTGAGCCTACAAATTGATTTGTTCCCAAGTTTAAATAACCCAAAGCGGGTAAGCTGCCCAAGTAGCTTGGTATTGTGCCCGTCAGCAAATTGTTATTGAAATTGATTTCTTTAAGGTTCACCAATGCAGAATAGTCTGGCAGGTTGCCTGAGAATTGGTTGTCATTAAAATACATTTGGGTAAGTACTGTGCTATTTAATGAGGGCGGAAGAGGGCCATTAAATAAATTGCCCGACAAATTTAAAAAGCTGAGCGAGGTCAAGTTGCCAAATACATCGGGCACATTCCCGTCAAGTTGGTTGTTGCCTGCGTGCAGTTCCACCAAGTTGGTGCACGCTCCGATATTGCCGGGCAGGGTTCCTGTGAAATGATTTCCATAGAAAATAAATCGTTGAAGTTTGGCCAGTCCATTGAGTGAGTAAGGCAATGACCCCGAGAGGTTGTTGCCACCAATGTATATGTAGGTTAGGTTAAAATCACCGACACCGATGTCGCCCGGGAAATCGCCCGTCAGTTTGTTGCCTTCCAGGTCTAAATAAATCAGCGAGCTCATCGAGGAGAGCGAGCTCGGTATAGTGCCACTAAAGTGATTAGTGCCTAAGGCAAAATTTTGCACACTCGTTAATTTATTCAGCCCGATGGGGAGCGGGCCCGAAAGTTTATTGCTCGCCAGATTTAGCACAATCAGGTTCGTCAAGTGTGTGATTCCTTCGGGCAAACCGCCTGAGAATTTATTGTTATGAAAATCAATGTGAGTGATTTGATCGAACACACACAGGCTTTCCACACCGCCAGTGAGTTGGTTGTTGTACAAAGTTATTTTCTGAAGAACCCTTAGAGTTTCAATGGATGAGGGAATACTTCCTGTAAGTTGGTTGTTGCCCAAGTACAAGTATTGTAGTTGGGCAAGATTGCCGAGTGCCGCTGGCAATGGGCCAGAAAGCTGCGCATCGTTTAGCTGAAGGCTGTTGAGGTTGATAAGATTGCCGATGGCCGATGGGATCGTTCCCGAAATCGGGTTGCCATATAGTTTCAACGATTTCAAAAATGAAAAATTGCCTATAGCCGATGGAAGGGGTCCAACCAAGTTGTTGTTGTTGAGATCAACTTGCGTTACACGGTCGCATTGTGTGGTTACTCCAAACCATGTGCTCACATTTCCTGTGAGCCAATTGGTTTTGGTTTTCCAGTTCGCACCGTTGGTGCTGTTGTACACTGCCACTAGTGCAAGCGAGTCCTGCTGATTTATTTTTGTTCCACAAGGAAGTACATACACGCGAATTGTTTTTCGGTACAAAGTCAACCCCGGCACATTGCTGCTGGTAATCTGGCAATAATACAATCCGGCTTCGGCCGCGGTGGCCGATGGATTTGCATATTGTAGATGGGTCTCTCCATTGATGACCACTCCATTGCGGTACCACTGATATAAGTTGGCCTGCCCTCTTACGAAAGTATAAAGTGAAAGCAAGTTTCCTTGAATGACAGACACCACTTGGTTGTTGTTCACCGAATCTTGTGGCGAATAAATGAGGCTGTTGGAAAGGTTGGTTTCGATGTCGCCAAACTGTAACCTATTGTTGTTGATGGGGAGAGGGTGAACAATATTGCTAAAGTTATCCATGTAGGTGAACTTGTTGAAGCTGAAGTTGGCATCGATAAGTCGGTAACCAAAAAGAAAATCAAGACTACTCGGTATGGCACAATCAAACTGATTGTGCTGCAAGTGCAATACTTTTAAATTGATCAATCGATTGATGGTGATGGGAAGGTCTTCGCTGAACTGGTTGTTGTTCAGCCGTAATTCAATCAAGCCTGTCAACGCAAAAAGAGAATCGGGAAGCCCGCCCACAAATAGGTTGAACGACAAGTCGAGGGTGTTCATCGATTGCAACCCATAGACATTGTTGCGAAGGCTGTCGGCAATTTGGTTGTGCGACAAATCGAGGTTGAATAAATTCATCAGCCCAAAAAAACCAACGGGCACTGCGGTCAGCGCATTGTTGGCGGCCACAAAACTTCCTAGGTTCTGCAAGCTTCCGTACGCAGTTGGAATTGCACCGCTAAAATTATTCGAACTGAAATCGACAATGGATAAGTTGGGCAATGTGCCAAGCGATGCGGGCAAAGTTCCCGTTAACGAATTAAATGAAAGATCGAGATTGGTGAGCAATGCCATCTTGCTCACCACGGGCACCGTGCCCGACAAATTATTGTGTGAGAGGTTGACGTCCGTCACCACAAACAAACTGTCGATAGAAGAAGGAATTATTCCCGAAAGGCCATTGCCCGAAAGTTGCACTTGCGAAACCCGCGATCCATTTACCGAAATCCCAAACCAAGTATCCACCGTTCCGATAAGCCAGTTGCTGTTGTCAGTCCAGCTAGATCCATTCGTGCCATTATAGAGAGCCACCAGCGCGAGCGAATCTTTTTTATTGACTTGGGCATGGCTGGCAATGGCGGCAATGAGAAGAAGGGGCAATATGATTCCTGAGCGGGTCATGCTTCGGATTTTTTCCGAGATTAAATATAAGTTATTTTTAGCACCTGAATTGTAACCAGCCTACATGAAAAATTCACGCAGAAAATTCATTCAAACCTCGGCCACGCTCGCGGCTGTGGGCAAAGCTTTGGCAGCACCAACCCACCGTGTCACTAAACCGATAGCGGTATCGACCTGGAATTTTGGCGTGGGCGCCAATGCTGAAGCGTGGAAAATATTATCCCCTTGTGTTGCACTTATTACTTGAACTTAGAAATTTAACACAAAGCCTTCTTGCTGTAAACAAGAAGGCTTTTACATTTCAACCAGAATTGCGCTCGGGTTCTTACACGCCAATGCTGTAACGGCCTTACATAGAGCACATCTAAAGTACAATGCGTCCGTTAAGCTTTCGAAATTAATTTCGTCTTAGGAAATAAGGAGAATTGCGCATAACGTTCGAGGCTTGTGCAGTTGGGGAATTTTGGAAAACATCTGCCCAACTGACAATGATTAAAGGGGATCTCTAAAAACTCCTTGTGCCCTTCTCTTCTGCCTGCCTGCACGAAGCCGTTTCGGCAAAGGCAGGGAGAAGGGTGAAGGGTTGTGGTAATAAAAAGATAGGTTTTTAGAGATGCCCTAAAAGAAATATGATGGATGAAATTAATGAAAAGTTTCTTAAAAAGAGTCAAGCCCCAAACAGAAGCTGATAGCGAACCTGACGTTACAATGTCCAGCCCCCACTAACACCAAAGCCCGTGTTACCTGCTGGCTTTCTGTGATAAAGCAATTGTTGTTTTATGTTTGTCATTAAACCCATCATAGAATTAAGGTCAAAACTTATACCCAATTCCTATTTTAAACATTCTTGCAAAATCAAATCTGTCTGATAATTTGCCGGGTTCATTATATGAAGCGGATGGTAATGAAGGAACATCAAGAGAATAATTTTCGCCTATAAAACTTATTCCCAAGCCAAGGCTTTGATCAATGTAAAAGTTTTTGATTTTAAAATCAAACCCATACCCGAATAGAATGTCAAAATTTTTAATATCATGTTTATAGGAAGAAGGGTGGTTATTTCCTGTTTTATAATCAATGTATTCTCTCGATTCGGTATGCTTACTGATGATATATGACATGCTGTATAAAAAATAAAAATCATATCTTTTTGCATTTGTGTTAGCGTTAGGGTACCTTTTATAAGTCAATTGAAATCCTTTGAAAAAATTTTCACCTCCACCGTTTAGCAAAAATAAATTAGGCCCTATTAAGACTGAATTTTTCTTATAGCTAAATACAAAGTTAGGAGATAGAGCCGTAAAATATTTTCCATCTGTATACCCAATTTGAACGCCATAAGTAAATGGTTTTTTTTGAAGATGAGGTGTATCAGATTGCCCATATAAATGAATGGTTAAAAAAAGCATTACTAAAATTAAAATTTGTTTCATAAATTTTCCTGTTCTTCTAATGTTTTTAATAGTGAATTTCATCCTGTGTTAGCATCAAAGGATTATTAAATAAGCTATCTGTGTTTTGGCAATTGTTTAGAGATATTTTTGTTGACTTCCAACTTGACCAAACCATAAAATAGGCAATCTCTTTTTTTGTTAGTCCGCTATAAATATTATTGTTAAATGAACCGTCTTTCTTGGTTGAAGGTCCAATTTCGGCAATCACAACTGGTT
The DNA here is from genome assembly GCA_043780615.1 of Bacteroidota bacterium. GTDB lineage: Bacteria > Bacteroidota > Bacteroidia > Cytophagales > Cyclobacteriaceae > ELB16-189. The sequence goes on along the minus strand of JAYWDN010000099.1, from coordinate 17,160 downwards.
TGTTAAGTGACTTTATCATTTCAAAACTGTTGTGATCATTTAAATTGTCAAGGTTGTCTTGATAATAGTCCAACCCTGCTACATCCACATAGTTGGAGCCGGGATAATAGTATAGTACATCTTTCTCGTAGCGTGAATTTTGATAATTGGGGCTATAAACCCAAACGAGATTGTCTAATTGCCTTTCATGATAAAAATAGTCGTACATATAAATCCACATACTTTTAAATTCTTCAGTTGTTGCCCAATGGTTAATATTTCCATACCAACTCCATCCTCCATTCATTTCGTGAAATGGTCGCCAAAGCACAATGACATTTTTGTCTTTTAATTGCTGTAAGACATTGCCGATATTATTTAAAATTATTTTAAAATGTTTGTTAATTGGGTTCCCTTCTTTTAATAGTTTTTGATAATCAACTATTTCCAAACTACCCAAATCTTTCATGTTTGATGGGTTTGGAAAAGAGGTATTTAAAGTTACTAATCCGCCTTGATTGCAAAAATTATCAATGTATGATATATAAGAAGAATAATCTCTTGAACAATCATCCCATCCCAAATTAACACCTAATAATCCAGGTGTTTTTCCATATTTATTTGTAAGGGCGGAGATATAAGCGTAATCAAAATAGGGTGATCCAATGTCTCCAATGTGTTGCCCTATAATTGTGCTGTCGCAATTTGTGAGATGATTTAGATATTGTATTAAATTGCTTTTTTTTGTTGCATTTAATGGACTATAAGGAGTCACCGGAAGTGTCTGAGTTTCCTCAATGCCGATTACTTTTTGGCAGCTGGTGAATAGAATTGTAGTTACAACAACTATTGTTAAAACGGAAAGTTTATTTGTAGTCATATTTTTTGTTTTTTTCATCCGATTTAGTTGCTTTCATTTCACAGCGTCCTACAACACTTTTGTTATGATTTCAAAGGTACGTGACATTTTTCAAATAAGATTGCCCCTGTTATTATTGCCCCCCGTTCCTCCACTCAACAATGAGTTCTTTATTATTCATTTTATTTTAGTGGAATTAGGAATTGTAATTTCAAATGTCGTTGATGACCCAAATTTAGATTCAACTTTAATTGTTCCACCTAATTTTACAATCGTTTCTTTTGCAATGTACAAGCCCAGGCCAGACCCCTTAGAGTTCACAGAGGCCCTGTAAAACATACTGAATATTTTGTCAATGTATTTCTGTTCAATGCCCAACAAAATAATTTATAAGGCCAGCACACTTCGGGCCTGCTTGCGCGAAGCAGCTTCGGCAAGGGCAGTTTTCACTTCCATCCCTTGCCGAAGCCCATTGCCTCAAAAGAAAAGGCCTTCCTCCCGAAAAGCCCTTTCAAAATTTTTCTCAAAAAAATTATTGCACAGCGCCTTTCTTCATGGTGATCTTTGCCAGCGCAGCCTCTTTGGTGATCTTGCCCGAAGAATAATCTTTCAACACCAAATTTTTCACGGCCAGTTCGAGGGTGGAGGGGATGCCACAATTTCTACACCGTGTCAGGCTCACCTCCATCATCAATTGTTCTTCGTCTTTCAAACTTTTTAATGTTCGCCCATACTCGATCATGTCTTCTTTGATGTTCTTTTCAAATTCAGGGTAAAGTTCTTTCACTTTTTTGTCGCGCGTTTCTTGATCCACATCTTGCAAACGGATGGTGGGCATGTCGTACCGCTCGCCATCTTGCTGGTTGCTCGAGTAGGCCTGCATGTGATAGATCGCACCAAAGTCTTTCATGCGCTCGTAGTAGATGTTGCCATCGCTGAAAAATGTTTTTGAGAGATCGCGGCTGTAGAGCCGGTTGAAGATGCTGGAGAGCAACTCCAGGTCGGGCTGCAGTTCATCGCTGATCTCGCTGTTCACCACTTTCAATTTTTCCAGCAATTGTTCGCGCGTCATTTTGCCTTGACGGAATTGGTTCACATCGGCTTTCGTTCCTTCTACGGTGACCAGGTTTTGCTTTTGACCACGGCCCATGGCGCCTATCCATGTCATCCGAAAACCGTTGCCTTCACTTTTGTTGGTCACCACAATTTTTTCGTTGGGCTGCAACTGTGTGAGCAAGTCGCCATAGTCGGCAATAAAATTTTTAGCAGCCTCCATTATTTTTTCGTGGTAGGCATTGCTGGTACTGTCGGTATTTGTTTTACGGCCTTTATAGGTTTTGGCTTGGTTAAGCACTCTCGGCTTTTTTGCTTTCGTATATTTTCCTTCGGCTTGTTCTTCAGCCCTGTGCTCGTCAGTGGTACTGTACGAGTAGCTGAACGATGACCCCGGCTGCCCAGCAATTACAGGGGCTGGCGGCACTGGCGGGCCATCCATGTTCCAACTGCCATCGTCTTCTTGCATAAAAAACATGTTGCCAAACATTTCGGAAGGCACACGGAATGTAACGCCATAGCCGGGCAGGTAGCTCGCCTGCACTTCCATGGGGAAGAACTGCCGCTTGCCAAATTGTTGTTTGATCAGCGTGCCCAAAATATTTTCGGCCACTTGCAAGTCGCGCTGCATGCGCTCGTCATCCACTTTGCTCTGCGCCAGCACCATTGTGCTCGCCAGCACCATCCACACCAACATCATCTTTTTCATAACTTTTTATTTAAAATTTTTAATTCTTTGTTTCATTAGTTCGCCATAGCGCCATTGTATCGTGTTAATCTTCAAATCCTTAAATCCTGATCAATAATTGTTTTGCTTCTTGCCCGGGTTCGAAATCAAACTCGTCAGGATTTGTTCGGTCTCTTGTTTAAACTGGTTGTTGTTCTTTTCTAAATTGTTCACTTTGGCCTGCACAAATTGCAGGTCTTGCTTGCGCTGCTCTTGCAGGTAAGTTGAAAAATCCACCAACAACGTTTCCATGTATTTTTTTTGATCGGCCGTGGAGAGTTGAAAATAATCTTTCATCAATTTCAAGTTCTGTTCTTGCAGCCCGGCCACAAACGAACGCACCTCGTCTTGATTTGCTTGCGAAGCAGTCTTCGTTAGTGCATCTATTTTCTTAGAATTGAAATCGACAATGGTCTGCATCAATTTTTTCTGATCTTCATTTCGCGCAGCGGTTAACGATTCATTGTTCTTTGCCCATGACGAGGCGATCATGTCGCTCACTTTTTCCTCCGTAAGGTTATTGGCAGGAACGACTTGTTCTGTTTTCTTTCCAAAGCTGATGCGCAGCTCACCGTTTGAATACGTGATTTCAGGGCCAAGTAATTTTCCTGCAACAAGAAGGAACAAAATGGAAGCAGCTATGCCCACCGCAAACCTCACGTAGGGCGATTGCCAAAGTGGCCTTTCTTTGATGTCGTCAACAAAGACAGGAGGCGCAATCACCTCTTTGTCTTGCACAAGGCTCATCACTTCGCGCACTTCGCTCAGTGCGCGCAACTTGGCAAGCTCTTCTGGATGTTGTTGAAAATAATTTTCCAACTTCTCCTTTTCGTTCGTGCCGAGCTCGCCATACAGGTAAGCGATCAGCACATTTTCATCGGGTCTATAGTTCATAACCAATGGTTTCTTTCGTAATTTTTTTCTGCTCAAAAATATTCTTCAACGCATTCAGCCCGTAGTACATCCGCGACTTCACCGTGTTCTCCGAAATATTCAGTGCCTCGGCAATCTCTCTGAATTTCAACCCTTCGTACTCTTTCATAATCACCACCTCGCGCTGCTCGGCACTCAATTGCATCAGGCATTTCTGCAACAAGTCCGAGAGCTCGCTGTGCCGCAGTTGGCGCTCAGGGTTTTCGTTGCGGTGGTGGCTCTCTTCCCACCGGTAACTTTCTTCGCCCTCGCCCGGGTTCAAGTCATTCAATGAAAACGAACGGCTTGCTTTTTTCTTTCTCGCCTCTTCACGGCAATAGTTCACGGCAATGGTGTAGAGCCAAGACTTGAACCGCGCCACTTCTTGTAAGCTCACCAGATTTTTGTGCATGCTGATGAACGTCTTCTGCGAAACTTCCATGGCCAGGTCGTGGTCGAAGAAAAACTTGTAGCTGAAATTGTAGATGCGCTTGTACCAGAGCTGCACTAATTTGCCTTGGGCATTCTTGTCCCCTTCGCGGGCGCGGGCGATCAGGGAATCGGAATGCATCATGGCAATGTCAAGTAAAGTTTCGGCCACAAAACCGGGTTAAGGTTGTTTCTGAATTATAGATGGCACAAGCACGAAAATAGTTTTAGGCATATTTAAAAACCTTGCTTTTGCCCCCCTACCTTGATTCCGCCCACTGCTTAGATTTTTTATGGTACCACACGGCTCTGTCGGGCTCCAGTTCGGCAAGGCGGTCGTACAGTTGCGTTCGTGTGCTGTCTTGCTGCAAGGCATCTTTATAGAGCCTGATCGCCTCTGAAAAATTTCTTTTGTCGTCTTGAAGAAATCCCAGCCAATGACTGAGGTAAGCACTGCGCGCACCATTTTGGTAGGCCCGATCGAACCACACAAAGGCCGAATCGTATTGCTTCAACGATCCGTAGTCATCGCCCAACACCAGCATCACATCGCCATTTCTTGAGTCGCGCAGCATGGCTTTTCGGCCAACGGAAATGGAAGCGCGGTAGTTTTTTTTATTGTAAAACTGCAAGGCACGGTCGTAGTCAGTAGAGTCGGTTTTTGTTTCAACGGATTCTCCCTCTGTGTTTTCTATTTTATCTTCATTTTTTCCTGAAGAAGAAAATCGTGAGGCGATGATGGCGATCAGCGGGATCAAGCCCATTGCCACCACAATGATTAGAAACAGTGGACGCTTTGTAGCCACATTGCCCGAAGGTGTTGCGGTGCCCTGCCAACGTGGGGCAGGCGCTGCTTCGCGCTTTTGTGCCCGTGCGTAATAGATGGCGAGGATGCCAAAGCCAACCGCAGGCCAGAAAAAAATGGTGAAGAAAAAAAAGTGAAGGCCTCGCAATGCGGCCATCAGAAAAAACAAAACAATGGACAGCTTGGTGTAGCGCCTTTGTAATTTTTTGAATTGGTCGTGGTCAATATCCATCCGTTAAATTTATCAAAAAAAATTGAAGATTAGCGGTCAAAATCCAGGCGCAAGAATCCAGAAACCAGTTTATCTTTGCTCCCGATGAAAAAAATGATTTCATTTTTAGTGCGCTTTGTGCCACGCAAGTACCTTCAACTTTTTAGTGGGGTAGGGCTGAAGGCAATTGGTTTTTTTTATTTTGGAAATAAGGTGCAGTGCCCAATCTGCAATCATCACTACAAAAAATTTCTGCCTTACGGGAGGATCAACTCGCGCGAAAATGCACTCTGCCCCAACTGCCTGAGTTTGGAGCGTCACCGGTTGATGTGGCTTTATTTGAAAAAAGAAACCAATTTCTTTTCAGGAAAATTAGACGTGCTGCACCTTGCGCCCGAGCCTTGTTTCATAAAGCCTTTTGAAAAACTTCATAGGGGCAACTACATCACGGCCGATATCGAGTCGCCCTTGGCAAAAGTAAAAATGGACATTCACCACATCCCTTTCGGGGGAAATCACTTTGATGCTGTGCTGTGCAACCACGTGCTCGAACATGTGCGAGACGACATCAAGGCGATGGGCGAAATCTATCGTGTGCTCAAGCCGGGTGGTTGGGCGATTTTGCAAGTGCCGTTTTTTAATCCTGTTCCAGACAAAACTTTTGAAGACAATTCGATTACCGATCCGCGGCAGCGCGAAAAAATATTTGGACAAGACGATCATGTGCGCAAGTATGGGAAAGATTATCCGAAGCGAATTGAACGCGCTGGATTAAAGGCGGTGGAAGATCAGTTTGGCCTTGGCTTTTCAGAAGAGGAGGCTTTCCATTTTGGAATTGTGAAAACAGAAATGATTTATAAAGGGCTGAAGCCTCCCGATTACCATCGGTATTGAATTTCAATCTGCAATTACAGTACATGCTTCACCAAAAATTGCTTCCTATAATTTATACGACAAAAAAAATAATTATACGTATAAAAAAAGCCCAAGGATACCTTGGGCTTTTGAAAGACGAGTTCTAAAAAAATTACTTTAGATTATCCAGCACGTCCATCACTTCCTTCACGTGCACACGGCTTGTTTCGAGCAGTGCCTTCTCTTCCGTATTCAAATCGAGTTCAATCACTCGCTCAATTCCATTTTTGCCTAGCACCACTGGCACACCGAGGTAGCAATTTTTGATTCCATATTCGCCATCCAGTTGCATGCACACAGGCAGCACGCGCTTCTGGTCTTTTACAATGCTCTCCACCATTTGTGCTGCAGCCGAGCCGGGCGCATACCATGCCGAAGTGCCCATGAGTTTCACCAATTCTCCCCCGCCCGTTTTGGTGCGCTCAATGATGGCGTTGAGTTTGTCGGTAGCGATGAGTTCCGTTACCGGAATGCCGCTCACGGTGGTATAGCGAGGCAGTGGCACCATGGTATCGCCATGGCCGCCCAGCAGCATGGCTTGAATATCTTTTGGGGAAACATTCAATGCCTCGGCCAAAAAAGCGCGGTAGCGGGCCGTGTCTAAAATGCCGGCCATGCCCATCACGCGCGTGCGCGGAAATTTTGAAACGAGATGAGCTTGGTACGTCATCACATCAAGCGGGTTGCTCACCACAATAATGATGGCGTTGGGCGAATGCTTCACCACATTCTCGGTCACGGTTTTTACAATGCCTGCGTTGGTGCTGATCAAGTCATCGCGGGTCATGCCCGGTTTGCGCGGCAGGCCAGAGGTGATCACCACCACTTCAGAGTTGGCGCTTTTGGTATAATCGTTGGTGGAGCCGATGGTACGGCTGTCGTATAGATTGATGGGGCTTTTCTGCCAAATGTCAAGTGCTTTGCCTTCGGCAAGACCTTCTTTAATATCGACCAACACAATTTCGTTGGCCACCTCGCGGTGAGCCAGCACATCGGCACAGGTAGCGCCAACATTGCCAGCGCCTACAACGGTTATTTTCATAGAGATAGTTTTTTTGGTTTTTTAGACTGGGTAAATGAGGCCGCGAAGTTATTACTCGCACGTACAAAAAGAAAACTTATTATCGGATAAATAATTGACACGGTATTCCTTATTAATTCCCCAAGAGGGCAATACCTTTGCGCCTCAAAAAAATAGAGCATTATGCTGGTCGTAAAATTTGGTGGCACTTCGGTGGGCAAGCCCGAGCGGATGAAAAAAATTGCAGCCCTCGTGCAGGCCATGCCCGGAAAAAAAATAGTAGTGCTCTCGGCATTGAGCGGCACCACCAACGCATTGGTGCGCATGGGCGATTTTTTGGCGGCCAGCCAGCAAAAGAAAGCGAATGCTGAAATCAATTTGTTGGAAAAACATTACTTCTCGTTCTGCAAAGAATTGTATGTCTCTACCGCCTACCAAACTATTGGCGAAGAAGTGGTGAGCCGCTATTTTAGCCTGCTGCGATTGTTGGCCGCAGGAACCCCCGACAGTTTCAAAGACGATGGCCGGAGCTACCGCGAGTTGCTGGCGCAAGGTGAACTGATTTCAACAGAATTATTCTATCATCATTGCCAAGAGCAGAAAATCAACGCCCGCCTGCTGCCCGCGCTGCACTTCATGTCGGTAGATGAAAACCACGAACCCGAACTGGAAAAAATAAGCGAACTGCTCAAGCCGATTTTGGAAACCATGGCCTCGGCCAATTTGCTGATCACGCAAGGCTACATCTGCCGCAACCACAAAAATGAAACCGATAATTTAAAACGGGGCGGCAGCGACTACACGGCTTCGCTCATCGGTGCGGCCGTGCGGGCCGAAGAAATACAGATTTGGACTGACATCGATGGCATGCACAACAACGACCCTCGGGTAGTAAAAAAAACACTGCCCATTGCCGAGCTGACTTTCGATGAGGCATCAGAACTTGCGTATTTTGGTGCGAAAATTTTGCACCCCTCCACCATTGTACCTGCGCAAAAATATAGCGTGCCTGTGCGGCTAAAGAATACGATGGACGAGAAGGCCGAAGGAACTTTGATCAGCGAGCGTGGCAGTCGTGGGATATTCAAGGCCATTGCCGCGAAAGATGGCATCACGGCTATCAAAATAAAATCGTCTCGCATGTTGCTCGCCTATGGTTTTTTGCGACAAGTGTTTAGTGTGTTTGAAAAATACAAAACCCCTATCGACATGATCTCAACTTCGGAAGTGGCCGTATCGGTGACGATCGATGAAAATAAATACGTGGATGAAATTGTCAACGAACTGAAAACTTTAGGCTCGATCGAAGTGGACAAAAATCAAACCATCATTTGCATTGTGGGCAACAGGCTGGCCGAAAAAGAAGGCGTGCTCAAAGAAGTTTTTGATGCGCTGGCCCCCGTGCCCATCCGCATGGTGAGCTATGGCGGCAGCAACAATAATATTTCGTTGCTGGTGGAAACTTCACAAAAAGAAAAAGCACTCAACTTGTTGAATGAAGGATTGTTTGGGTTGTGAGATTTTTATTCAGAAAACGGAAGTCAAAAAAACCTCGGCAATCATACAGCGCGCACTGCCGCCACCAATGGTTTCGATAGTAGGGATGGAAAGCGGCACGAGTTCGCAATATTTTTCGATCTGTTGCTTTTGAGTGCCACTCAAACTATCGAACGAGCTTTGCGAAAGCGCAAGGATATTTTTATTGTCGTTGGTTTGTAGGGCCAGCATGTTGCCGGTAAAGCGGTTCATCTGCCCAAAAGAAATATCGATTACTTCGTGCTCGGTTTGTGCAAACGACCGCACCATCATTTTTCTTTCCACCTTGTCGGCAATGCTATCAAGGCAAATCACCACAAATTTTTCGGCCACGCACATCATCACGTTGGTGTGGTAGATTTCTTTTCCGGATGGATCGTGTGCGTAAAAATAAATTGGTTGATAACTCAATTGCTCGCAAAGCTGGATAAACAATTCTTTGTGGGTGCGTGGTGAAAGGCATGCGTAAGCGATTTTATTAACGTGGTCGAACACAATGCTGCCCGTGCCTTCAAGAAATTTAGTTTCTTTTTCGTGCTTCGAAAGGTCAATGACTCGCGATACCTTAAATTTTTTCTTCAGTGCTTCAACAATATCGTGTCTTCTTTCAAGCCGCCTATTGGGTGCAAAGAGTGGGTAAAGCACCACGGTGCCATCGGCATGGAGCGACACCCAGTTGTTGGGGAAAACAGCATCGGGTTTTTGAGGATGCGCGGTATCGTCAAATACCAATACGTTCACCCCTTTTGATTTCAACTTATCAGCGAAGGCTTGAAACTCTTCCGCTGCTTTGCGGTTGGCATCAACATCGGTGAGCCCGGTTTTATTTTGAAAGGCATTCGACCCTGCGGTCTCATTATTATAGATGAAACTCGCGGGCCGGATTAGAAATATGGTGGAAGCGCACTGCATGGCTTGCTCAATACAAATGGAATGTAATAAATATAAGCAGACGATAATTTTTCAAACCTTTTGCTTACCTGTTCGTTTTTATCCTACTTTTGTTTTCGTGTTCTGCTTTAATCCCCTAAAAACCGCCTTGTTCCGCGCTCTTGCCTATGCTTTATTGGTAGTGAGTGCTGTTTTTGTGGCGCTTCCCGAAGGCAATATCTATTCCGTTGACAAGACGTTCATCAAATCGCACATGCCCGCATCTGACAATTTTGCGCTGGCCGATGACAAGGAAGACGTCAACGAAGACGGTGCAATCAACTTTCAATTCGCGGCAAGCTTCTATGCCGGTTCGTTCTTGTTTGTTTCGGCAGACGATCGTTCAATAGCCTCGGCCAGGTTGCTGAAAAATAGTTATGCCGATCAGGTTTACCTTCTCCATCGGCAGCTCTTATTGTAGCCTGATTCATTTTCTAAAGGCCAAATCGGCCTTCGTTTATTTTTCTATTTCACTTAATTAGTATATGAATAAAAACTCTCTTGTGGGCTGTCTTGTTTTTTTTGTTTGCATGGCATCACTCGCGGTGCAAGCGCAAGACTCAGTGCTCACGTTGTTGCAAGCCAAAGAGCGGCTGCTGAAAAAGAATTTTTACTTGCTGGCCGCTTACTACGAAATCGATCAGGCCGAAGCGCAAGTGTTACAAGCAAGGCTGTGGTACAACCCTACCATTATCTGGAACCAGGAAGCTTACAATACAGAGCAGAACAAATATTTGGCGGCTCGCAACCAGTACGAAACACAGATCAACCAAACTATTTCTATTGCTGGCAAGCACACCAATACCGTAAAGTTGGCGCGGATTAATTTGGAAATCAACAAAGCACAGTTCACCGATGTGGTGCGCAGTTTGCTTTTTGATTTGGGAAGCAACTACAACAATTTGGCAGCACTCGAAGCGAAAGAGAAATTGTATAACGCAGTTTTGACGAGCTATCTACGGCTCATCGCGGCCAGCAAAAAAGAATTGGAAGTCGGAGCGATCTCGGTAACCGAAGATCTTCGTATCAAATCAGAATACATTGCGGTGAAAACCCAGGCATTGGACAATGCCAACCAGAAAGAGCAATATCTCTCGCTGTTGCGCACGTTGTTGCAATATCCAAATGACTCATTGGTGCAAGTGGCGCAGAAAATCCCGCTCTTCAACGACAACCTGTTGTTGGATAGTTTAATTGCACGGTCGCTACAATCACGCCCAGATTTAAAAGTGTCAACCCTCTATCAGATCTACCAACAACAAAACTTGAAACTGCAACGCTCACTCGCAGTGCCCGATGTTACGATCGGTTATGACTATGACAAAGGCGGCAACTACATCCGCAATTACTCTGGTCTGGTTGTGCAAATGCCGCTGCCTGTTTTCAACCGCAACCAGGGTGGCATCAAAGAGGCACAATACAACATTAAGCAATCCCTGTTGCAGCGCGATTACTTGAAGATTAACATCACCAATCAGGTAATCTCGGCATTCAATCAATACAAAAAAAATTACGAAGGCCTTACCAATTATACCGATGAATACCTGAACAGCCTCACACAATTGAACCGCAACACCAACACCTATTTTCAAAAGCGCGACATCAGTTTGCTGGAGTTCATCGACTATCAACGGATTTATATCACCACCAACATTCAGTTGATCGAACTGCGTCAACAGTTTTTGAACAGTGTCAACAATTTAAATTTCAGCGTAGGCGAAACCGTCATCGATTATTAAAAAAAAGAATATCCTCATTATGAAGAACATCCATTTTCTTTTTCTGTCTGCACTACTGATGGCTTCGTGTAGCTCCGACAAAAAAAAGGTGAAACAAGAAGCCCCCTTAAGCAAAGCAAAATTGGTGCTGAGCGAAAGCCAGATGGAGCACATCCGCATGGACACCATCCACCAGCAAACACTGGCCGAACAATTGACGGCCGTGGGTGAGGTGAGCTTTGCCGAAGACAACGTGGTGCGCATCTACCCCGTAGTGAGCGGCACAGTGGAAAAAATATTCGTGTCGCTGGGCGACTATGTGCAGAAGGGACAGCTACTGGCAACGATGCTGAGCATGGATATGAGCCAGATTCAGCGCGACTATAATATTGCCAAATCAAATTTTTCGGTAGAAGAAAAAAACTTGGCCCGCGCACAAGAACTTTTTTCGGCTGGCATGATGAGCGAAAAAGAATTTGCCAATGCGAAGAAGGATTATAACAACGCACTTTCAGAACTCAACGAGCGCACACAGATTTTGAAACTCTATGGGGGCTCCTCCAGCGACTTGGATGCCATCTATAATGTATCGGCACCGCGCTCGGGCTACATTGTAGAACGCAGCATTACTGAAGGCACGCAGATCCGCAACGACAACAACACTATTATTTTTACCATCTCTGATTTAAAAACCGTTTGGGTGTGGGCCAACATCCACGAAAGTGATCTTTCGAAAGTAGCCGAAGGCGATGAGGTGCAAGTGCGGACGATTGCCTACCCCGACAAATTTTTTCGTGGCAACGTGAAGAAGATTGGTACTATGCTTGACCCCGATTCGAGGGTGATCCGTGTGCGCACTGAACTGAACAACAACGAAGGCCTGCTCAAGCCCGAGATGTTTGCCTCAATCATTGTTACGTCACAGCACCGCACTTCGATTATGGCGGTTCCGCAGACTTCGGTGGTTCTCGAAAACAATCGTTACTATGTAATGCGCGAAATGGGCAAAGGCCAGTTCGAAAAAGTGGTCATCACCATTGGCAGGGCGTATGGGAATTATTATGAAGTGCTGGGCGGATTGAACAATAGCGACCGCGTGGTTTCGGAAGGCTCACTGTTTGTTCTTACTGCCTTTAACCGTCTTTGAACCAAGAGTATGAATAAATTTATAAAAGGCCTCATCAGCTTTTCGCTAAAGAACAAGTTGATGGTTTTTTTGGGTACGATTTTTATCATCGCGTGGGGTGTTCGCAGTTTCCTCAGCACTCCGATCGAAGCGTTCCCCGATGTGATCAATGCACGCGTGATCATCATTACGCAATGGCCTGGCCGCAGTGCCGAAGAATTGGAAAAATTTGTGACCATCCCCATCGAAACAGAAATGAACGTGGTGCCGCGAAAAACCAACTTGCGTTCTGTTTCGCTCTTTGGTCTCTCGGTGGTGACATTGTTGTTTGAGGATGAAGTGGACGACTTCCGCGCACGGCAAATGGTGAACAACCAACTGGTGAATGTCGATTTGCCCGATGGAGCCGACTCTGAAGTGCAGCCACCTTCGGGCCCTACCGGGGAAATTTACCGCTACACCTTAGAGAGCAAAGACCACACCGTGCGTCAACTAAAAGAGATACAGGATTGGGTGCTTGACAAACGCTTGAAGGCCGTGCAAGGCGTGGCCGATGTGGTGAGTTTTGGCGGTGAAGTGAAAACATATGAAGTAACGCTTGATCCTAACAAACTCACGGCTTTTGGTTTTACGGCCGAAGATGTTTTCAATGCGATCAAATCCAACAACGACAACGTGGGTGGTGATGTAGTGGAAAAAGGAACGCAGGCTTTTTTAGTTCGCGGCCTTGGCCTCATCAACGACATGGGTGATATTGAAAATATCATCATTAAAAATATTAACGGCACGCCCATCTTCGTCAAAGAAGTGGGCACAGTGAGTGAATCGTTCCGGCCTAAACTCGGCAAAGTGGGACGTGATAGCGACCCCGATCTGGTAGAAGGCATTGTGCTTTTACGAAGGGGCGAAAACCCCAGTCAAGTGCTGAAAGATTTGAACATCACGATCGATGACATTAATAACCGCGTATTGCCAACGGGAGTAAAGATAAAAGTTTTTTATGACCGCACTACGTTGGTGAACCACACCATACACACCGTCATGGAAAACCTTACCATCGGGATGTTGCTGGTTACTACGGTGCTTGCTGTTTTTCTTTTGGACTGGCGCACCACCGTGATCGTGGCTATAGTCATTCCATTGGCGTTGCTCTTCGCATTTATTTGCATGAAGATCAAGGGCATGTCGGCCAACTTGCTTTCTATTGGCGCGATTGACTTTGGGATCATCATCGATGGCGCAGTGGTGATGGTGGAAGGCGCATTTGCTTATCTCGCGCATAAACAAGTGGAGATGGGAGTGAGACGATTTAACCTCGCTTCCAAAATGGGCATGGTGAAAAAAATTTCCATTGAGATGGGCAAGCCTATTTTGTTTTCTCAAATTATCATCATCACCGCCATGGTTCCGATTTTCTCTTTTCAGAAAGTGGAAGGAAAAATGTTTTCACCGTTGGCTTTCACCATGGGCTTTGCACTAATGGGCTCGTTGCTGTTCACGCTCACGTTGATACCATTATTGACACGATTGTTGCTCTCCAAAAATGTAGCCGAACGGGAGAATATTTTTTTGCACACGCTCCACCGGATTTACGAACCTTCGTTGGACTGGTGTCTTAAAAATGTGCGTAAGGTAATTATGATTGCACTTGCGCTATTGGGCGTTAGTTTGCTGGCCGCCACACAAATGGGTTCTGAATTTTTGCCTTCGCTTAATGAGGGCTCAATTTACGTTCGGGCAAGTATGCCACAGAGTGTTGCTTTTTCAAAAGCCAATATTTTGTCAGATTCGATGAGGCAAATTTTTAGAGGCTATCCCGAGGTGAAGGGTGTGATTTCGCAAAATGGCCGACCCAATGACGGCACTGACCCCACTGGGTTTTTCAATGTCGAGTTTTTTGTTGACCTCTTTTCGAAAGAAAACTGGACGCGTGGCGTGAGCAAAGATGAGATTATCATTGATATGCAAACACGATTAGCTGCCGAATTTCCTGGTGTAGTCTTCGGTTTCTCGCAACCCATTTCCGATAATGTGGAAGAAGCAGTATCCGGGGTGAAAGGCCAAATGGCGATTAAAGTCTTTGGTGACAATCTCCCTAAGATTGAGCAGCTGGCAGATACTATTCGAGACATTATGAAGACCGTGGATGGAGTTGAAGACTTGGGCATATTCAAAAGCTTGGGTCAGCCTGAACTCCGCATTGAAATAGATCGCATTAAACTTGCGCGATACGGAGCCAATATCTCCGAGGCTAATAACATTATCGAGATGGCTGTTGGCGGCAAGCAAGCGACCACCATGTATGAAGGAGAGCGGAGGTTCGACATTAGGGTACGGTTTTCGCCACAGTACCGCGGAGATGAGAAGGAAATCGGAAAATTATTGATCCCGTGTACCAACGGCACCAAAATTCCGATGCGCGAGATTGCCGATATCACATTGAAAAATGGCCCAGCCTTCGTTTACCGCGAAAGCAATTTGCGATTTATCCCAATCAAATTCTCTGTGCGCGGTCGCGATTTGGGTAGCACCATTGCTGAGGCGCAAGAGAAAGTACAAAGAGCAATTAAATTACCAAGAGGATATTCCATTGCCTGGAATGGTGAGTTTGAAAACCAAGTGCGCGCTACAAATCAATTGAAAATAGTAGTGCCAATTTCTATTGGCTTGATCTTTATGCTTTTGTTTTTCATGTTCAACTCGCCCAAATATGCCGGCATTGTTTTGATGAACGTACCCTTCGCCCTCATCGGTGGGATTTTGGGATTGTATTTCACTGGCATCCACTTTAGCATTTCTGCCGGTGTTGGGTTTATTGCATTGTTTGGCGTGTGTGTGCAAAATGGTGTGATCCTCGTTTCAGTATTTATTAAAAATCAGGGGTTAGGGATGCCGTTTGAAGAATCAATTCGTCAGGGAGCGTTGAGCCGGATGAGACCCGTATTAATGACAGCCATCGTGGCAAGCTTAGGGTTGTTGCCCGCAGCGCTCTCAACAGGCATTGGCTCGGAAACACAAAAGCCATTGGCGGTCGTTGTGATTTGCGGATTGGTATCGGCTACGATACTTACATTATTAATTCTCCCTGCAATTTTCAAATTGCTCAATCAGCGTAAGTTTAAACACTACAATAAAGAAACCAATTGAGTTATGAGAACTCTCAAAATTTTGATAGCAGTCCTTTTAGTTTATGGGAAATTGCAAGCGCAAAATTTCGTGAACCGCCCGAGTGATATCAAAGCGAGCGCATTTGACAAAAAAATTCTGTGGGGGTTTACGTTCACTCAAAGTTGGTCAACAATTAAGGGGAACAGCTTGCCCTCAAATTATTTTAGCAAGCCATCGCTCGGATTGCAAGTCTCGGCAGAATATTATCCATTAAATTTTTTAGGGTTTTCTTTAGGCTTGGGCTATCAGCAGCGCGGAGCTGGAATTAAAAATGTAAACACCACACCAGTCGATTCCACTTATCGTGAACGCCTTCGTTTCAATTCTTTTGAGATTCCGATTTCAGTGATACTGCGCACGCCCAAAGATGTGATCAAAGGTTTGCGTTTTAGCGGGTCGATTGGAGTTGTGCCGATCATCAATCGCAACAGTCGTGATTCTAAAATTTCTCTTGAGCCCAATATCGCTGACCTAGATAATGTAAAAGATGTCTCCTCCAATTTTTTCAAAAGCGATTTCGCCCTTCAACTTTCAGTAGGGCCTGAGATCGATATGGCCGGAAGCCAAGTGATCAAAGTGCAGTTTTATTATTCGCAAGGCACCAATAATGTTTACACGGCTGGACAAGGCACGGGGCACAACCAAAACGTTGGAGTACGATTGGGTTGGATGTTTTAAAGTAAATGCGACCTATCGATAACCCGCCAGTTTGAGCATTGCATAATTACCTGGCAACGGTAACCATTAATCCTCAAATTTGGTTTTCCCATTATTAAAAACTGCCACCGCTTTCCCTTTTATTTTTTTATTTAGCCAAGGAGAATTTTTGGATTTTGAAAAATTATTTTCCGATTTGAATTCCCATTCGCAATTAGGATCGAACAACGTGAGGTTTGCTTTTTCATCAATATCAATTTTTGGAATTTCTAATTGAAGGAGTTGCCTTGGTGCTTCGGCTACTTTTAAAACCAGGTTTTCAATTTTCACCTCTTCGGCAAGCGAAGCAAGCTGCGAAGCAAAAGTTTGTAGGTTGATGATACCAAAGTCAGCCTGATCGAATTCTAAAAATTTACTTTCGTCATCCACCGGCAAGTGGCCACTGCACAGCACATCGATGGTGCCATCGGCCAGCCCTTTGCACAAGGCATCGGCATCTTGCTTTTCGCGAAGCGGGGGATTGGTTTTGTAATTCGTGTCAAAACTTTCAAGCTCAGTATCCAGCAGCACCGCTTGAAAACCCGTGATGTCGCAGCTTACGTTCAACCCTTTTTTCTTTGCTGCGCGAATGAGGCTCACACTTTTTGCAGAAGATATTTTAGCGAAGTGCAATCGCCCTCCGGCATACTCCAACAGTTTTAGGTTGCGGCTCACCGCAATGTCTTCGGCAATGTGCGGCATGCCCTTCAGTCCGAGCGAAGTGCTCTGCTCACCTTCATGCATTTGCCCAAATAAATTGAGCCAAATATCTTCGGGGTGATCGATGAGCAGGCCGTTGAATTTTTGTAAGTATTGCAGCGACTTGAGAAAAATATCAGTGTGCCAAATTGTTTTAAGGCCATCAGTGAAAGCCATCGCGCCCGCTTCGTGCAGGTCGATCATGTCAGTGAGTTCTTCGCCCTTGCAATTTTTGGTGATGGCCGCCAGCACATGGATTTGCACTAAACGATTGCCGTTCTGCTGGGTGATGTAGCTGATTTCATTTTTTGTTTGCACGGCAGGCTGTGTGTTGGGCAGCACGGCCACTTCGGTGAAGCCACCCGCAGCGGCTGAC
>JAYWDN010000098.1:0-28328 GCA_043780615.1 Bacteroidota bacterium | reverse complement strand
TCCGATTTTCCTTATCCTTATTCCATTAAGGGAATAGAAGTGTTGGCACAATTTCGAGGAATGGAAGCGGGATGTTTATTTGCCGAAGCATTTCAAATAATTCGATGTCATCATAACTTACTAGTGTTAAGTTAAGTGTATTTTGACGCCTAAGACACAAAGGCGACAACAGCCGAGTAGTCGTATCAAAATGAACACGGTGAGACATTACTTTTTATATGGCAAACGCTTTTTTGATGTTGCGGCAGCGAGTGCCTTTATACTTTTATTTTGCTGGCTCTACATTTTAATTGTACTTGTTTATATTCTATTTATTCGCGACACTGTGCTATTCAAACAAGAGCGTATCGGGTTGAATAAAAAAATATTTTTGTTAGTAAAGTTTCGAACGCTAAAAAATTCAGAGACTGAAATGGCCCCACGCAAATTTTGGTTTGGAAGTTTCCTTCGCGCTACTTCTTTAGACGAACTGCCACAAGTCTTTCAAGTAATGACTGGCAAGATGTCTTTCATCGGGCCAAGGCCTTTGCCCACCGAATATCTTTCCTTGTTTTCGGCCGAGCAAAACAAACGCCATTTAGTAAAGCCGGGCATCACCGGCTGGGCACAAGTCAATGGAAGAAATTCAATTTCTTGGAAAAAAAAATTCGAATTTGATCTGTATTATGTTCAGCACCTCTCGTTCAAGTTTGATCTGATCATCATGGCGAAGACCATTCTGCTGCTACTTTCTTTCAAGAAGGATGTATCTTTGAAAGAAGAAAAATTCACAGCGGTTGAAAAATAAACTGGCGATATACGGAGCGGGCGGCTTTGGCCGAGAAGTAGCAGTGATGATTGCGCAGATCAATGCTGTCAAACCAGTTTGGGAAGTGATTGGTTTTTTTGATGACGGAATTGAAAAGGGAATAATGGTTGATGGACTTCCTGTGCTTGGAGGGATGAATGAAATCAATTTGCAGGCATCGCCTTTATCGGTGAGCATGGCGGTTGCCGATCCGACAGTCCGCCACGCACTCATAAAAAAAATTATTAATCCACACATCACTTTTCCTCACCTTGTTCATCCGTCAGCAATTCTTGGGTGTGAAAAAAATAAATTGGGCTACGGGTGCATCGTTACCGCTGGCGTGATCTTGACTACGGGAATTGAGTTTGCTGATTTTTGCATTATTAATTTGGCAAGCACCATTGGCCACGATGTAAAACTTGGAAGTTGTTGCACCATCATGCCGGGCTGTAGCATTTCGGGCAACGTTTCCATCGGACAACGATGTCTGCTCGGCACGGGTTCGCGTATCATTCAAGGCATTGCCATAGGCGATAACTGCATCATCGGGGCAGGAGCGGTGGTCACCAAAACCTTTGGTGACCATCTTCAATTGATGGGCGTACCAGCAAGGCAAAAAAAATGAGCCATGTGGAAAGAATTTAAACCCGCACTTCGTTTTGTGTTGCTGTTTGTTGGACTTTATTTTGCGGGCAACATCGTTTATGGAATCTATATTTTCTCAAAGGGAAATTCGCCTGATGAAATCACCATGGAAGTAGCCCAACAATCGTCTTGGGTTTTAAATCAATTAGGGTATGATGTTGACCATGGTGCAAATAAAACAGGGCCAACGGTTTTGATAAAATCAAAGGGGAAAACTATTTTAAGTATCTATGAAGGCTGCAACGGTATAAACGTGTTTATTGTTTTCGCTGCATTTGTGATTGCCTTTGGCGGCCATCTAAAAAAATATTTTTGGTTTATCCCTATTGGCATAGTCGTGCTGCACGCGAGCAACTTGCTGCGGATTGTTTTGCTTTATTGGACGGCCATTGATTACTACCGTTACTTCTACTATGTTCACAAATATATTTTTACAGCGGCCATCTATGCCGTGGTTTTTGTTTTGTGGATGGTATGGGCGAACAAATTAAACGAAAGAAAAAAAGATGCTCCCGCTAAATAGGTTTTTGCTTATTGGCATAAGCCTGACTGCGCTTGCCCTCATTTACGTTTTGCAGCACACGAATTATTATTCTTTTTTCTCTGCTGCTCCGCTCAGTGCAAATGCAGTTTTTATTTTTAACAAAACTTTTCGGCTTATCGCCAACGATTTGTTGTGCGTGCTGTTGATCTTTGCTTTATTTCAAGACAGAAAATATTTGAAAGTGGCATTCCTCGTTTTGTTTTTCGAATTGGCAGTGATCATGCCAATTTACTTTTGGATAAAACTTCAACTGGAAGGTGACTCTGAAATCTCTTCGCCCTTGCTCTCACAAGTTCACCGATTGATTGTGAACCCGATGCTCATGTTTGTTTTGATCATCGGGTTTTATTACCAAAAATATTGGGCAACTAAAAAATGAAAGAAAAATTCCGGATACCACTTTCTTATAATGCCATACCGAGCGAAAGAATATCGGCTATGCTTCAATCGTATTCGCACCGCCATCATGACGATTTGATTGCTGATTTTGAAAATGAACTCTGTTCGCTCACTGGAGCGAAGCACGCAGTGGCACTTCACGCTGGCACGGCCGCCATCCATCTCGGGTTAAAGGCACTGGGCGTAACAACGGGTGACGTTGTGCTCGCCTCTTCGTTTACGTATGTGGCCTCGATCAACCCGATCCTTTATTTAAGTGCAGTTCCTTTTTTCATCGATAGCAATGCGGATGACTGGAACATGGACCCGAATTTATTAGAAGAAGCCATTTTGCAATGTGTTCGAAAGAAGAGACAACCAAAAGCGATTTTGGTGGTGCACACCTATGGCATGCCCGCAAACATGAAAACAATCAAAGCCATTTCAGCGCGCCATCAAATCCCTATTTTGGAAGATGCCGCAGAGGCGCTGGGTTCTACTTACGAAGGCAAACCACTGGGCACTTTATCAGAGGCAGGGATTTTTTCTTTTAACAACAATAAATTGATCACCACCTATGGCGGTGGCGCGTTGCTTACCAACAACTCTTCGATTGCCGCCAAAGCAAATTTATGGGCGAGCCAATCGCGCGACAACTTGCCGTTTTATGAGCATCGCGAAATTGGGTACAACTACAAGATGGGGGCACTGAGTGCGGCAACCGGCTTGGCACAACTTGGTTTTTTGAAAGCTAAAGTTGATCATCGTAGAAAAACACATGATGCTTATCGCAAAATTTTAAATGATAAAGTGGAATGGCAGCTCGAGGGCAAGGACTCGATTTCCAACCGATGGATAACAACAATAAAACTACCACAGGGAGTAAAGAGTGAAGCGTTGCAGCGACTGTTAGCCGAAAAGGAAATAGAAACTCGCCCACTATGGAAGCCAATGCACTTACAGCCTGTATTCAAGGATTTTGAAGCGCGTGTGAATGGATGTTCCGAAAAATTATTCACTCAAGGTTTGTGTTTGCCTTCGGGCGATGGCCTTGGCGAAGAACAAGTCAACGAAATTGCTGGTCATATCTTAAATTACTTGACGAGATGAACAATTTGAAAACCAGCCGCTTAATGCACTGAGTACTACGTAGCTTGCACAACAACTAATAGAGGTGAGTCATTGAATTCATACGGTGTAAGATCAAGAGTTGTGTTGCCTAAGCAACGAGCGTAGGTTGATTATTGTTTGGCTGGTTACGGGTTGTTTATTAACGGTATTAAAATATGCTAAAAAACCATAGATTTTGTACTTTTGTAAATTAACAATGATGGAGAACCCCATGAATAAACTTAGATTGATCGTTTTTGTTTTTATTGGACTGGCCGCATCCCTTGCTGCTGTTGGCCAAACGATTACTTCATTTCAAGCTGGAAATTGGGACTTGACAACTACCTGGATAGGTGGCGTAGTGCCAACTTCGGCCAACTCCACGCAAATAAACGTAAACCATAATGTTACGGTGACCTCGGCCGCATTTCCTATTGGCGGGGATTTGACAATTGACCAAACAACGATTGCTAACGCTGGTACGGCAAGTCTAATAATACAGTCAGGAGCAGGAGTAATTCTTAATAATGGGTTAGGGACTGACTTGACTTTTAGTGGTGTTGGGCAAGTGAATATTTCAGGGCAGTTTACCGCTAACACGGGCACTGCATTTACTGGAAATACGTCCACCAATTTTAATTTTCTTTCGGGATCTACCTATGTGCATGGCTACACTGCTCCAGCCACCGGGTTGCCAACGGCTTCGTACAATGCGGCATCCACCATTTTAATCAATGGATATACAGGAGGGGGCACGTTTACAGCAGCATGGAATGTGCCTGTCGGAAACGTAATTTATAATTGCCCAACCCAAGCGGCAGGTGTGGTGAATTTTGCTGGCTTCTTGCGCAACATTCAAGGGAACCTCGACATTCAATACACAGGAGCTACAGGAAGGATCTATTTTAATCAAACAGGCACCTCAACCGTGGGGGCTGGATCTGCCATTACCATTGGCGGAAACTTATCAGTATCTACTTCGATAGCAGCAGACCGACAGCGCCTTTTTTTAACGACTACCGGAACAGTTGAAGTTTACGTGGCGGGGAGTTTTACTTTCGGCCCTAATTCATCCTCGGCTAATTCAGGATCAGTGGCGGGTAACAGTGGCACTGGCACACTTCAAGTAACAGGCAATGCAAGTATGACGGGGGGAAATTGGAATTTTTGTAGCGGCAATAATGGAAGCGGTATTTTCAATCTGTTTGGCAATTTGATCTGCAACACATCCACTATTACTTTGACTGAATCGGGTGGAGTTACTTCGCAAGGAAACATCAATTTTATTGGCACTTCTACACTCCAGAATTTTGATGCCACCAGCGCAACACTCACGAATACTGTGAATGTTACGGTGAACAATCCATTGGGTGTAACCCTTGCTTCAAACCTTCTCATTCCGGGCACACTCAACTTGACCAACGGTGCGTTGTCACTGCCGGGTATTAGCCTCACACTCAATGGCCCAATCACACAAGCTACTGGCTCAATTGCCACAAGCAGCAATCCTACTTTGATTATTGGTGGTGCAGGAGCTTTTCCCGGCAATTTAACTTTGTTTGGTGATGTGTTTAATACCTTTGAATTAAATAGACCCGCATCAAATCTTCAGACCGGTTCGAATTTTACAGTTACCAATTTGCACTTGTATGCCGGTACACTTTCCAATTCGGGATCGATAACCATGTCCAGTGGCGGATTAGTTGATCTACATGCACTTTCTGCTGCCAATACAGGGGTTATTGCGAATGCGATAAATGGAACATACGATGTACAATACACCAATAATGTTGCGCTTTCGTCAGGGGCTGAACTTCCAAATATTTCGACATTGTTAAATAATCTGACCAAGCTGGGAAGCAGTACGCTTACAATAGCAAAAGACATTACCATCAACGGAGATTTGATAGTGACTGCCGGAACGATCAGTGACGGAGGAGTGGTGCGAACCATTAACTTAGTTGGTAACTATACAAGCAATGGTGCAGCTTCGAATTGGAACAAAGTGGGTACTACATTTAATTTCTCAGGCTTATCGGTGAGGACACTTTCAGGGGCAACTGCGCCCACGTTCGATATTCTTAACTTTACTAATGATGTTAATATTTCTGTAGGATTTCAAGTGAACGGAAACATGTCGGTGGCCGCTAATAAAACAGTTGCCGCCACTGTGGGGACTTGTACTTTTGGCGGAACGACCACGATCACAAACTCAGGAACATTAAATCTTTTTGGCGTAGCGATCTCAGGCACGATGACCCCTCCGGCAGGCACCATCGGAATCGCCAGCACGTTCAATATCACAGGTACTTTTAACGCGACTGCCGTAGGTACAATTTTGTTCAACGGAAACTCCCCCTTGACGGGAGCGAGTGCCAACAAAACTTTTAACAACATTACCGTTGGCTTGGGCAGTTCTTTTACAGGTTTAGTCAACTGGACCTTGGATGGCACACTCGACAATAGTGGTACAGTATCTTTCACAGGTGGTGCGCTCACGGTCAATGGTGCAGCGGTGGTACAAAATTCGGGCAGCTACGTTTTCAATGCCATCACCATCAATGGTACCAAGTCACTGACACTTAACTCTAATTTTAGTATGTCGGGGAGCTTGGCTGTAAATGGCACGGGCATTTTTGCATCGAACAATACAGCAACTATCACAGGACCAAACACGATGACGGGTGGTGGCACAAAAACATTTAACAACCTTACCATCAATAGTGGTGGCGGGGCACTCACTCCAAATGCCATCTATACCATCAACGGAAATTTGATTGTAGACGGAACACTTAGCCAGGGAAATAGCACCACAACTTTTGGTGGCACTACTGCCATCTCTGGCGCGGGTTCGGTTACGTTCAATAACATTACGATCAATGCATCGCCAACTTCGGTAAGTTCAACCATACCCATCACTATTAGAGGTGCAACCTTTACCAATGCCTTTTCATTTTCAAACTCAGCACTTACTACATTTAGCATAGGTGGTACTACCACACTTTCAGGTGTTGGTGCTTGTTCATTTGGCGCAGTAACAATCAATGCTGGAACTACCTTTACACCCAATCAGGCCTATTCGATTAGTGGCAATTTAAGTATTGATGGCATATTGGGTGCGGGCAATAATCTTGCAACATTTAACGGAACAACAACCATTAGCACCATTGTAGGCCCTCCCACAATTTCGTTTAATAATTTATTAGTGAAAGGAGGAGGCACACTCACAGCCTTCGCTGGCAACATGACAATTACTGAAACGGTGGCTACTGCCAATGGAGCATTTAAAAACAGTGGAACTTTCAATGCCAATGGTGGCACGATCACTTTTTCTGGCGCAACCAATAAAACCATTTCCGGTTCGGTTTCTACTTTCAACAACATCACGGTGAACAATGGTGCCGCGGCCACCGATCTCACTTTCAGCAGCAACCAGAATATAGCGGGTGTGCTCACGCTTGCCATCAATGCAGTAGTAAGTTCTGGCGGCTTCTTGACCTTGAAGTCAACCAGTGAACGCCCTACTGCCGATGCAAGCATTGCTGCCCTGCAAGGTACTTCGTCTGTGAGCGGAAACGTTACGGTTGAGCGTTACATGAACATCGAAACCTCAAACAAGAAAAGAACTTGGCGGTACATTTCCTCGCCTGTGCAAAACGCTACGATCGCTAACCTTCAAAATTTTATTCCAGTAAATGGTGGACCTGCCAACCCATTTACTGGGGAGAGTGCCTGCTGCTTTCAGAGAGGAACGTCAATGTATTGGTATGATGAAACACAACTGGGGCTTGCAAATATTGGTTACACGCCTTACCCAACAGTTTCTAATGCCCAGACATTCGTGACAGGGCGCGGGTATGCTACTTACGTGTATGGTGATCTATTGGTTGGTTCAGAAAAATATAGTTTAACTGGCCCGATCAATGCAGGACTGATAAACTACAATGCTACTTTCACGGCCTCTGGTGGAGCTACTGAAGATGGATGGAACTTAGTGGGCAATCCCTTTCCTTCCACTATCGACTGGAATGCGGCAGCGGGTTGGACTAAAACCAACGTGGGCGGCACCATTTATTTGTTGGACAACTCTACTTCGGTTTTGATTTACGCCACATGGAATGGCGTCACGGGCAACAACGGAGGCTCGAGGTACATTGCTTCGGGGCAAGGATATTATGTGCAGGCTTCGGCCGCTTCGCCAGTCTTTACTTCTACTGAAAGCGTAAAAGTTGCAGGGCAGCAAACAAACTTTATTCGTGCAGCAGCTTTATCTAATCTGTTGCGTGTTACGCTGAGCGATGGAACAGATAGAGATGAAACTGTTATTCATTTCCGCGACAGTGCCACTACCAATTTTGATTTCAAATTTGATGCAAGGAAAAAGAAAAATTACATCGCAAGTACCAATAAAATCTATCTGAACTTATCTTCGATCACACCCAACAATACACAATTGGCCATCAACTCTCTTCCATCCAATTCGGCAAGCTGTACGAATATTGTTCCGCTTGATGTCTCGGATATTCCTGTGGGAAATTACAACTTGAATTTTGCCAACCAAACTTCGTTTGATCCAAGTTCTACGATTACGCTCACGGACAACTTTACTGCTACTGTAATCGATGTGCGTCAGCAAATGAATTATCCATTTCAGGTTACTGCAATTGCCGCGAGTTTTGGTTCGAAAAGGTTTGTGCTTTCTTTTGCCTATCCTCAAGTGCCTGCCCAACTCAATTTGAAAACTTCAGATGTTTGTAAAGGCATTGATGCCAGCGTAACCGTAAGTAACTCGATATTGGGAATTGACTACTCGGTTAAGCTTGGAGGTTATCAGATTGGTCAGACGGTTTCAGGAACTGGCAGTGATCTAAACTTTACAGTGCCTAACGATAGCTTAAAACTTGGAAGTAATTCCATTCAAGTATTTGCCCAGTCGCAGTATTGCCCAGCAGCATACACGCAATCATTACCAATTGTTAAACAAGACATTTTTGCAGTGGGGCAAACCTCTTCAACCTCGGCATGCCATGCAGGAGCAGTGACATTATCGGCTGCAGGTGCACCGTCTGACGGCCACTACAATTGGTACAATAACGCTGCCGACATTGCACCTATTGGTGGAGAGTCAGCGGCCACGTTCACAACACCAACATTACAAAAACCGAAGACCTATTATGTCTCTATTGTAAACGTACTTGGTTGTGAGGGGAGCAAAGTGCCAGTGGTTGCCAATGTTATTAACTACGATGAAGCTTCAATCACCATGCTTAACGATTTGAAAACACTTCAATCAAATTACAGCACCGGCAATCAATGGTTGGATGATGGCCAATTGATTTCGGGGGCCACCAATCAACTTTACGTTCCCGTTAAATCTGGAAACTACTCAGTGACGGCAACCTCGTCTGGCTGCAAGACTACCTCGCTACCGCTTATTTATGTTGTTGCTGGAATTGAGAGCGAACCCGATTTCCAATCAAGAGCATTTCCTAACCCCACGAGTGGTGTGATAACCGTTGAAGCAAGATTGTCCAAAGAAACAACAGCTCAAGTAATTGATAATCTCGGTAAGGTTGTTGGCTCGGTGAAGATGTTCAATGCCCACGATGACATCTACAAAGGCACTTACGATTTCAGTAATCATTCGGCTGGGCTTTACCTTGTGCGGATGACTGACCAGAATGAGGTGATCACCATAAAAATTATCCGCAAGTAACGATGACAATTATGAATTTGAGAAGACAGTTTTTTGCAACGTCCTTCATTCTTGTCGGTAGTGTTTTATCGCTAAGCGCACAGCCGGGCAACCCGGGTGGAAACCCTGTGCCTATCACAGGCATTGAATACCTCATTGGTATGGGTGGGCTGTTCGGAGCAAGAAAAATATTTAAATCAATGAACAAAAGACCCCAACAATAAGTGGTCCGCCTGTTTATCAAATTCATCCGCAACCTGCGGATATTGCCCCGCTGGGTGATCATCTTCATCGATGTTTCGTTAGTTTCGTTTTCATCGTTGATCGGCTATCTGCTGCGTTTTAATTTTTTAACTCGCGATCTGGAGCACAATAAATATGAGACGGGCATTTTCTTGTATGCCGCCTGCGGGTTGATCTCTATTTTATTAACCAACAGTTATAAAGGAATCATCCGCTATACGGGTATTCAAGATGGTGCGCGCATTTTCGCAATGACTTTTTTGAATGGGGCGTTGGTTTGTGCTGTGAACTTGATTTTTTATTACAACACAGGGACGAACATTATTCCCTACTCTATTGTATTCATCAGCCTTTTGTCATCTTTTTTGTTGTTGTTTAATTACAGGCTGTTGGTCAAATATATTTTTTCTTATTATAGAAATACAATGATCAACCGGTCGCGAGTGATGATTTTTGGTGCGGGTCAAACAGGGATCATCACCCGCCATGTGTTAGAGTCCACACCGCGCATGAAAGTAGTTGGTTTTTTAGAAGACGACCCCAACAAGTCGGGCAAGATATTAGACGGAGTCAGCATTTATAAAGCATCAAACTCAGAACTGCAACGTGTGTTGAAGGAGTTGGCCGTAGGCGAAGTTATTTTCACGGCCAAAGACATTACACTCGAAAGAAAGAACGAAGTAGTTGACGTTTGCATCCGCAATCAAGTAAAAGTGCGCACCATTCCTCCCGTTGAAAAGTGGGTGAGGGGTGAGCTCAGCTTCAATCAAATCAAAGAAATCAATATTGAAGACTTGCTTGGCCGCGAGTCCATCAAGATCAACAACAGCAATATTGAATCTGATTTGCGAGGCAAACGTATTTTGATCACCGGGGCTGCCGGATCAATAGGCTCTGAACTTTTTAGGCAAGTAGTGCTCAACAAACCTGGAGAAGTTGTTTTAATAGACCAATCGGAATCGGCACTTTATGAATTGGAACGCGAAGCCCGTTCTATGGAAATGGGTGTGCGTTGTTTTTGCTATTTGGCTGACATCAATAACCACGAGCGGCTCCGTTTTATCTTTGAAGAGCACAAGCCCGAAGTGGTCTATCATGCCGCGGCCTACAAGCACGTGCCGATGATGGAGAGCAATCCTTCGGAAGCCATCACTTGTAATATCTTGGGCACAAAAATATTAGCTGACCTGGCCGTTGAGTTTCATGTCTCAAAGTTTGTCATGGTCTCTACGGACAAGGCTGTGAACCCAACTAACGTGATGGGCTGCTCCAAACGCATAGCCGAAATCTATGTGCAGTCATTCAATGATTATTTGGTAGCCACCGGAAAGGCATCAACGGCTTTTGTTACCACCCGTTTTGGAAACGTATTGGGTTCCAACGGTTCAGTAATTCCGCTTTTTAAAAAACAAATTCAAGAGGGTGGGCCAATCACAGTGACGCATCCGGAAATCACTCGTTACTTTATGACCATCCCCGAAGCTTGCCAGTTGGTGCTTGAGGCGGGCACGATGGGCAAAGGAGGAGAGATTTTTATTTTTGATATGGGCAAGTCGGTGAAGATCCTTGACCTTGCCGAAAAGATGATATGGCTGTCGGGTCTTGAGCCCCGAAAGGATATTGACATTGTGTTTACTGGGCTTCGCGAAGGTGAAAAACTCTATGAAGAATTATTGAACAATACCGAAAACGCTTCGCGTACGCATCACCAAAAAATTATGATCGCCAAAGTTCCTCAATATTCTTACGAGGAGATCAACCGATACATCGAATTGTTCAACGACTTGGTCAACGACCGCAATGAACTGAAAAGCGTTGCGTTGATGAAGGAGTTAGTGCCCGAGTACAAGAGCAACTACTCGCGCTACGAAGTCTTGGATAAAGATTGAATTTACTTGCGCCTCTTGATGCCGCCACTTTTATTGTAGCGGTAAGTTGACTTACGTTTGCCTCCGCCAATTAGACCAGAACTTCTTTTGCCTGCCGCTGCATAAGGTAGGTAGTATTCCAGTTTTACATTCAGAAGGAAGTAGCTATCTGTTTTACTTGGATCGCCACGTTGGTCACCAGCCTTGTAGGTATTCGTATTTCCAGTAGCCCCAGGGTTGTACGTTGGATTGGATGGATTTTGAAAATAAGCAGTGACAGGATTTGAACTGGGGGCTGTGTATTTGCTGCTCACATCATCAAGGTAATCGGTAAATGTTTTTCTGTAGCCACCCTCTACAACAATGTTGGTGTTTGGCCCAGTCTTTAATCGCACGCCCAAGCCCATTGGAATTACAGGAACAAATTTGCCATAACTGACGCCTTCGGTATGCAGTGGCTGAAGGGCATAACTTTTCCCTTGGTAGGTGGCGGTGGGGTTGAAATATAAAAGGCCAATCCCTGCGAATCCGTAAACGTTGATTGCGGGCCTTCTGTAGTATCGATTGCCATTGGCATACAAACTTATCGCACCAGTGGCACTTAGTTCAAAACAGCTTGATTGAAAGGACAGGTTGCGTTTTTTTCTTGAGTTATCATTTGCCTGAGTGTCGGTGCCTTGCAGTATGAACCAATTCAACTCACCCCGCACACTTATTTTTGGAGCGATGTAAAATTGAAGGCCTAAATTCACATTGGGCTGGTATTTAATTAATGTGCCCGGGTTGGAGAGTTCGCCATAATAGGTGGAAGAGCCAGTGCCAACAGTAAGGATCATTGATCGCTCGCGCCTGGCAGCAAAAAAACTCTGCGCCTGTGTAAATTCAGGACAGAGTACAATCAATGCTAACACAAAAATAAAAAAACCCTTTATCATACCGATTTAACAACTAATGTATGCAAATATACGCAATAAGGAAACCAGCATCAGGCCAGCACTTCCTTGATACGCTCAGCCGCTTCCTTTAATAAAATGGCAGAAAAAACCTTTAATCCAGACTCGCGGATAATTTTGGCGCCCTCTTCCGCATTCGTTCCTTGCAAGCGCACAATGATTGGCACTGGAATGTTTCCCACTTTCTTATACGCTTCTACCACACCACTTGCCACTCGGTCGCAGCGTACAATCCCTCCAAAGATGTTGATCAAGATTGCTTTCACATTGGGGTCTTTTAAGATAATTCTAAAACCCGCTTCCACCGTTTCGGCATTGGCGCCACCACCCACATCCAAAAAGTTGGCGGGCTCGCCTCCCGATATTTTGATAATGTCCATCGTGGCCATGGCCAAGCCAGCACCATTCACCATGCAGCCCACGTTGCCATCGAGCTTCACATAGTTCAACCCCGATTTTCCAGCTTCTACTTCCAATGGGTCTTCTTCCGTAATGTCGCGCAGTTCTTCCAAGTCTTTGTGGCGGAAGAGTGCATTGTCATCTAAATTCACTTTTCCATCTACGGCTAAAATTTTATTGTCCGATGTTTTAAGAACAGGATTGATCTCAAACATGGAAGCGTCCAAGCCCATGTAGGCGGTGTACAATGCATTGACAAACTTCACCATCTCTTTGAAAGCGTTCCCTTCAAGGCCTAATGCAAACGCCACCTTCCGAGCTTGAAATGGCTGGAGGCCAAGAGCAGGGTCAATCCATTCTTTCACTATTTTTTCTGGGTGAGTGGCCGCCACTTCTTCAATGTTCATGCCGCCTTCGGTGCTGGCCATGATCACGGGCTTGCTGGTAGAGCGGTCGAGCAAAATGCTCATGTAGTATTCTTTCGGTTCACTTTCGCCCGGGTAGTAAACATCTTCGGCAATCAACACTTTGTTTACCTTTTTTCCGGCAGCACCAGTTTGGATAGTCACCAACGTGCCACCCAATATTGCCTTGGATTTTTCAAATACTTCGTCAACACTTTTGGCCAATACCACACCACGTGAGCCAGTTTCTTTCACGCTGCCTTTGCCTCGGCCACCTGCATGAATCTGAGCCTTCACCACAAACCACTTTGAGCCGGTGTCGGCCTGAATACTTTTGGCTGCCGCTACGGCTTTGTCGGGCGTATCGGCCACGATGCCGCGCTGAACGGCCACGCCATATTTTTTTAAAAGGTCTTTGGCTTGGTATTCGTGAATGTTCATGTGATTTAATTTTGGAAGCAAGCTACTTTTTTTAAACCTTTATTTCAAATTAGAGCAATAGAAGGATCGCTCAATATAAAACTGAAAATAAAACCAATGCTCAAAGCCCAAGGCCTGAAGAAATCGTACCGCTCGCTGCCCGTGTTAAAAGGAGTCAGCCTTGAAATTAAGAAGAGTGAAGTGGTGGCCATAGTCGGAGCATCAGGTGCTGGCAAAAGTACACTCATGCACATTCTTGGCTCGCTCGATTTGCCCGATGAAGGTGAAGTAGAGATCAACGGACAAAACCTTTTTGCACAACCGACTAAGGCGCTGGCCGAATTCAGGAACAAACACCTCGGCTTTGTTTTTCAATTCCACAATTTGCTGCCCGAATTTTCAGCCCTTGAAAATGTGATGATCCCCGGACTGATTGGCAAAGGTGATTCTTCTAAAATAAAAACACGAGCAATGGAGTTGTTGGCTTCTTTGAATTTGGAGGGGCGCGCTTCACACAAGCCATCAGAACTTTCGGGCGGTGAGCAGCAACGGGTGGCTGTGGCTCGTGCACTGATCAATTCTCCACTTTTGATATTTGCCGATGAGCCGAGCGGCAACTTAGACTCTAAAAATGCAACGGAGTTGCACCAACTTTTTTTTCAGTTAAGAAAGGATTTTGGTCAAACCTTCATCATTGTTACGCACAACCAAGAATTTGCTTCCATGGCCGACCGTAAGTTGGAGATCAAGGACGGAACGATCGCCCTTTGAAAATCAAAATAACGAACGGTGCCTGTTGTGCTTTGCATATTTTGTTTGCGACTTGTGGCCGTGGTTGGTCACCAAGTTGGTCTGCCCGTACGAGTGGCAAGAGTACTCAGTAGAGCAAGCGGTGAGGAGGCAGGCAGCGATGAAGAGGATTAAAGCTTTCATTTTTCTTTGGGTTTGATGACTCAAAGGTAGCCTCTGGCCTAAGTGCTCTTCTTGCGTAGTGCTGCATAATAAAATAGGCGTAAGAAGAACGCTGAAATACCAAATAAATTGGCCGATGAGAAGTTTTATTTCATGAAGCGATTCAAACCTTACGCGAATAGCACGTCAAAGCAATACTTAAAGAAATGCTTTAATAGATTAATGTCCAGAAATGACGGACTCCATCTCGTCAACAGCAACGAGACCTTTTTCGGTAATGGCAGAAAGGTGTACTTTTTTTAATTCATTAATCAACAACGGATCGTATTTGGCCGACACACGAACATAATTCTCGGTGAAGCCATGCATCTGACCGTTCTCCAAATCATTTTCGAACAGCACGGTGAGCTCTCTGCCCAAGTTGGATTCGTAGAAGGCCCTTCTTTTTTTGTCGGAAAGAATGTGCAGCATCCGCGATCGGTCGCTGCGCTCCTTGGTGGGAACAGGATCGGCCATGGTCACTGCCAATGTATTTTCCCTTTCGGAATAGGGGAACACATGCAAGTAAGAAATTTCAAGTTCGTTCAAGAACTGATACGTTTCTATAAAATCTTCGTGCGTCTCTCCTGGAAAACCGACAATCACATCCACGCCTATGCAGGCATGGGGCATGAGTGTTTTTATTTTTTCTACTCGTGCAGCATACAACTCGCGCAAGTAGCGCCTGCGCATCAGCCTTAAGATTTTGTTCGAACCGGATTGCAATGGAATGTGAAAGTGGGGCACAAACCTCTTTGACTCCGCTACAAACTCGATGATCTCGTCATGAAGTAAATTGGGTTCAATGGATGATATCCTGAACCGTTCTATTCCATCCACCTCGTCCAACGCTTTGACCAAATCAAAGAAGCGTTCCTTGCGTTCACCATGGTGCAATCCAAAGTCGCCCGTGTTGACTCCCGTCAGTACAATTTCTTTTACTTCTGTTTGCGCAATCTCGTTGGCTGTTTTAATTATGTTTTGAATACTGTCGCTTCGACTGCTGCCACGCGCCAAAGGAATGGTGCAAAACGCGCACGAATAATCACAGCCATCTTGCACTTTCAAAAAAGTGCGGGTGCGATCAAACAACGAATAAGAAGTATTGAAGTTTTTTACATTCTCAATTTCTGAATTGAAAACTTTAGCCTTTGCGGGTCGCTCAAAGCCGTCAAGCAATTCTACCAGTCTGAATTTTTCGGCTGCACCCAGCACGGCATCAACCCCGGGAATCTCAGAAATTTCCTTTGGCTTCAACTGTGCATAACAACCGATGATGGCCACATACGCATTGGGCGACACGGCCCGTGCTTCACGAACTACCTTGCTGCACTTCTTGTCTGCATTTTCAGTCACCGAGCAGGTATTGATAATGAAAATGTCGGGCGTGTCGGTAAAATCTACTTTGCGATAACCTTTTTCTTCAAAGCTGCGGGCAATCGTTGAGGTCTCTGAGTAATTGAGTTTGCAACCGAGTGTGTAAAAGGCAACTTTTTTCATGGGCGAAGTTGCAAAGGTAAAGAAATTACAGATTCAAGATTACGAATTTAAAATTTTGACACATCAAATCTTAAATCAAGATTCTAAAATTTTATTTCGTGTTGATGTAATTCAAAAACTCGCTCTTGGTATTTTCTTCTCTGAACTTGCCCGAGAAATAGGCTGTGCCCGTTTTGCTATTGGTGTCGCTTACGCCTCGCGAAGCCACGCACAAATGGTTGGCATCGATCACCACGGCTACATCGGGCGTGTTGAGCACACGCTCCAGTTCCTTGCCAATCTGCACGGTCAGGCGCTCTTGCACTTGTGGCCGCTTAGCAAAAAACTGCACAAAGCGGTTGATCTTGCTCAAGCCGATCACCTTGCCCGAGGAAAAATACGCTACGTGTGCTTTGCCATAGATGGGCACAAAGTGATGCTCGCAGTGCGAATAGAAAGTAATATCTTTTTCTACGAGCATTTGGTCGTAGCCATACTTGTTTTCAAACAACCGAGTGGTGGGGCGATTGGCGGGATCCAATCCACTGAAAGCTTCTTTCACAAACATTTTTGCAACCCGGTGCGGAGTGCCGTTCAGGCTATCATCGGTAAGGTCGAGGCCGAGCGTAACCATGATCTCCCGAAAATGATTTTCGATCTTCTCGATTTTTTCTTCATCTGAAAGAACGAATGCGTCTTCGCGCAATGGGGTATCGTACGAAGTAACAGGATGGTCTTCGTCCGCATCAAAACCCATTGGTTTAATGGGCTGGATATTCAACGCAATTTCTTTCTGTCTCATATAATTTTATTTTCAAGTCGTAGCGGTTGTCGATGTGTTGTCGCAGTATGCGCCAGATCACCACGGCAATATTTTCGGCCGTGGGGTTCAGGTTTTTAAAGAAGACGGTATCTAAGTTAAGGTTTTTATGATCGAATTGGTTGATGATTTTTTCGTTGATCAAATCACTGAGCAACTTCAGATCGTACACATAACCCGTTTCAGTGTCAGGTTCGCCCAGCACCGTTACGATCAGTTCGTAATTATGACCATGAAAATTGGGGTTGTTGCACTTGCCAAAAACAGTTTCGTTTTTTTCATCGCTCCATGCCGCGTGGTGTAACCGATGGGCTGCGTTGAAGTGTTCTTTGCGTGAGACAGCTATTTTCAATGGGATGGATTGAGTTATGTAAACATGAAAGTATAAAAAAAGTTCTCACCGACTTTATTCTTTTCAGAAATAGTTGAAGGTTGGATGTTTTTTTACAAATTGATGTTCAGTTTTTTTATGGAAACTTTAACCTGAAGAAGTAAGTGGATAATATCTCCGTCATTATTTTATTATTGGCCATCATCACGGCACTGGCCGAGGTAGCCGACCGCGTAAAAATCCCTTACCCTGTTCTGTTGGTCCTTGTTGGGATCGGCATTAGCCTTGTTCCGGGGCTTCCCGTGATTTCATTGGACCCCGATCTTGTCTTCCTGATTTTCTTGCCGCCCGTTTTGTATGCTGCCGCTTGGACCACCTCGTGGCCAGACTTTAAAGCATCGGCCCGTGCTATCAGTTTGTTGGCGATAGGTTGCGTATTGTTCACCACTACTTTAGTGGCGGTGGTGGCACATTATTTTATTCCTGGTTTTGGCTGGCCAGAGTCGTTTGTGCTGGGGGCCATCATTTCGCCACCCGATGCTGTGGCGGCCAGTGCCGCTACCAAAGGGCTTGGCATGCCCCGCAAGATCACCACTATCTTAGAGGGCGAGAGTTTGGTAAACGATGCGACAGGGTTGATTGCCTACCGCTATGGAATTGCTGCGGCTGCATCGGGCACTTTTATATTTTGGTTGGCGAGCATCAACTTTTTTTATGTGTCGATTGTAGGGATACTCTGCGGCTTGGTGTTGGGTCAACTTTTTAAATGGATTCACAAAATCACGCCCGACAATCCGGTGAACGACACCACGCTCACGTTCATCGCTCCGTATGCTGCCTACCTGTTGGCCGAGCACATTCATGTTTCTGGCGTACTTTCAGTGGTGACGTGCGGTTTGTTCCTAAGCTGGAACTCGGCCAAACTTTTTAATCACCAATCGCGCCTCAGTGCCTTCTCGGTGTGGGATACGGTAATTTTTATTTTGAATGGATTGATCTTTATTTTAATTGGCTTGCAACTGCCCGTCATCCTCAAGCACATTCAAGATCATTCTTTTCTTACCCTACTTTTTTATGGAACAGTAATCAGTGTGGCCACCATTGTGCTGCGCATCATTTGGGTTTACCCCGGCACGTACTTGCCACGATGGGTAAGTAAAAAAATCCGTGACCGCGAGCCACGCCCCGACTCTCGTTTGGTAACGGTGGTAGCGTGGAGCGGTATGCGTGGTGTGGTGTCGTTGGCAGCTGCGCTGGCATTGCCGCTCACGGTGGGCAACGCTCCGTTCCCTCATCGCGATTTGATTATCTTTCTTACTTTCTCAGTGATCTTCGCTACGCTTGTTGTTCAGGGCATATCACTTCCTTATTTAATAAAATGGTTGGGGATCAAACCAAGTGATGAAGAACTGCAAGAAGAATATGAAGCACGTTTGAAGATTGTGACCCGCGTGATAGAGCACATCGAAGAAAACTATTCCATCGGCCTGAGCGATGAAGTGCTGAGCCAGATAAAAACAAAATATGAAATCCGTGTGCAACGAATTCGCAAAGGAGAGAGTGCTGGAAAGATAAATGATGAACTGGTGGGCGATTTTTTGCGTGTGCAACAAGAGATCATCCAGCTTGAACGTACGCTGCTCAACGCCATGCGCATCGAAGGGAAGATCAGCGATGAAGCCCTTCGCAAAATTGAATACGAACTTGACCTTGAAGAAACGCGATTGATTTTGGAAAAGACATAATAAAAAAAGCCATTCATACTGAACAGCAAACGCTAAATTTAACCAAAGGAAATTTTAGAAAGAAGAGCGTTCGCAGAGAGATAATGATTACAACTCACTTCATAAACTCAGCAATCAACTGATGAAAATGATGTGTGCCTTGCTCGCGCGTGACCGAGTAGCGGCCGTGGCGGTAAAAGCGTGAGCGTATTCCTTTCTGCACATTTTGCACTACATCTTCGTCTTCGAGTTCTACCTTGTGCAAGTCTGCGCCCGCACCTTGCCGCAGTTTGCTTTCGTCCAACACGTAAGATAAAAATGAAACTTTTGTTTTGTTCACGCCCACCGGCCGGATGATGTTGAGGGAAAGCCCCCACGGATAAAAATTGAACATCATGTTGGGGAACACCCAAAAATAATAACCTGCAATATTTTTTCCGTAGTCGGGCGAGGAGGGAGGCAGATCAAAAACCAGTTCGCCTTCTTTGGCCACGCCCAATTGCAAATTGGAATACCGAAAAAGTTCAACGGTATAGTTTCCGTAATCAATCACCGAGTTCAGTCCGGCATGCACAAACGGAATATGAAATCCTTCCAAATAATTTTCGCAGTACAATGCCCAATGTGCATCGATCAAATAATCTTTTGATAACTCTGGATGAAAAACAAAATCTTGCAACGGCATCCAGCCCACACGGTCGGCCATCGGCTTGAGAAAATCTTCTGCCTTTAGTTTTGGATTCAGCGAAGTGAAAAGCCATTTGCCCCAAGCGTGCAAGGGCAACTCGTGCAAGTCATCGGCAGAAGTAGGAAAGTTTTTTACTTCTTTAAATTCGGGCATCGACAAAAATTTTCCATCAAGGTTGAATCTTCTGCCGTGATATTTGCAACGGATGTCGTTGAGTTTGCAGGGCTGTTCTACAATCAGGTTGCCGCGGTGTGTGCATACGTTGGAGAGACAATGGAGTTTTTCGTTTTTGTCTTTCGAGATAACGAGGGGTTCGTCAAGAAAATTTTCTAAGAGGTTGATGGGCGTGACCCAGCCTGCGTCCTTGACTTGATCGGTATCGCACACAAACTGCCAGCAGTTGCCAAAGATTTTCTCCTTCGACTGTTGAAAATATTCTTCGTTCAAATAAAAATCAGTGTCGATTGTTTTTGCTTGCGCAATGTCAGGGTCAACAAAGAGAGCCATAGGTATAAATTTAAAATGACAAATTACGAATTTCAAATTGGTCGCAACCCAAATGTTAGATAGAGAAATGGTGTCAAATACCCAACGGTTCTTTTTCGCCAAGGTGGCGCGGGGCAGTCTTTAACACATAGAGATCGAGCACGGCTTTGGTGCGAGCAAAATATTCGCGAAAATAAACATGGAAGGGAACTTCGCCCGCAGGCTCTTGTGTCACCAATGCCACCGCATCGATATTGTAAAACCGGCTGATGAACAACGCACGATAACTGTGGAACGATTGTGTGATGATGGTAATTTTATCTTGCCCAAAAATTTCTTTGCAGCGTACAATGGAGTCGAGTGTGCGCAGGCCCGCATAGTCGAGCGTGATCACGCTATCAGGAACACCCAGCAGCACCAACGCTTTTCTCATTTCGATGGGTTCGTTGTAGTAGATGGTACGGTTGTCTCCACTCACAATAAGATGTTTGACTTTGCCTTGATGATACAGTGCTGCGGCTGCTTTGATGCGATTTTCAAAAAGAGGATTGGCCGATCCATTGCGAAGTTTGTTGCTGGTGCCAAGCACCAATGCCACCGGGTGGTTGTTCAGCTGGCTCATGTCGGTGAGCACGTTGGCTTCGGTGCTTGTGACTACCCACCAATTGGTAAACAAAAGCAACGTCAGTGTAAATAAAGGAATCCACAACACTATAAGCCACACCGTCTTTCGCCAAGTCATGATCGTTCGATTAAAGCCCGAGCAAGTTACTCAATCGAGCGGAGAAATTCGCGCTCGATCAAGTCAGACCTACGCACAATTTTGCGAAGCCATTGCAAACGAAGCGTTTCTTTTTCTTCGTTAGTTAGTTGCCACGCGGCTACAGAAGTTTTTATTTTTTGCACGAGCGTGTTCAGGCAAATGGCAGCGCTCACAGAAATATTGAGGCTCTCGGTGAAGCCGTACATGGGAATAAAAATTTTTTGGTCTGCATTTTTGATGGCATAATCGGAAGTGCCATTGACTTCGCTGCCCATCACCACCGCTAACTTTTGATCAACTGAAATATCGTTGATGGACATTCCATCGGGCGATGGATCGGTCACTAAAATTTGATAACCAAGCTCACGCAATTTTTGAAAACAGATTTCGGTATTATTAAAGCCTTTCATTTTATAGCGATGCAGATCGATCCATTTGTTCGACCCCTTCAATACTTTTTTATTGACCTGGTACTTACTCTCCTCTTCAACGATGTGGATGTCTTGCACCCCGAGGCACTCGCAGGTGCGCACGGCTGCGCTGGCGTTTTGCGATTGGTAAATATCTTCCAGCACCAACGTGATGTGGCGTGTGCGTTCGGCCAGCACTTTTTCAATAAATTCTTTTTTGTGATCGGTAACGTACCGGCTCAAATGAGCGATGAGAATTTTTTCTTTTGAGACCATGCAACCAAAGCGATCGTTAATTAATCGGCAAGATCAATTGAGGGCATCTCTAAAAACCTTGCCTTTGACTACCTCAACCCCTTCTCCGGAAGAGAAGGGGTGACGGAGTTTTTAGAGCTGCCTTTAATTATTTACTTCCTGTTCATTTTTTGCTTGCTCTTCTAAGAAACCATCGGCCCAAAAACGATATTTGTCAAGAATGGAGATTACCGCATTGCGCATGTGCCGTTGGTTGGTAAAGTTGAGGTTTCCATACATCGCAGTGGCATAGCCTTGCCACACCGAGCGGTTTTGACGTCTGTCGTAAAACTGGATCAACAGCGTACCGGTATTTAAATTAAATTTTTTCGGGTCGTAGTTCAGGTCTTCTTTTTGGCCTCGCACCCAAGTTTCAATTTCGGGTTGTACATAGCCGTTGAAACGAAGGCTATCGACAAACATTTTGTAGGCAACAATTAAGTGAGGACGCACGGCCGTTTTTTTATAACCTAAAAATTTCATTCGTGCGACAATGGATTTTTCGATGACTTCACTCATGGCGGTGCTATCGTGCAGACCGATGGGCTTCATCAGTTCGTAGGTGCGGTATTTTTTAAAATTGCCTTTGTAACTATAATCGTACTCTACGGGCAGCTCTTTGTAACCGAGGCACGAAGTCAACGCAACGGCCAACAGCAGGAAATAAAATGTTTTCATAGTGTGATTGAATAAGAAAAGATAGGCCTTTTATTGCTTGAAGTCAAATCAATATATTCGGTGCAATTTTTCGGTTTCACAGAATCAATTTGTAAACTTGAAAATGAAAATCGATTTAAGCCGGTTTAAGGATACTGCAAAAAGCAAATCGAGTGAGAACAGACTGTTTTTAAACAGATTGAAAACGAAAGACGCGCGCAAAGTGGACACTTTTTTTCATCAAGCGCACGAAGAAGTGTTTGCCGAGACGGATTGCCTCATGTGTGCCAACTGCTGCAAAACTACAAGCCCTATTTTTTATCCGGTGGACATTGACCGTGCCGCCAAATTTGTGCGGATGAAACCCGGTGACTTTATCGAGAAATATTTGCAAGTCGATGAAGACAAGGATTATGTTTTGAAATCATCGCCCTGCGCTTTTTTGGGTGAAGATAATTATTGTGCCATCTATGAGGCGCGGCCAAAGGCTTGCCGCGAATACCCGCACACAGACAGGAAGAAGATAGTGCAGATCATGGACTTGACATACAAGAACACATTGGTCTGCCCTGCCGTGCTGGAGATGCTGGAGCGCATCAAGAAAATTATTTAAGGGGATCTCTAAAAACTCCTTGTACCCTTCTCTTCTGGAGAAGGGTGAGGGGTTGAGGTAATAAAAAGATAGGTTTTTAGAGATGCCTTTAAGTACGCAAAAGCTTCGTGGGCTTTTGATCTTTCCATTTCCACCATTTTAGTTTTTCAGATTCACGTTTTTTTTCAGACGTACTGGCGAAATAAACTGCGCAACGAAAAACATACAGCACACATCGGTCTTGTACTGCTCCTGCAAATTTGTTCGATAGATCGTAGAGCATTTCAGGGTCTTGCCCTTTTAATTCGGCTATGCTTTTGATGCCAATGTTCCACAGGTCTTTGGCCAATGATTTTCCTACCCCCGGAATAAGCCTAAGTTCTTCTAATGATTGTTCTTTCGTCATATCATTGCTTGGTCAGGCGAATGTAACAACCGAAAAACTGTGACGCAAAAAAATACGGACGCACATTAGCATCCGTATCAATTTGAGAGTCTATAATATTATTTCTTGGTGCTGTCGGTAGTAGTCGCAGGTTTTTGTGTGCTCGGCACAACGGGTGCGCTTTGTTGTTCCTTTGCCTTCTCTTGGATCTCATCAACAGGAGAAGCCGTGTTGGGTGTGGTGAGGTTGGTAGCCAACGAGAAAAGGATGATCGAAATGGCAAACCCCCAAGTGAGGCGCTCCAAAATGTCTCCGGTCTTTTTCACACCGATCATGTTGCTGGCACCCGAGCCGCCAAACTGGCTGGTGAGGCCACCGCCTTTGGAGTTTTGTGCAAGCACTACTAAAACCAACAAGATCGAACTAACAATGGCAAGGCTGATAAATAAAACGTACATAAAGTTATTTTCTTAAGTCTTCAATTTGGGCTGCAAAGTAAGCCTTTTTCTGCGGAAACTTCCAAATCAGTTTTTTCAAAGCTTCAATAGCTTTTTCTTTTTTGCCCTGTTTCACCAAAATCTCCACCAAGGTTTCAGATACGATGTGTTCACCAAAATGGCCACTGGGTTCTGATAGGTCGTGATCTACGGCCGGCTTAGAGTCGGCCTTGGGCCGGGCAATGGTCGGCTGCTTTTTTATGAATTGTTCGATGATCTCAATTTGTTCTTTCTGCTTAGCTCCTTCGGGCTTTATTTTTTTTTTGGTGGATTTGATTTCTTCGATGAGTGCCTCGCCCCCTTGCGCTGCCACTTCCATTTTGACTTCTTCTTTTTTTAGGGTCGCAACGGGGAGCAACTTTTCGTTCTCCATCCGTTCGATGGTCAACTCATACAGCCTTTTTGATTCGCGCAAGTTGGCAATATCCTGTAAAACTTGTAAGTGGAATTTTTCGGTTGCTTCTTCTGAGGACGGCTCAGAGACCATCGTCTCTAGTTGTGGAACGGAAGGCTCTACTCGATTTTTTTTTGGAGAAGTCATCACCGTTTTCAGTGCCGATCGGTCGGTACAATAAACCGCACTTTTGTGCAATAGCTTTTCGCGAAGCTCAGTCCCATTGTCTTGGGCTGCGCGTGCTGCCATGCTGCGAATGACTTGACTGTATGGAAAGGTAACGGACAAGTCAATCAATTGCTGCGCCTCCTCCTCGCTCAAGCAGGTGAAGTTGATTAGCAGGTTGTTGAATTGATCTTTGTCCACAGGTTTTGAAGGAGGGTAAATGTAAAATAAAAACCGTGTGGAAACAACAGCTACCAAGTAGCGATGGTGGCATTGAAAATATCCAGCATGATCTGATCAAAGATTTTCTTTTCTAAATTTTCTTGCACAGAAATAAAATCTTGGGTGTTGTCAAAATCTGCATAGAAAGAAAATGTGCGGTCTTTGAAGCTGTTCTTAGCTTCTGCCCCGTCAGTATAGTTTACCTTGAGGGCAATCGTAAGGCGAGTTTGTGCGGTATAGCCAGGAGTGGCGGCCGTACCGGTTCCAGAGCTCGCCTGCACATTGACAGGTGCGGTGGCATAAGTAACCACTGTGCCCTCAATTTGCAGCTCGCCATTTGCCGGAACTACCCGCAAACTGGAGTTCTGCTGAAAATAATCTTTCACGCGGTTGGTCACCGTCTGTCCTAAGTTGGCCGGGCCAAGGTCGGTGTTGTTATAAAATTGATCGACTTGAATGGTCTTCGCGTTAGTCGATGCCCCCGACAGCGAATATTTCAAACAGCCCGACAAAAACAAGAGCGAGCCGATGGCGGTGAGCGAAATAAGTATTGAGATTCGGTTCATGTTTATTTATTTAAGCTCACGTTTTTGCGAGCAACTGCTGGGAATTATTGCTGTTGCCGTGATGAGACAGTTATTTTTCCAGATCATACTCTTTTATTTTACGATAGAGTGTCCGTTCGGAAATGCCCAAATCGCGTGCCGCATATTTGCGCTTGTTCTTGTTCTTGCTCAACGCCCGCACAATCAATTCTTTTTCTTTCTTCTCAATGGATAACGATTCGTCTTCGGCCTCGTGCGAAATGTCTTGTACTTCTTCTTCCGAATCTACCGAAACAGAATTTTGTGTGCCGGTCAGGTTCAGCACCACATGCTGGTCGGGTTGCGATTTTGTTTCTTGAATCCCTTCAAATAAGTGTGTGTTGTTTTTGATCAGTTGCTGCGCTTGCGTTGGGTCGGCTAAAATTTCAAGCACCAACTTCTTTACTTCGGCCACATCTTTTTTCATATCGAAAAGGACTTTGTACAAAATTTCCCTTTCGGAAATATCCTTTCCGTTTTGAGAATTGTACAAGGCCGGCAGCGTTGACTCTTTGGGAATATAATTGGTGAGCGTGGCCGCATCAATTTCTTTTTGATTGGGCGAGAGCACGGAAATCTGTTCGACCAAGTTTTTCAATTGGCGAATGTTTCCTGGAAAACGGTATTTCAACAAAACCGATTTGGCTTCTTCGGTGAGTGCGATGGGTTTTACTTTATATTTTTCGGCAAAGTCGGTGGCAAATTTTCGGAACAATAACTCCACATCTTTATCGCGATCGCGCAGGGGCGGAACAAAAATGGGCACGGAGTTCAATCGGTAATAAAGGTCTTCGCGAAAGCGGCCTTCTGAAACCTTGTTGAGCAAGTTCACATTGGTGGCGGCCACCACGCGCACATCGGTCTTCATCACTTTCGATGTGCCCACTTTAATAAACTCACCGTATTCCAGCACGCGCAGCAACCGTGCTTGTGTGCTGAGCGGCATCTCACCGATCTCATCTAAAAAAATGGTGCCGCCATTGGTCACTTCAAAATATCCTTTGCGCGCTTCGTGTGCGCCCGTGAACGAACCTTTTTCATGTCCAAATAATTCTGAGTCGATTGTTCCTTCAGGGATCGAGCCGCAGTTGATGGCCGTGAAGGGCCCGTGCTTGCGGTGGCTGAGGTTGTGGATGATTTTTGAAAACGATTCTTTGCCACTACCGCTCTCGCCAGTGATCAACACCGACATGTCGGTGGGCGCTACTTGCATGGCCACGCGCACGGCATGGTTGAGCAACGGTGCGTTGCCAATGATGCCAAAGCGTTGCTTGATTGTTTGAAGTTCTGTTTCTGTGCCTGTCATAATCAATTGACCAACTTTCCAAACAATGTTCCTTGCGAGCGACTCTCTACCAACACGTGGACGTATTCGCCTTTGATTTTATTTCCCTTCGGGAAGATGACCACCTTATTGGCGGTATTTCTTCCTTGTAAAAAATCTTCTGATCGTTTCGATGTTCCTTCGATGAGCACCTTGTGTGTTTTACCAACATCTTGTGCATACCGAAAGCGCGAAATCTCTGATTGCTTTTTGATGATCTCATCGAGCCGTCTTTTTTTGATCTCCAATGAAATGTCGTCTGGATATTTTTTAGCGGCCAATGTGCCCGGTCGTTCGGAGTAGTAGAACATGAACGAGAAATCGTATTTCACTTCTTCCATGATCGAGATTGTTTCGCGGTGGTCGTCTTCGGTTTCGCCACAGAAGCCAGCGATCATGTCTGATGTGATGCCGCAATCTTCACCTAAAATGTTGCGGATGCTTTCCACTCGATCCAAATACCATTCGCGCGAGTAGCCACGGTTCATCATTTCAAGTACGCGACTACTACCACTCTGCACGGGCAGGTGAATATTCTTGCAAATGTTTTCATGCTTCGCCATGGTGTGAAGCACTTCGTCAGTAATGTCTTTGGGGTGCGAAGTAGAAAAACGAACCCGAAGATTGGGATGCACCAACGCTACCATTTCCAACAGCTCTGCAAAGTTTATGATTTGATTTACTTCCTTTTTCTCTAGCCTCGCTTTGTTGTTTTCTTCTTCGCTCCATTTGTACGAGTCCACATTTTGTCCAAGTAGCGTCACCTCGCGATACCCTTTATCAAATAAATCTTTTGCTTCGACTACGATAGAATGTGGATCGCGACTGCGCTCTCGCCCGCGAGTGAAAGGCACCACACAAAACGAACACATGTTGTCGCAGCCACGCATGATGGAGATGAAGGCAGTTACCCCATTGGAGTTCAACCGTACAGGAGTTACATCCGCATACGTTTCTTCGCGCGACAGAAATGTATTGACCGCTCTGGCACCATCATCCACTTGCGCGATGAGTTGTGGCAAATCGCGGTACGCATCGGGGCCGGCCACGAGGTCAACAATTTTCTCTTCTTCTAATAATTTTGTTTTCAACCGCTCGGCCATGCAACCGAGGATGCCCACGATCAGTTCTGGTTTTTTCTTTTTGAATCCATTGATGTGATTGAGACGGTAGCGTACGGTCTGCTCGGCCTTCTCGCGGATAGAGCACGTGTTCAGAAAAACCAGATCAGCTTCGGCAATATTTGATGTCGTGTCAAAACCTTCGCGCTGCATAATAGAAGCTACGATCTCGCTGTCAGAAAAATTCATAGCGCAGCCGTAGCTCTCGATGTACAATTTCCTTTTGTTCCCGGAATTATAATCGGGAGTGGTCTTCACGTCATCGACCAACTCTTTATTATTAATGTCTAAAATCTCTAAATCAGAAATCAGGTTCTCCATCACCATTTTATCTTTCGGGCTACAAATTTATAGAAAAAAACAATGCGAGTGCCAGATTGGCAGTAGGATTCAGGCCTATTACATAAAAACCTGATTGACCATGCAAGAGATTTAGTATTACCTTGCAATAGTATTGAAAATTATTGATTGT
Organism: Bacteroidota bacterium; assembly: GCA_043780615.1. GTDB lineage: Bacteria > Bacteroidota > Bacteroidia > Cytophagales > Cyclobacteriaceae > ELB16-189. Next base: position 520 of record JAYWDN010000098.1, on the reverse strand, counting down.
GATCGACTTGTATGGAAGCAAGGAAACCGAATTAATTTGGGATGGTTTAACCTCAAGAAATTTTCCATCAACTATTCAACAAACAGCAAGAAGAAAACTTGTTCACATCCATTCGGCAGTTTCAATCAATGATCTTCGAGTTCCGCCTGGCAACAGACTTGAGAAATTGGAAGGAAAGCTAAAGGGCTTTCACAGCATTCGTGTTAAGGATCAATGGCGGATAATTTTTAAGTGGGCAAACGGAAATGCTTTGGAAGTAGAAATTGTTGATTACCATTAAATATTTGAAAATGAAAAAGCTGAAGAACGTACACCCTGGCGAAATTTTGAAATTAGATTTCCTCGAACCAATGAATATTACTCCGTATGCCTTGGCCAAAGCAATCAAGGTAGATCAAACTCGGATTGGCCAGCTAATCAAGGGTACACGCAGTATGTCTGCTGATACGGCATTGCGATTGGGTAAATTTTTTAATATGTCTGCCGAATTTTGGTTGAATATTCAAGTACGCTTTGACTT
>JAYWDN010000097.1:0-4298 GCA_043780615.1 Bacteroidota bacterium | reverse complement strand
GCCAATCGGGTTGTTGAAGTTGGTCACAAACAAACACGCTTTGATATCGAAGCGAGTGATTGCTTTTTCAAGATAGTCCAAGTCCACGCCCGTTTCAGGGTTGGCCGGAAGCTCTACTACTTTCAGTCCCAAACTTTCCATCGCTTGGAAGATCGCAAAGTACGTGGGGCTTTCGATGGCTACGGCATCGCCCGGCTTGGTGATCGCCTTCAAACAAAGCGTGAGTGCCTCCATGCAACCTGCTGTCACTACAATATCTTCTTCGCTCAGTGCCCCGCCCCAGTTGAACGAAAGTCTGGCAATTTGTTTTCGCAAAAGCACGTTGCCTTGAATGTGCTCGTAATTCAAACAACTGTCTTTTTCATTTCTGATCGCGTGCATCACCGACTTATTCAGTTTCGCTGCGGGCAGGAGCGAGTGGTCTGGTGCGCCCAACGAAAACTGAAGGAGTTTATCTGATCGCAGATCGTTGTACACACTGGAGATCATATCGTCTAAGGTCACAGGCACCACTTCGTCCATGGGCTCGCAGCATTTTGGCAACGAGAGCCCATGACGTGGAGAAAATTTTACATAATAACCAGATTGCGGCCGCGCTTCGATCAACCCTTTTGCTTCGAGATGATAGTAGGCTTGAAAAGCCGTGCTCAAACTGATGGCTTGTTCCTTGCTGAGCGCACGAACTGACAGAAGTTTGTCGCCCACTTTGAGCGCACCGTTTTCGATGAGCCGCCCGATGCGGTCGGCCACGGTGGCGTATTTATGATCGGGTGTGGAAAAGTTTTTCATCTGGTCTGGATGGAACAAATATAACTGATATGGTCTATTATTAATAAATTGAAACTGTTTTTTATTAGTTGCGTTTGAGAATTTTGTCCCGACACTTATCGGGACGAAATTTGAAACAGCAAGAAGCGGGTTGAATCCGCCATAGAAAATGAAATGCTTTGTGCCTGCGCACCGAAGTGCTTCGGCACACAGGTGTGAAACGATATGAAATGAAAACAGCTTTTTTTCTGATGTTCCTTTTTGCAAGCCTTGCGTCAACAGGGAAAGAAATAATTCCTGATGACAGTGTGCGTGCCGTGAAAAAAGAACGTCACTCAAAAAGCACATTGACCACGCGGCTTCACACGATGGGTTATTTTTCCTTCACGGGAAGGATCATCAGTCCAAACCCTGCCCTTGATTTCTTCTACACGTATGACCGAAAACAATGGGGCTTCTCCGCGTTCAGGGCGTTCGACTTGTACGATCACACCACCAGCAACAATTTTATGTTTGCCATGTTGCGAAAGAGTTTTAAGATCAACAATCGGTGGACGATCACTCCCCACATCGCTACGATATTAGAGCAGTCCAATTCTGTGGCTGACAAAGGCTCTGATATTTCCTCGATCATCATCACCAGCTACAAAGTTTCTAGCAATTTGACGATCGACCAAACGATGATCTTTGGCAATCTTGTCTTTGATTCGCAAGAACGGGATTGGTTCAACCGGGTTCGTTTTTTATATTCGAAAGACCACTGGGATGTAACGTTGCTTTTCTGGCACAACAATAAATTGATCGATCACGACAACTCTGAATATTTTTCTTCAGGCTTAAATATTTATTACAGCCGAATTAAAGTAACGGATCATTTTATGCTCAGTGCAGGTGTCTCCGGTTTGGTGATGCCGTATTCTACGGTAGAGAGCACATACCCAAAAAGAAATGGGGTCTTCTTCACGCTGGCTGGTTATATCCATTGACTAATCTGGGTGCAACCCTTTAGCAAATAATGTTGTCATTGGGTATGAGTAGCTGAATTAATTTGAATTGGAGTGCTTAAAAAGCAAAAATTAAGGTTGCGGCTACTTATCGATCTCGGTCTGAAGTTTTTCTAGCAACGCTATACTATTGGGCAACGAAGTGTAAATCATTCCTGAGCGTATCCGGCTCGCTCCCTTTTGTGTGCGCAATAGTTCATTTTTAACTGCATCGTTAGTTTGTATGACCTTAAAAATTCTCTTTTGATCATACGCAATTTTATTCTCCATTTCATCAAAAGTAAGTTGATCCATTAATCCTACAGGATAGCCAGAATCCCTGTCGTTCTCATGCTGAATCAAGGCCATATCGTTGTAGTAGCTGATGATCTCCAATTTCAATTCATTATTGTGAATGAGCTTAAAATTTCCAGTGAATTTCAGTTCTTCATAAACTGCAGCGATATAATTTGGATGGATTAGCATGATCACATCCGTAATCAAATTCGCAAATTTATCGTCTTCTATGGTCGTAGAAGAATTTGCCAAAGCAAGCAATTCGCTTACTGCATTGATTTTTGTATAAGTCTTTTGAATTACTTTTTTCAGAACAATCGTGTCCTCCTGAACTGAATTGCGGAGGTTGAGGAGATATTCTTTCTCCGTTTTGCGCTCTTGTATAGACTCGCGATAGTTGTCGACCGCCAAGGCACTAAGCACACCTACAACGATCAGCATAAGCTGGATAAAGAATTTGTAAAGTTTCTTACGAGGGTTTATAAGCACCCGCTATCTTTTTTTCTTGACTTCAACCAACTGGCATTTCACTTGGCCTGCACCACTGTTCACCACCATGTGCGTTTCTGCCTCGTTCCAAAACGAAGTTCCCGCTTTTAATTTTTTGGTGGAAACTTTTCCATCGGGTGTGGTGATGGTGATACTCGCATCGGTGAGGAGAACGGTGAGGTGTGCAGGATGACTGTGCTTGCCCGCACCGCATACATCTTTGCCGGGTGTACTTTCAAATTCATACACCTTCACATTGTCATTATCTAACACAACTTTTCCGTCAGTAGATGACTGTGCAAACAAGAGATTGGTGCCAAACATCAGACATACAATTAAAATAGTTTTCATAATCAGTTAAGTTTTAATTGCTAAATATAGAATAAAATCATCTTTAAAACCCAGAATATTCAGGGAATTTAGAGGTCAACTCCGCTCACACTTCTCAGCAGTTATATTAACTTTGTGTTTCAAACTCATTGATCATGTACGGAGGAGGAAATACTTTTGAAGGAGTAAAAACAGACAGCGTTGCGCAAGAAGACCCTATTTTATTGGCTGCCTTTGAGGCACGCATTGCACGCGGTGAGAAAATAGAACCCTCTGACTGGATGCCGCAACTGTATCGCAAGCAACTCATCCGCATGATCGAGCAGCATGCCCACAGTGAAATCATCGGAGCATTGCCGGAAGGAACATGGATCACTCGCGCCCCAGGCTTCAAACGCAAGATGTCATTGATGGCGAAGGTGCAAGACGAAGTGGGCCACGCCCAATTACTTTATAGTGCAGCCGAAACACTCGGCAAACCGCGCGAACAAATGATCGATGATCTGATCACCGGCAAATCCAAATATTCAAATATTTTCAACTATCCTACTTTCACGTGGGCCGATTGTTGTTTCATCTCTTGGCTGGTGGATGCCGGTGCGATAGTAAATCAACTGGCAAATGCCAAAGGAAGTTACGGGCCTTATTGCCGTGCGCTTGATCGCATTTGTGCGGAAGAATCTTTTCACCTGAAGTATGGTCATCATTGCGTGATCTATTTGGCCAGCGGCACACAAAAGCAACGCGATATGTTTCAGGACGCACTCAACCGATGGTGGCCACCGATGATGCACTTCTTCGGGCCGAGCGATAAAATTTCTACGCACACCGAAGTACTCATGCGCTGGAAAGTGAAGATGGGCACCAATGATGACATGCGCAACCAGTTCCTTGATATGTATGTTCCAAAAATATGGGAACTTGGTTTTACTATTCCCGATCCGTTGTTGAAGAAAAACCCGGAGACCGGAAAATGGAATTACACCGAACCCGATTGGGAAGAATTCAAGCGCGTGATCAATGGCGATGGCCCGTGCAACAAAGAAAGATTGGAAGTGCGAAGGATTGCCGAAGAGCGTGGGCGCTGGGTGCGCGAAGCATTGAAGACTCCTTCAACAGCTTATGTGATGCCGCTGGCGTAACACAGATTGGAATAAGGGGCTATAAGCTATATTGCTTATAGCCCCATGTTGGCAACAATGCCCTCCGAGTAACCCGACAAATTCTCCACAACAACAAAGTAACGTTCGACAGACCCACCTATTAAGTTTCTCAACGGGGACAAGTAATCGTTTCACTAGCCATCGGGGACTATAAAAAGAAACAAAAAAACTTGGACTGAACTCGGCTGACGAACCAAGACTCGTCTAACAATTCCCCACCACACGGCAACCTAAAAAGATTCTCGCCCACGCTTTTGGCACTTGCCAT
>JAYWDN010000096.1:0-28780 GCA_043780615.1 Bacteroidota bacterium | reverse complement strand
TTTCTTCTGGGATGATTTTTCAAACCAGGGATTGAATTTGTCTTCGTTCAAGCCGTGGAAAAATTTTCAAGTGTGTGGCATTCGCATCCACGAAAGTGAAAACGCCCCCGATCAAATCGCGCAAGCAGTTCAAACTGCCATAAAAAATATTGACGCGTTAAGATCTTGTGGCTTTACCAAAGAAGAAGCGTTTGGAGCAATTGCTTTTTCTATTTCGGTGGGCACCGATTTCTTTGTGACGATTGCCAAGATCAGGGCGTTGAAGAATTTGTGGCTTGTCTTGCAACGAGCGCATCAAATCAAAAACCCATCGGCCGCCTTTATCCATGTACGCTCGGTGAAATGGATCGATGAAAACTATCAGCCGCATGGCAATTTGATCAAGCAGACCACGGCCGCGATGGCCGCCACCATGGCGGGCTGCACTGCGCTCACCATCGAGCCCGAAGAAAGCGAAAACAAAACGGAGGCGCGCCTTGCCAGAAATGTTTCGTCCATGTTGCGCGAAGAGTCACACTTCTCAAAAACAAACGATCCACTCGCGGGTTCTTTTTATGTGGAGGCACTGGCACACCAACTTGCAAATGAAGCGTGGAAAAAAAATCAACAACTCAATTCTGATTTATCTAAAACCGAATATCAGCCACTTCGATCGGCTGAAACCCATACCCTCGCACCGTGGCTTTCGTCAGAAAATATTTTGGTCAAGCCATCAATGGATGAGCGCGACATAAAAAACCTTTCACTTAAAAATTTCTCGGCAGGCCTTCCCCCGTTTTTGCGTGGCCCTTACGCAACCATGTACACCGTGCGCCCATGGACGGTGCGGCAGTACGCAGGGTTTTCCACAGCCAAAGAATCAAATGCTTTTTATAGAAGAAATTTGGCCGCAGGACAAAAAGGGTTATCGGTTGCTTTTGATTTAGCTACGCACCGAGGATACGATTCCGATCATCCACGTGTTGCAGGCGATGTGGGCAAAGCAGGCGTGGCCATCGACTCGGTGCTGGACATGAAAATTTTATTTGATCAAATCCCACTCGATCAAATGTCGGTGTCCATGACGATGAACGGAGCGGTGATTCCGATCCTTGCCTTTTATATTGTGGCAGCCGAAGAGCAAGGAGTAAAGCCACAGCAACTCAACGGCACGATTCAAAACGATATTCTCAAAGAGTTCATGGTGCGCAACACGTACATCTATCCGCCCGCACCATCCATGCGGATCGTGGCGGATATTTTTTCGTACTGCTCGCAGCACATGCCGAAGTTCAACAGCATCAGCATCAGTGGCTATCACATGCACGAAGCCGGTGCGCCTGCACACCTCGAACTCGCCTACACGCTGGCGGATGGATTGGAATACATTCGTGCTGGATTGAAAGCCGGAATTGCCATTGACGATTTTGCTCCGCGACTTTCTTTTTTCTGGGGCATCGGCATGAATTTTTTTATGGAAATAGCGAAGATGCGTGTGGGCCGTTTGCTGTGGGCGAAAATTTTAAAACAGTTCGATCCGAAAAACGAAAAGTCGATGACCTTGCGCACACATAGCCAAACCAGTGGCTGGAGTTTGACGGCACAAGATCCGTACAACAATGTAACGCGCACGTGCATCGAAGCAATGGCGGCCGTGCTGGGCGGGACACAATCACTGCACACCAATTCATTGGACGAAGCGATTGCATTGCCCACCGATTTTTCGGCACGCATTGCACGCAACACACAATTGTATTTGCAAAAAGAAACGGGCATCACCGATGTGGTTGATCCACTTGGTGGCTCGCACTATGTGGAATACCTCACCGAGCAACTCGCCACCAAAGCGTGGGCATTGATTGAAGAAGTAGAAGAACTCGGTGGCATGACCAAAGCGATTGAACGAGGGTTGCCAAAATTAAGAATAGAAGAAGCGGCTGCAGCCAAACAAGCGCGCATCGATTCGGGCGATGAAGTGATCATTGGCGTAAACAAATACCTCACCGATGAAAAGCCTGACTTTGAAATTCTGGAAGTGGATAACGCTGCCGTACGCAAGGAACAAATCGAACGTCTTGAGAAATTGAAACGCGAACGCGACAACAAAAAAGTAGAGGCTTGTCTGAAAGCGATTGAAGAAGGCGCAGAGGGAAATAAAAATTTATTAGCCTTGGCCATTGATGCAGCTCGTAACCGTGCGACACTCGGAGAAATTTCGTTGGCGATGGAAAAAGTTTTTGGCCGCTACAAGGCGAGTATCCAAACGGTTTCGGGTGTATATTCGGGGGCGATGAAGAACAAAAAAGAACTGGAAGAAGTGCAGAAGCTTTCAGACCGCTTTGCAAAAAAAGACGGACGCAGGCCGCGTATTCTTGTGGCGAAGATCGGACAAGACGGCCACGACCGTGGTGCGAAAGTGATTGCCACCGGTTTTGCCGACCTCGGTTTTGATGTGGACATCGGGCCGCTGTTTCAAACTCCGGCCGAAGTGGCCAAACAAGCTATTGAAAACGATGTGCACGTAGTAGGGGCGAGCAGCCTCGCTGGCGGACATAAAACGTTAGTGCCCGAATTAATTAACGAATTGAAAAAAATTGGCCGGCCAGATATTCTCGTTGTGGCTGGTGGCGTGATTCCGCCACAGGATTATGATTTTCTTTACAAGGCAGGCGTGGCAGGAATTTTTGGGCCCGGCACTTCGGTAGCGCAAGCTGCTAAGATTATTTTGGAGAAGATGATGGGGTAACTTTCGACCTGACGTATCTTTAAAAGCGAACCTACGAAAAGTCAGGAAGAAAGTCCTGACTACACTATTGTTTGCAACGAGTGCCTCTTAAGAAATCAATTCAAAAACCCTTTTTAATAATCAACTCAGCCCACTCCGTCTTCTGGAAGTAGATCAGTTTTTTAAAATCACGTTTCAATATTATTCGAATTTGGCTGTCGGATAATTTTATCTTCTCAAACGAAGTGTGTGAAGCGAACGAATCTTCGCCTAGAAATTGTGTGGATTTCATTTGCCCAGTTCCTCTATCCATTTTCAAAATCATTCCAAGATCAAAATTGCGAAACATATTCTTTGCACTCCCGCATACAAAGAGGGAAGACTCATCCATGACAATATCATTTATTTCGAGGTCATCGGCTTGGATGTCCAGATTGTGATAATAATTTATTTTTCCGCTCTTCGCATTTATGGAAACCAGGTGGACGCTTGTGTTGCGGTTGTTGGCAATACGATAGCAGGCGATCACATTATTCTTCACCGAATCCGGTATAAGAAAAATTTTACTAGAATCCGGAGAATAACGATCAATTTTTTCAAAAATTATCGTTGACCATAAGCGGGAAAAATTATTTCGCGAAAAGCAAGTTACCATGACTTTGGCAACTTCACCGGCCGGTGAAAAATATTCCGTGCTGAACAACACCGAATCGTTGGCAACGACTTGTCCAAAACCGTGATGATGGGTTCGAATAGTAGAATAAGCAACCTCACTTTTTAAAAGTTGAAGTTTGAGAGGAGGGATACTGTTATCCGCTTTTGCTATGGGTGCTTCTAAGAGCGTTCGGCTAAGTACTTGGATATTTCCTGGTTGTACATCATAGAAATTATTGCTTCGGTTCATCACTCCATAATAAATGCCATGCACGCCAAACGTAGAGGCCGGACTATACAGCGCATAGAAAATAATGAAGATCACTATTGCTTTCCAGAAGTCAAACCATTTCTGATCGAAGATCCGATAGCTTGCGTACGTTTGATAAGCAAATCGTGCGATGATGGCGATGAGTGCATCTCCACTATCCATCACACCCTTGCCCAGAATCAGGATACGCACAGCCTCTATTATGAAAGCGATGAAAATAGCATGCCCCAATACGAGGAGCGTAATCGCAACTAATTTTTCGCGATGCTTGAAGAATATAATCAATAAAGGCACATAAAGTGCTACTTCTCCAATCAACAAGCGTTTGATAGGCTGCGAGGTTTCATAAAAACTTATGAACCCGTTGGTGAGGTTGAGCACGCGTTTGGGCATGGCCCACAGAACCTGTTGCTCGATGGGGTCTGCCAGCAGGTGAATAACGAACCAAAGAAAAAGACAACTAATGGAAACTACGTACATGGCATATTGCCACGGCTTCATGTATTCGTTCGGATGAGTAATAACCCTTTTAGGATCTATGAACAGAGCAACAAAGGTCTTGAATAAACCACGATTGATGTCAAAGGCTTCATGAACAAAGTCTTTTACTTTCACTTGTTGATTTTGTGGTCAAGGTACAAATTATCCAGTGCCGTCAGATCGAAAGACCTGACGTATCTCTAAAAGCGAAACTGCAAGGTCAGGACGGAAGTCCTGACCCCACGGTTAGCCTAACCATCAAGATGAGGGATTCATTATTGCAGATGCACGACACTAAATCAACGCTGCATCAGACGAAATCGGGGCACTGATAATTTTTGAGATTAAACAATTTTTTTCTGCGGCTTTAACGGTATCGTCAAATTGCTGTGCGGAAATATTGGGCACCTTGCCTTTGATGGAGAGATGAACCCCGGTGATGACGAGCCCTTCCAACGTTACGGTAGCAATGGTGTCGAGGGCAGTGGCCTGAAACCCTGCCTGGCCCAAAATCATGCTCACGGCCATGGTGAAGCAGCCTGCATGAGCTGCGCCCAACAGTTCTTCGGGGTTAGTGCCCACGCCATCTTCGAAGCGGGTATTAAATGAGTATTGTGTTTTGCTTAACACGGTGCTTTGTGTGGAAAGATTTCCTTTCCCCGTTTTCAAATCCCCTTCCCAGTGTGCGGATGCAGTGCGTTTCATAAATTGGTTTGTTTGGTAAGTTAAGGTAACTGATTACTCTTGAATAAGGTTCACCGTGCTGTCAGGTTCAGATTTGGTGATTTTATCCAAATCTATTGCCGCTATTGAATAGTTGCATTACCTTTCTTAAACCTTAACCCAAGATTTTATGCTCAATCAATTCTTATCCCATGCAAACTGGCTTGCTCTCAACGTTGCGGCCATCGTTTATTTTGCCCTTGGCTCTCTTTGGTTTTCCGTTTTGTTCGGAAAGCAATGGATGGCCCTCAACAACATTCCCGAACCAACACCGCAAGCAAAAGAAGAAATGAAAAAGATGATGCTCGGCATGATGCTCAAAACCTTTATCATGGCATTGGTGCTGTCCGTTTCCATCGGCATACTGGCCATGGCACTCGGCCTAACCAACTACATGGCGGGAATTAAACTGGGCTTGCTGCTCAGTGCCATGGGCACAATTCCGTTGGTGATGTCGGACATGTACTTGATGAAGCCACTGAAACTTTGGTTCATCGATGCGGGCTACCACATCGTTGGCATCACGCTCATGTCAATCATTATTTCTATTTGGCATTGATCGAAAGACGTTCGTGGTTAGAGAGTATGGAAAATATGTAGAACGCATTTACCTCGACAAACTTAATCTTCCAGCAGGAGCGTACCTCTTGCGACTTGAGATCGACAATCAAGTGAAGATAATGAGGCAAATAAAAATTTGATCTTGAGTATGCTTGCAAGTGATGAAGCCAGTGAGATGCTTTTAATTCAAAGTCCCTTCACACTCATTCCACCGTCAACCAAAATATTTTGCCCCGTGATGTAGCTGGCTTTATCCATTGCCAAAAAAGCAACTATGCTGGCTACTTCTTCGGGCTGGCCTACGCGATTCATAGGTGTGCGTGCCAAAATTTTCTCTAACCGATCGGGTTGCGACAGAACAGGTTCAGTCAGCGGAGTTTGAATGTACCACGGTGAAACAGCGTTCACTCGAATTGAATCGGGAGCCCACTCCACGGCCAGGTGTTTTGAAAGTTGGATGATGGCTGCCTTGGTCATGCCGTAAGGTGGCCCGCTCTGGACGTCCAGCGTGCCCGCCACCGATGCGATGTTTACCACACTGGCATTGCCCGATTTTTTTAGGAGCGGAAATAATTGTTTTGTGATTTCGGTGAGGCTGAACAAGTTCACTTCAAAAAGTTTGCGGTATTCTTCTTCCGTATAATCCACAAACTTCTTGCGGATGTTCGTGCCCACGTTGTTTACCAACACATCGAGTTTGCCCCATTGCTCCGAAATTTTTTGTGACAGATGTTTTCGAAAGAGCGCATCGGCTACATCGCCTTCTAACGTGGAGAGGCGAATCGAATTTTTTAAATCGTCAGGCAAATTTTTCGTGTCTCGGGCGATCACTAGAACTTCTGCACCTAATTCCAAAAATTCTTTGGTGATGGCCAGGCCGATGCCCTTGGTGCCACCGGTGACTACTGTTTTTTTGTTTTGGAGAGACCACATAATCATGGGTTGGGTTTTGTTGAATTTTTTGCTCCGTTAGGAGCAACCTGTTTATAGTAGTGAAATATATTTGTGATTGGCTCCGTAGGAGCCTCTCATTCAATAAAGTCAAATAAATATTTTTCTTCGAATGAGATTTCAAATTTCTTTAGTAGTTCAGGGTACTCCTGTTTGAAAGTTTTCTTTTGATGATGTTGCTCTTGATTTAATATGTACTTCACCACGTTATCAATTTGCGAATGAGAATAGGAGAAAACGCCATATCCCTCTTGCCAATTGAACTTGCCCTTAATCCATTTCTTCGAGTTGATGAATTCGTTGCTTTCTACTTTTATTTCTTTGATGAAATCAGGAATATAGACAATTGGCTTTAAGCCTACGAACAAATGGGTATGGTCGGGCATGCAATGAATGGCAAGCATCTTTGAATTTCTGTTTTGTACCAATGCCGTCATGTATTTGTGCAATTCTACTTTGTGCTCTCTGGCAATCAGACATTCCCTGTGCCTCACCGCAAAGACGAATTGCAAATAAATTTGAGAGAATGTGTTTGCCATTTTTAGGAGGCTCCTCCGGAGCCATGTTTGTTTACTTTATTGCATTCTATAAACAGCCAGCTCCTTTGGAGCAAATGCGTTTGTAAAATATTTTAAATAAAACCCGTAGTTTTCTGTTAACTATGCAAGGTATGAAAACACTTGAAGAACGAATCAAAGAATTTCATGTGAATCGTCAGCAACCGACCCTCGAAATAAAATATAAACTCATGGCCGATAACGAGTTTACTTTTTTCAGGGCAACCTGTCATTTATTTTATGAGGATTTAGCAAACCAGCCGACTTTGAAACAGGGGCCCAACGTTTGGGTGTGTGGCGATTTGCATCTTGAGAATTTTGGAAGTTACCGGGCGTCCAACGGGTTGGTCTATTTTGATATCAATGATTTTGATGAAGCCATTCTTGCCCCTGCGTCATGGGAGCTTGTTCGCTTTTTGTCAAGCATTGGTATGGCAGCAGATTTATGGAGATATTCTTCGAAGGAAGCCGAAGCCTTAATGCGGATCGTGCTAAAAGCCTACACGCGTCAATTGGCGGAAGGAAAGGCTTACGCTACGGAACGAGAAACCAGTCCGCCATTGATTCAGGAGTTTTTTGCAATGGCTGAACTGAAAAAAGAGAAGGAACTGATCAAAGCAAGAGTTGATCGCAAAAAAGAAAAGATAAAAATCATCAAAGGCAAAACATTTCCGATCAAGAAAGATACCTATCAAGAGATTAAATCAAGTGTAAATGATTTTTTGAAAGAAGGCTACGGGTTTTTAAAAGTAAAGGACGTTGCATTTCGTATTGCCGGTACTGGCAGTTTGGGTGTGAAGCGATATGCCGTGCTGGTTCAGGATTTGCGCCATGACAAATTACGGTTGCTGGATGTGAAACAGACACTCCCTTCATCGCTTGCACCGTATGTTAATTCATCGCAACCGAAATGGTCTTCTGAAGCAGAGCGCATTGTGACGGTGCAGGGACTGATGCAGTATGCCTTGCCAAGGTTCATCGGTATTGTGCCCATGAGTGATGAAAAATTCATCTTGAAACAACTGCAACCCACTTCACAAAAAATTGATCATACTCTTTGTCATAAGAAAATGAGAAATGTGGAAACGGTAATGACCACCATGGCGCAGGCACTAGCTTCAGCTCAAATTCGAAGTGCCTCGCGAAAAGGTTCTGCTGACGTGGAATCATTAATGAAATTCGCTGTGCAATCTATGTGGCAGGCAGACTTGGTCCAAACGGCAGTTGACTACACGGTAATCACGAAAGATTATTTTCAAGGGTACAGAAAACTATTCCGAAAGGGAAAGATGAAAGCGTAGCTATTTTTTTTCCTGCCGCACCACAAGCAAAAACCACTCTTTGTCCATTTGCAAATACCCTTGCTCATAGCAATAACGGTACACGGCATTTTCTTTGGTGGTGTAGAGGCTGGTGAAGTACTGAAAGTCAAAACCTTTCTCCAATAATTTTTCGCGCGTGGTCTTGGTTTTGCCCGTAGTGTTGAGTTCGATTAGGATACGCCTGTTTTTGCGCAGCGCATTGTTGATGTTGCGCACCAAGTTGGTGTTGTCGCTGTTGAGCCGGTTGTTGTAAGCGATGCGGCACTGGTCGCAACAGAATTTTTTGTCGATGCGCCCCGTGATCTTGTCACCGCACTCAAGGCATTTTTTATCGGAACTCATTTTTACTTGGCTACCCAAAACGCTTCGTAGCTCTTGCGGTAGTAGTACGCCAGAAATAGATTTCCTAAAAACAAGAAGAGGCCAGCTCCTAAACCTTCGGGTGCAAGAAAGGCATGAGTCAACAAGATGTTCAGGGTGATCGGAAAGATCACCACGGTGGCAAGCGGCACGTACCTTCCCGTAAGGAACGAAATAGCACACAGTACTTCAAAAAATTTAATGGCCGGCATCAAATAGACGGAGGCATTCACTCCGTCCATAAAAATTTTAATTGCCCCTTGTTGTTCGGGTTGCGGTATGAATTTGAAAATGACCACGGCCGCAGAAAACAAAAACAAGAGCGACATCAATACGCGTACAGTTATGACAGCGATTTTCATTGTATTATTTTTTAGGTTGAACAAAATTGAAGATACAATTTATTTTTGTTTTTTGAAAAAAGCTCTAAAAACGTAGGAGTATAAAAAAGCCCCGAGTGGCTTATGCTCGGAGCTGAAGTTATAACTAATGTTACGCAAAACCGCGTACATCATTGCGAACGAAGTAAAGCAACAAGATTGAAACAAATAGGGATTGCTTCGGTTCGTTCCTCCCTCGCAAAGACGTATCCCTTTCTTTGGCGTAACATCAGCTATGAATCTTAAAAAATTATTTCTCGGGGTTCAGTACCGCTTGCAAATAGTTGTTCATATTAAAATATTTGTTTGCGCCCTCTTTCAACTCTTTTACCGTGATCGCATTCAACCGCTTGTCGAACGTGAGGATGTCGGCAGGGTTCGAGCTGAGGTCAACAGTCTGTTGCAGTTTACTCAGCCAGTAGTTGTTGTCCTTCATTTCTTCCAAGTGCTGCTTGCTCAGTGTTTCTTTTACTTTGTTCAAGTCGGTTTCGGTAGGGCCGTTGTCTTTTATTTTTTGAATCTCGGCCATCGTAGCGGTGATCAGCTTCTCCACATTCTCGGGGCCGCATGGCAACGATACGTTGATCATATAATTGTTGTAGGGGTTCTTGCTCATGGTGGCGCGCATGCCACCACCGTAGATGCCACTCAAATCTTCGCGCAGCGTCTCGATTAGTTTAATGTTCATTACTTCAATCAGCACTTGCAGTTTGAAGTTGGCGTCATCCGAATACGTAGTTTCACCGGTGAAGGCCATGTTGATGAAACTCTTGGCCTCTGTTCCTTTTTTGATTTCTTTTTTCACCACCCCTTTTATCGGGCGCACACCCAAGTCTTTGAAGGCGGGAGTGTTGGGCGCAGAAGGCAGCGAGCCGAGGTAGGTGCTTACCAATTCTTTCAACTTGGCCGTATCAAAACTTCCCACAAAAAAGAAAGTAAGCCCGTTGGCATTGCCAAAGCGTTCTTTATAGATTTCAAGGGCACGGTCTAAATTGATTTTTGAAAAGTCGCTTACCTTCGGAAAGCGAGGGCCGCGCGGATGGAAATTGTACAATATCTTTTGCACTGAATCTTGAAACACCGATTGCGGATTGGCCATCATGTTTTGCACCATCGCTTGTTGTTTGGAAACAAACGAAGTAAAGAGTGCTTCATCTTTGCGCGGTTGTGTCAGGTAGAGGTACGTCAACTGCAACATCGTTTCCAGATCGGCCGTGCCGCTTTGGCCGCGCACGCCTTCGGTGAGGTTGCCCAAAACAGGTGATGCATTGGCGGTCTTGCCGGCCAATATTTTGCGCATGTCCACAGGCGAAAATTCTTTCACTCCCATCTGCCCTACCACCGCGGTGGCGTAGGCTGCGTTGTAATAATCTTTCATCTCGTATTGCGATTGCCCGCCAAAGCGCGTGGCACTCATCACGATCTGATCGTTTTTAAAATCTGTTTTTTTTAATATCACTTTCACACCGTTGCTCAGCACCAGTTCGGTGTAGCCCACTTCGGCATTTTCTTTTTCACTTACAATTTTTCCTCCGGCCGGGGCTTTCTCCATCAGGCTGGTGGCAATTGCTTTTTCTTCATAGGCCGTTACGGGCAGTTGTCCTGCCTTGGTAGCCAAGCTCAACAATTGTTCGGCTGTGGGGATCGGTGTTTCTGATTTGTCTGATCCGGTGAACGTGATCAGTTTGCCTTCTGCCGATGGAATAATTCTAGCGGCATAGTGATTGAGTTCTTCTAACGTGATGGTCTGCAAAAATTCTTTATGGTAGGTGAACTCATTCTCAAGCCCAGGGATGGCCTCTTGCGTCAAAAAATTGCGGATCAGTTCTGCGGCATGGTTTTCCGATTCGGTTTTTTCACGTTCGTTGTACGAGCGTTCCATTCCGCGCAAGCTTGATTTTTTTGCACGCTCCAGTTCCGATGCCGTGAAACCAAATTTGCGCACGCGTTCATTTTCTTGCAGGATGGCGGTGAGGGCAGGCTCGGCACCGCTTTTGCTCAACACCATAAATGAGATGTATGCTTCGTGCCCTTGCACAAAACCACTAGGGCCGCTGCCCGCAAAAACAAAGGGCGGATTTGGTTTTTGAGTCAACTCTTGCAAGCGTTGGCTGAGCAAGTTGCTGAATAAATTTTTGATGATGGAATTGCGGTAGTCGCCAAGGGTAAGGTCGGGTGTAGATTTTTTGGTGGAATAATATACTTGCAGGATATTGTTGGTCGCTTCTTTGTCGGTGACAGACACGGCTTCAGAAACAGGGCGGCCCGGAACGTCAGCATAAACCCGTGCTCTTTCTTTCGCAGGATTTTTTAGTTTTTCAAAATGAGCTTTGATTTTATTTTCCGCATCGGCCACGGCCACATCGCCCACCACGATCACGGCCATCAGATCGGGGCGGTACCAATCTTTGTAGAAACGTTTGATGGCATCGTACTTGAAATTTTTCAAAATATCATCCTTGCCTATCGGCAATCGCTCAGCATATTTGGATCCGGCAAAAAGTTTGGGATAAACGGATTTGTTCATCCGGTCGTTGGCACCTTTGCCCAACCGCGATTCTTCCAGCACCACACCGCGCTCTTTGTCGATCTCGGCATTTTCAAAACTTACGGTGCTCGCCCAGTCTTCCAGCACCAACATGCCTTTGTCAAAATTTTCAGGCTTGTCCGTTGGGATGGGCAAAATGTAAACGGTCTCATCAAAACTGGTGTAGGCATTTAAGTCTGCGCCAAACTGCACACCAATCGTTTGTAAAAATGAAACCAACTCATTCTTTTTGAAATTCTTTGAGCCATTGAACGCCATGTGCTCGGTAAAGTGAGCGAGGCCTTGCTGGTCATCATCTTCCATGATCGAGCCGACTTTCACCACCAAGCGCAGCTCTACTTTTTTTTCAGGCCTTCCATTTTTGCGAATGTAGTAGGTGAGGCCGTTGGGCAGTTTGCCGATTTTTACATCGGGCGATACCACCAGTGCCTCGGTGAGTTTTAATTGTGCCGAGGCAACGAAACCTACCAAGAGAAGCGCACACAGCAAGCCACTCTTTAAGGAGTTTGACAAGTTCAGGTTCATAAGTAAATGGGATTGGTTTAAATTTTTTGGAACTCCAAGAAAGGCATTTCTACACTCGTGTGCAAAGCCTCAAGGTTAATTCGATCTTAATTTTTATTTAGACTCACATGATGATGTGGAGAACGGGATCTGATTTTCCGCTTCCGTTTTCACCGTAAAGCATGAGGTTCTTTCCGTCTTTGTCTAAACAGATTTCATGCTCACCGTAAGGCACGATAATTTTTTATGCTGATGTCAGTTATTCTCATGCTTGCCTTCTATGATTTTGATTTCAGGAATTGAACTCATAAAAAACAAGTTGGTTCTTACTGTGTTTTCCTTTTTCATCTAAGCGATTAAAAACCGCTTTACAAATGCTCATCTTTTTATCATCACTCATCTTGTCTGTTCGTTCAAAGCACAAAAGTTTCAAGTTTTCAGGGGGCTAATAGAGTTGCAGGTAACTCCCAAATTTATGTACTTTGGATAATCCCTAAATCGTTTGCAAACGGCTACAAACACATATAATCGTAAGTAGTCGATTAATATACGAGTAAGCTTTTTTGCTCCACACACCTTTGCACTCGCCAGCCGAAACTTTGGTGAAGGCTGGTCAGCTAAAATCGTAAATCAATTTTTAACAATTTAAATTTTACTATTATGAAAAGTTTAAGGAACAGCGTACAGCTCATCGGCCACCTCGGCAAAGACCCGGAAGTGAAAACTTTTGGTGACAAACAGAAAGCAGCCTTCTCCATCGCCACGAGCGACTCGTACAAAAACGCGAAAGGCGAAAAAGTGGAAGACACGCAGTGGCACAACCTGGTGATCTGGGGCAAGCTGGCCGATGTGGCGGGCAAGTACCTGAAGAAGGGGAGCGAAGTGGCGGTGGAAGGCAAACTGGTGCACCGTGTGTACGAAACCGACAAGGGCGAGAAACGCTATGTGACCGAGATCAACGTTAATGATTTGGTGATGCTGGGCGCGAAGAAGTAACTTTTACTTCAACCTTCAAACTACGAGCTACAAGCTGCGAGAGATTGTTCACAGCTTGTAGCTTGCAACTTGTAGCCGGTTATTTTAAGAAGCCATCCATCTTTTCGAAAAACCAAGTTGGATCGTCATAGAAAATAAAATGCTTGGCGGTATCATTGATTTCCACTTTGCAATTCTTGACACTCGCCACTTGCGCCTCATAATTTTTTACCGTGCTCTCATGGGTCGCGCCATATTGTTTGTAGGCAACCCAAGCACCCATCAGCATCACGGGGCAATCGATCGTGGCAATGGTTTTGCGCAAATCAATCGTAAACATTTCATACATTACTTCGGCTTGTGTGTTTGCATCAGCTTTCGAGGCAATTTTGGCTACTTGTTCGATACGCTCAGCGCTGGTAATCATCGAAGGCAGGTTTTGTTTTTGTCCTTCTTCAATTTGTGCAGGCGTTAGGTTTTCCATGCGTGCCTTTGAAGCAACCGCCATCGGCTTTGCGGTTTCTGGCGTAGAGCCAGGCATGAACAACTCGGGCAAGAACGCTACTCCATCAACAGCGATTACTTTTTCAAAAACACCCGGTGCGCTTGCCGCTGCCCAAAAAGAAATGAACGCGCCCATGCTGTGACCCACCAGCACCGGCTTGCGAAGCTTGCGGGCATACACCACCACATCGTCTTTTACTGTTTCCAGAAAATGATCGTTCAGTTTTGGAACATTGCCACCAAATCCTGCGAGCGTGAGGATGTGGCATTCATAATTTTTCTGATAATGTGCTATGATTTCTTTCCACACCTCGCCATTGCAATAAAGCCCATGGATGAGGATCATCGGCTTGCCCTGGCCTTTCACTTCCACCGTAAACATTTGTTGAGCTTGTGCTTGCCATTGAATGAGGGCAAACACAAATACTAAAAATTTCTTTTTCATTTTTTTTTGGTTTTGCTTACGTTAACGGGCAAGGGCCGTTGGGGATAATTTGTTTTTGACCAACTGTATTGACCAACTGACGATCGGTGATTGGCCAATGCCGAATAACATCAATACATCAAACATGTTAAGACTTTTACAACGTTTTTGCGTTTGGTCAATGATCGCGTGCAGTTGGTCAAACAGAGATTTGTTTTGAATTAGCAATGGTTATTTTTGAAAATGAATTCATCGCTTTCTGTTGGGCAAAAGTTGTACAAGCTCAAGGCTCACCATGTATTGTTGTGGTTGGGTTACTACACCTTCTTTATGGTGCTGTACAAAGATTTTTATACCAACTACTGGCATTTGTTCGGGGTAACTTCCGTTTACTTTCTTTTCAATGCCATCACTTTTTATATCACTGCCTACTACCTTATGCCCAAATATCTTTATGCAAGAGAGCACACCAAATTTGCGATTAGTTTTTTTGCCACCATTTTATTTTTTGCGATGGGGCTTTCAGTATGTATGTATTTTTTGTTCCACGAGTATTCAGCGCAATTCGAGAATAAATTGTTTGTGTATCTCATTGCTGTGCTTTCCATCGCTACCATGGTGGGTGGCCTCAGCGCAGTAAAATTGCTGATGGACAAAATCAATGGCGACCGCATGGCACAGGAAATTGAAAAGCAGCGGATGGAATCAGAACTGCAATACTTGAGAGCACAGGTAAACCCGCATTTCCTTTTCAATGCCATCAACAGTATTTACTTCCTGATCAAAAAAGATCCCGAAGAAGCATCGCGCACGCTCATACAGCTTTCTGACTTGCTGCGGTTTCAACTGTATGACTGTGCTGAAGAAAAAATAAATATCGAACAAGAAGTGGAATACCTGCGCAACTACATGGCGCTGGAGAGCATCCGCAAAGGAAAAAAAATTAAAGTGGATTTTATAGCCGCAGAAGATTTGCAAGGCTTTCAAGTTGCACCTTTTATGCTTATCCCATTCTTGGAGAATGCCTTTAAGTATGTTTCGAATTTTTCGGAAACCGAAAACAAGGTGACCGTCAAACTATGGCACGAGGAAAATACTTTTCATGCACACTTTTTCAATAGCACTGATAATTCGGTGAGATCGGCACCGGGTGGCATTGGCCATAAAAATGTGAAGCGAAGACTCGAACTGATTTATCCAGTGAGGCACGAACTGAATATAGTAGAACAGCCAGGCACTTATAAAGTAATGTTATCATTGAACGTAACATGAGCATTCAAATCAATACCATTGTGGTAGAAGATGAGCCACTGGCTCGTGAGGGACTACTTTCATACTTGGCCGAAATTGATTTTGTGGTGGTGAAAGGTGTTTGCGAAAATGCGTTACAAGCCAATCAGGTGCTGGTAGCTGAGCCAGTGGACCTCATGTTCCTCGACATCCAGATGCCAAAGATCACTGGCCTCGAATTTTTAAAGTCGCTAAAGCAACCGCCCATCGTAGTGCTGACCACAGCGTATCCCAACTTTGCGTTGCAGGGCTATGAACTTGACGTGCTTGACTATTTGGTAAAACCTTTTCCTTTCGAGCGTTTGCTGAAAGCGGCCAACAAAGCGCGCGATTATTTTTTGTTGAAGAATAGGTCAGACCAGGTTTCAACCGAACGATTTTTCTTTGTCAAGTGCGACCAACGCTACGAGAAAATAATTTTTGACGAAGTATTATTTGTCGAGGGCATGGAAAATTATGTGGTCATTCACACCGCCATGAAAAAATTTATTACCCTCATGCGCATGAAAGACCTGGAAGAAAAACTGCCTGTTGCTGAATTTATCCGCACGCATAAATCATACATCGTGGCCATCAAGGCAATTACTTCCATTGACGGAAATGATCTGATTGTGAGTGGCAGGCCTCTGCCCATGAGCCGCGAGAAGAAGCTGGAAATCATGGAATTCCTTTTAAAGAACAAACGTGCTTAGCACTAATTCAGACTACAGCTCCTAATGCTACTTGCAACGTGAAATCACCAACCCTTAATTTCTATTTTGACTTTCCCTTTTTTTCCGCTTCAGGTCTTTGATAAACTTGGCCCAATTGAGCGGGTTGAGGAACGGGTTGTAGATGGGGTGAAACTTATCGCCAGCGGAATTAGAAAACTGATCGATGTAGTAGCGGTAGTTGGCGTTGCCGTCCATGGGTGTGGTGCGCACCATCAGCGCGAGCAGTTCGGCATTCAGGTTTTTCGGGTCGATGCCCGTGCCATCGAGCGGCACATTCAGTGCCAGCACCGCTTCTTTAAAAAGTTCTTCGGTAGGCAAGGTGGTGATCACCACTTCTTTTAAAAAAGTAAGGTCGGGGCTAAGTTCAATTAAGATGGAAGTAAATTCCTTGGCCTCGTCTGGCACAACATACGTTTGGCGCTTGAAGCCCACCGAAGTGATCAGCACGGTGTCGCCCACCAAGAGTGGCAGCGAGAAGAAACCGTTGTTGAGCGATGAAGTTCCACGCCCTGCCTTGGGCACGTAAAAATTTACGCCCGGCAAAAATGCGCCCGTGGTGTCGGTGACAATTCCTGAAAGCTGAATCACGCGCCTGCGGTTTTGGGCTGCCGATTCATGAGCGGCACCGAGCAGGCACACCGCGATCAATACAAGGAAGAGGAGGTTTTTTTTCACAAACACAAGTTCAAGCGGGCAAAGGTAAGGATTGGTTTGATACGAGCCTAAAGTTTAAAACCATGGCGATTGGAAAGATATGGATTTACGAATGAGATGACCGCTTAGCCAAAATAGTTTGAGAGGCGTTCATTTATTCGCGCCTTGAAGTTTTTGTAATTTGCACCATGCGACTGAAACATTTCAACATCGACCTGGGCGCTCAGATTTTTTTGGCGTGCAGCGATACTTCGCGCTTGCGCATTTTGCAGTTGATCATGACCAATGGCGAGATGTGCATCACCGACCTCGAAAATATTTTGGAGTTCACACAGACCAAAACCTCGCGCCACCTGATTTATTTAAAAAACTCTGGCATCCTCACCTCGCGCAAGTTCAACCAATGGATGTTTTATCAAATCAAAGACGAGGTGTTTGACATCACCCAACAGATTTTGCAATTCCTCAGGCGCGATCCTGTATTGCAAAAAGACCAACACATTTTTCAGACCATGTACACCAACCGCGAACTCGCACTGAACAAATTCAAAATGAAACCACTGGGGCAAGTGTATGATAGTCACCCCCCTCCTGTGGAGAGGGGCCGGGGGTGAGGTCGCATGAAAAACTACAAATGCATCTTGTTCGACCTCGACCACACGCTGTGGGACTACGAAACCAATTCGCGCGAAGCCCTGTCGGAATTGTACGTTCAGTTTGAATTGAAAGAAAGAGCGTTAAGCGAAATAGATTTTCTGCAAACTTTTTATACAATCAATAACGAACTGTGGGATTTGTACGATCGTGGTTTACTGCACCGCGAGGTGATCCGCAACGAACGGTTTCATAAAATCCTGTTAGCATTGGGTGTGGATGACTATGCAATGTCGCTGAAACTTTCTGATGAATACCTTCAGCATTCGCCAAAAAAGAAAAATTTGATGGAAGGCTGCAAAGAAACGCTTGACTATCTTTTTCCAAAATACCCGATGGTGATTGTGACCAACGGCTTTGACGAAATCCAATCGACCAAACTTTCATCTTCGGGCATTGCTCATTATTTTAAAGATGTGGTGACATCGGCACGAGCAGGGCACAAAAAACCAGCAAAAGAAATTTTTGAATTTGCTTTGCGCGAAAATAATGTTGATCCACGCGATGCAATTATGATTGGTGATAATTTATTGACCGACATGGCCGGGGCAAAGCATGCCAAGGTGGATACCGTCTTTTTTAACCCTACCAAAATAACCCACGACACCGAAGTCAATTTTGAAATTTCGAATTTGAAAGAACTGAAGAATTTTCTGTGATATAAACGTCATTGCGATCAGCATCAGCGGAAAAGCAATCCCCCAGAAGAACTGAAGCTGAAGATTGCTCCGGCCGTCTGCCTACCTCGGTACGACTTCGGGAGACGGACTATACCGTTCGGGCAGGTCCCCCCTCGCAAAGACGTATTTTTTTTTGGTTTAAGCATCCCTTGTTGTTAATTTTGAACACTCAAATTTCTCAATCTTTAATCTAAAATCTTCAATCAATATGTCCAACGGATTTTTTAAAGTTCCTGTTCCGAAAAACGAACCTGTTCTTTCTTATGCACCCGGCACTAAAGAAAGGGCTTTGTTGAAAAAAGCAATTGAAGAAATGCGTGCCGTGGAGTTGGACATCCCCATGTACATTGGTGCGGAAGAAGTGCGTTCGGGCAACAAGAAAAAATTATCGCCACCTCATGATCACCAACATACGCTCGGCTATTTCCATGCAGGCGACAAGGGCCATGTAGAGCAGGCGATCAACGCGGCCATGGCTGCCAAAGAGCTTTGGGGAAATTTGAGTTGGGAAAACCGCGCCACTATTTTTTTGAAGGCAGCCGATCTGTTGGCCGGCCCGTATCGCTATAAAATAAATGCAGCCACCATGTTGGGCCAATCGAAAAGTGCGTACCAAGCCGAGATCGATGCCGCTTGTGAGTTGATTGATTTTCTTCGCTTCAATGTTTCGTTCATGAGCGAGATTTATAACGACCAACCGATTTCTTCGCCCGGTGTTTGGAATAGAATTGAATATCGTCCGCTCGAAGGATTTACATTCGCACTTACACCATTTAATTTTACGGCCATTGCCGGCAACTTGCCTACCAGCATGGCGATGATGGGCAATACCGTGGTGTGGAAACCGAGCAACACACAGATCTTTGCCGCCAATGTGATCATGCAAGTGCTGAAAGAAGCGGGCTTGCCCGATGGTGTCATCAATTTGATCTATGTGAGCGGCCCCGATGCAGCCGATGTGATTTTTAAACATAAAGATTTTGGAGGCATCCAATTTACCGGAAGCACGGGTGTATTCAATGGCATGTGGAAAACAATCGGTGAAAATGTCGGCAACTATAAATCCTATCCACGCATCGTGGGTGAGACTGGCGGCAAAGATTTTGTGATTGCACACAAGAGTGCAGACCCGAAGGAAGTTGCTACCGCTTTGGTGCGTGGAGCGTTTGAATACCAGGGGCAAAAATGCTCGGCTGCTTCGCGCGCTTACATCCCTTCCAACCTTTGGGAAGACGTGAAAAAATATATGATTGCGGATATGAAGAGCATCAAAATGGGTGGCGTAGAAGATTTTGGTAATTTCTTTAATGCCGTGATCGATGAGAAAGCGTTTGACTCCATCAGGGGTTATATTGAGAAGGCAAGACAAAATCCGTTGAACGAAATTATTGCAGGCGGCAAGTACGATAAATCAAAAGGCTATTTTATCGAGCCGACTGTGATCGTTTCCAAAGACGCTTCGTCACTGACCATGTGCGAAGAAATTTTTGGGCCGGTGATTACCATTTATGTCTATCACTCAGAAAATTTCGAACAAACTTTAGAACTTGTCGATCAAACTTCTCCGTATGCACTTACCGGTGCCGTGCTCGCGCGCGATCGTTATGCGGTAGAATTGGCAACCAAAAAATTGACCAACAGCGCTGGCAATTTTTATATCAACGACAAACCCACCGGTGCTGTGGTTGGTCAACAGCCTTTTGGTGGCGCGCGAGGCAGCGGCACCAACGACAAAGCCGGAGCGAAAGCGAACCTGATGCGGTGGGTATCGATGCGCACCATCAAAGAAACTTTTGTAACGCCAACGGATTATCGCTATCCATTTTTAGAGAAGGAGTAATCTTCAAGACATTTTTTAAGATTTTAAATCTTGAATTTAAGGGGATCTCTAAAAACTCCTTGTACCCTTCTCTTAGGGAGAAGGGAGAAGGGGTTGAGGTAATAAAAAGATAGGTTTTTAGAGATGCCCTTAAATGAAAGCCTTGGCCTGTTTTGTACAGGCCAAGGCTTTTACATACTTGCCGCAAAAAATTATTCGGACCTCTCACCGTACCATTTTACTTTCCTGACGAAATACATCAGCGCCCCAATAATTAAAAACAGACCGAGACTTCCGATCAGCAGTGAGAGGTCTTGCTGAAGCACGATTATAAAAATGAACGAATAGAAAATGATGAGCAGGGTAGTGAACAGTGCCACTAATTTTTTCGTTTTTAAAAATGAAATCGAATAAAAACTGACCACCCCAACAGTCGCTATTGAAGCGATCCAATAGGCCACATTATATCCAACCTGTTCAGAGAAACTTAATAACAAGGTGTAGTAAATAATCAGCGCGGCACCAATTAAAATATATTGAAACGGATGGATCCTAATTCGTTGGGTGATCTCCACCAAAAAAAGTGCAACGAACGTGAGGATAATAATAAGTTGCCCGTACTTGGAAGTGCGTATGCTTTTTTGATATTGGTCAACAGGCACAATCAGGTTGACACCAAACTCTGAGCCGCTCAGTCTTATATTATCATCTATCCATTGTTGTGCAAAGGGACGATTGTAATGCAGGATTTTCCAATCAGCAGAAAACCCTTTTTCAGTAACCTCGCGGCTTTCAGGCAAAAACTCTCCATCAAAACTTGGATCACGCCACGGCCCGGTTAAGTGAACGATTGTGGTTTTGCCCGTAGGGTTAAAATATAATCGATTGCTCCCCCTCAGCTTGATGTTGATTTTTGTGTTGCCCACAAAATCCTGTTCCGATTGCCAATTGAGTTTGGCTATGATTCCATTACTGGAAAAATTTGAGACGCCACCATCGATTTCTGGCGGATAAGGATCGTTGGATCCCCTCAAAAACTTCCGCACCGATACACCCAAGTTGCTCGATGGCTCAGTGGGTTTAGCAATTCCTCCCATGCTGAAGATTGGGTTCTCACTGATTCCACGCAGATCGGTTATAGAAAAAATCATATAGGCATCCTTCCATAGCGCCATTTCTTTTTCAATGCCAAGGGTTTTAAAATCTGGCTTATTGTAATCCGCTTTTATATTTAATGAAGAGGCATAGACGGCCATATCAAAAATACCTCGGTGCAACACGGTGGGGTTCACTTCGCCTTTCACCTCCAGTGTTTCGGGCATCAAGAAATATTTTTCTATAGACTCTTGAGTCTCTATTCCGTCTTTGCCATGGTCAATTTTTTTCTTGACTTTAAACGGGATCACAAGAATAGGGCCCGACAAGGTTTGGCTGCCCGACCATTTGCTGGACACTTCTTGCATCACCTCTTCTGCCCGTGATTGCCGCTCGCGCATTAAATCCTGAATCCAAGAAGAAGGGATCAATAAAATCAGGACAAGAAAACCGATGGATAATAATTTGATGGTGATTGATTCTTGAATCCAACGGCTGAATCGATCAAACAGGTTAACCGTGTTTTGGTTTGTTTCCATAGTTTGTTTGTTTTAAAAGTGATAAAAAAAATGAATTGCTATAACCTATCCGTCATCACGAGCAACTGCGAAGGAAAGTGTGAGGGCGAAGCGATCCCCAGAAGATTGCTTCGCTCTTATTGCACAACTCCTCGCAAAGACGATAAGTATTTTTTTGCAAGATCAGTTTGTCAAAAAATTATTTCTTTTGTTGCTTGATCAAGAGTTCTAAACTATCCAAGTGTTTTTTAAAAATAGACCGACCACGTTCGGTTGCCTTGTATTTGGTGTTTGGCTTTTTGCCTTTAAAAGATTTGATCACCGAAATGTATTTTTCGCGTTCAAGCGCCTTGATGTGCGTAGCCAAATTCCCATCGGTGATTGCCATAATATCTTTCAACGAATTGAAATCGTAAGAATCATTGGCCATCAGCACCGACATGATTTGCAGCCGTACGCTATGCTCTAAAACCTTATCTATATTTTCGAAAGGATTTTTCACCGATCGTAGCGATAATGCATCAATGCACCGTAGATCATGTGCATCGCACCAAAGCCAGCAGACCAAAAAGCAAGTCCGTAGCCCGGCAGCATGGCCGCTGCCAATCCCAACCCGATTTCGGTAAAGCCTAAGTATTTTATTTCTTCAAAGGTGCTGCGGCCTCCTTGTATCAGGGCCAATCCATAGAAAACAAGTGTTGCAGGAACAATGAGCGCAAAATATCCACGACTTATAAAAATAAGAATAAGCACACCGCCCGTAACCAGCGGGATGAGTAGATCGATCAACAATTGTTTGCTTGTAGAATTCCAAACGGGCACTCCGATTTTTTTTGCTTTGCGCCAGCTCAATAAGCAGCCCGTGCCGATGGAAAGTACCAGCACCACAGCCGCAAGAATGATCAGTGGGGCAAGCGTGGCAGCATCGTCCAATGCTTTGTCTTCCAACCTTGAGGGTGTGGAGGCAATCATGAAATAAGCAAAGGCACTTCCGGCCAGAGCATAAGTTCCTGCCAGCACACCCGCTAAGCCACTCAGGGAGATGAACTTGACCGATCGCTCCATCATCGTGCGGATAGAGGCCAGGTCTTTTTCGTAGGCGGTGGTATCTTTCATTTAAAAGTACTTTTAATTACAAAGTAAATGAATGGAAATGGATTAAAAAAGTTTTTCCTTATTTTCTTTGTAGGGCCTTCACACGTATTCATAGCGTGGATATGAAGACACCTATTCACGCTTTTTCTTCAAAAAAACTGTGAACAGATGTTTGCGCTTATTTTCACCTATAAAAAAGACTAAGGATACTTTCCAATCAACTTCTTGACTAAACTTAAAGGAATGCAATTTGCTTCAAAGTAAACATAGAATCGGGTACAATGCTTCAAAGAAGAATTTGAGAAACGGTGGCTAAGAGCTGCAAGCTTCAACCACGCAACTCAAATGGACAAATCACAATCAACAATCCATTTTCGCACAAGTTTTCAATCCTAAGGACTTGTTGCCACAGACTAGAATCCAGTAGCTTTGCTGGCATCAAAACTCAATTTGACCATATCATCATCGGCCAAGGCTTAGCAGGCTCTTGCCTAGCACTTCAATTGATGGAGCGTGGAAAAAATATTTTTGTTTTTGATGAGCCGAAAAAAAACACGGCTTCGGCTGTGGCGGCAGGTTTGTTCAATCCCATCATTGGCAAATTGATGAAGCAAGCATGGATGGCGGATCAGCTTTTTCCGTACCTGTTTCAGTTCTACGAAAGAGCGGAAAAATTACTCGGTCACCATTTCTTTCACCCGCAGACGATATACAGGCCGTTCATCTCCGTTGAAGAGCAAAACGAATGGATGGGACGAAGTGAAGAACCTGAAATAAAAAAATTCATCGAACAGATTTTCACTTCAAGTTCGTTTGCCGATGTTGTGAACGATCGGCTTGGCGGGGTTTTGACGAAGCAATCGGGATACCTTGATACGAATTTGTTCATGCGTGCTGTCTGCGATTTTTTAAAAGGCAAACATATTTATCGGGAAATTTTTTTCGATTCCAGCAAATTGAAAATCGCACCGGATAGTGTTTCATATGAAGACATTGAAGCAGTAAGTATCATTTTTTGCGATGGATTGAATGCCAACAACAATCCATTTTTTGATTGGATTCCTATCCGTCCGTTGAAAGGTGAGACGCTCACAGTTTTATTGGATAGAAAACTTGAAGCCATTTTCAACCGTGGAGTTTATATTGTGCCCAACAACCGGGATAATACGTATAAGGTTGGGGCTACGTACACCCCTGGCGACACCACCGAGGAGACCTCCGCGAAAGCGCGAAAAGAATTGGAAGAAAAATTGAGCGAGCTGATAAAAAATCCGTTTGAGGTGCATCACCAACATTGGGGCATGCGCCCTACCACACCCGACAGGCGGCCTGTGCTGGGGGCGCACCCGGCTTATAAAAACGTGCTGATTTTTAATGGGCTTGGCACAAAGGGCGTTAGTTTGGCCCCGTATTTTTCAAACCTGCTGGCCCTATGGCTCGAGGGCGCAACCGAAATCGCGATAGAGGTAAATATTGAGCGGTTTAAAGCGTTATATTCGAAGTTTAGTTTTGCATAAATTATGATGAAGCGTACGATTCAACTGGCGGGAGTTCTGTTTTTACTGTTTTTGTTTACGGACACCAACGCACAGCGTGCCTACGAAACTTTTGGGCGCAACCGCATTCAATACAAAGAATTTGATTGGAAATATTTGAGCTCCGAAAACTTTGACGTGTACTTTTATGGCGAGCGCAGAAAGTTGGCCCAAGAGGCGCTGCAATACATGGAGTCAGAGTTTGACCGCATCACCGACTTGCTCGGCTTCTATCCGTATCAAAAAACAAAAGTTTTCCTTTACAACTCCATCACCGACTTGCAGCAAAGCAACGTGGGCCTGAACGACAACCGCTTCAGTGTGAGTGGCGAAACACAATTTATAAAACCGTATGTAGAGATCGCACACCCCGGCAACCTCGATGAGTTCAAAGAAGAACTTGTTTTTAAAATGTCGAACCTGTTGGTGAACGAGATGATGTTTGGCGGAAGCCTGAAAGACATGTTCACCAGTTCGGTGCTGCTCAACTTGCCCGAGTGGTTTATCGATGGCACTTCGTATTATGTAGCGCACGGGTGGAACGATGAGATGGACGACTACGTGCGCCAGTTGGTGAAAAGCAAACGCGTGAACAAAGCCTTGCGGCTGCAAGGCAAAGAGGCCGCGCTCGTGGGCCAGTCGATATGGAATTACATTGTAGAAAAATACGGCAAGAGCAGCATCAACAATATCCTCAACTACACGCGCATCATTCGCAACGAAGAGAAAAGTATTTTGATTACGCTGGGTGTGCCATTCAGGCAACTGATGCTGGAGTGGCGCGAATATTACAAAGGCCAAGAGAAACGTGTGGCACAAAGTTATGTGGCACTTTCCGACTCGATACAGTTTACAAAACAAAAGCGGCACCAGGTTACATTCACTACCGTGAAGATCAGCCCGGACGGAAAAAATGTGGCGTATGCGGTGAACGACCTTGGAAAATTTACGGTGAAAGTGAAATCGTTGGAGAATGGAAAAGAGACGGTGATCTTGAGCGGGGGCAACCGCGTGATCAAACAAACGGTGGACTACCGTGTGCCGTTGCTCAACTGGGCCGATGCCACCACACTGGGCGTGATCGGTGTGAAGAACGGGCAATACATTTTTTGGCTCTACGATTTGAAAACAAAAACCAAGTTGCCGCGCGAGCTTGAAAAATTCAGCAACATCCGCAGCTTCAGTTTTTCCAACAACGGAAGGTTGGTGATTGTGAGCGCAGACTTTGAAGGGCAAAACGATTTGTTTTTATTGAGTAGCCGCAGGGACCGCACCAAGCGCTTGACCAACGATGCCTTTGATGATCTGGACCCTGCGTTCATCCCCAACTCCAACACCATCGTGTTCAGTTCTAACCGAGCTACCGACTCGCTTGCCACCGATGTAAAAACTTTTCAAAAGCTAACGCCAACCTACAATTTATTTCTTTACAATATCGATACGACCACGAACCGATTAAAAAGAGTGACGCACACGTTGAGCAAAGATTTTCACGCACGCGCCATGGACGATCACAATTTCTTTTACCTCAGCGACCAGCGCGGCATTGTGAACTTGTTTCGTTTCAATACGCTTACGGGAAGCTATTCGCAGATTTCAAATTTTAATTCAAGCATCAAAGACTACGACATCAACTTTGAAACCAAAACATTGTCGCTAGTGATGACACAAAACCTTCGCGAGAATATTTTCATCGACCATCATTTCAATATCGATCGGCAGGTGTTCACGCCCGCCACCAGGCGCAAGGAAGTGCAACAGGCCAAAGTATTGATCGAGCGAAAGAAAAAAGAAACCAAGCCTACTTCGTTGAAAGACCTGATCAATTCTCGAATGAAGGAAAGGACAGACACCACTAAGTCAAAGCCAGTGGAAGTGAAGCCCGTTGAAATAAAAAAGGATACGGCACGAACTCCTAAAAAAAATAATGGAGAGATCAGCACCGAAAATTATTCGTTTGACGAGCCAACCGAACAGAAAGTGGTGGCGAAGGAAAATGAAAACCAGCCTGCAGTAAAACAACCTGCGGTGAAGACATTGAACACGAACGATTATGTTTTTGAAGAAGATGCCGTAAAACAAAGTCAGCAGCCCAACGATGCCTTCTTGACGCGCTACACCAAGGCACGCGCGGTGGGCAAAGTGCAAGGGCCATTTCAATACGTCCCAAAATTCAGCTACGATAATTTGGTCACGAATTTGGTGATCGACCAACTCCGTGGTTTTAGCATGCGGCTCGAAACCCAAATGAACGACATGCTTGAGAACTATCGTTTTAATGGAGGCTTTCAAGTGTCGTGGTCTGACTTGAAGAGTGGTGATGTGTTTGCCGAGTTTCAATATTTACCCCATCGCATCGACTTGAGCGCGCGCGTTGACCGAAAGGTGATCTACTGGCAGACGCACAATAAAGAGCCAAGCAGCATTTCGGAAAATCAAAAATATTCTTTTCAAAAAATTGAAGTGGGCGCATCGTATCCAATTTCGGTGCGCACTCGTGTGAGCCTAAAACCTTTTGTTGGATTTACTGATTTTTTAGATCGCGGCCCCAGCATTCCTGGTGCGCTTCAGTTTATTCCATCACAGCAGCAATTCTACACGGGAGCAAAAGCCGAATTGGTTTATGACAACTCCATCGTTACGGGCTTGAATATTATTGAAGGCACACGCGGCAAGATCAGTGCCATCACCTATCAGGCGGTGGGCAACTCAAAGAAAAGCTTCTCACAGGTTTATGCAGACGCTCGGCACTATCAGCGTATCTATAAAGAGATTGTACTGGCCATGCGTGGCTATGCGGGCACATTTTTAGGGAGCGCCCCAAAAAAATATTTGCTCGGTGGAGTTGACAACTGGGCGTTCAACAGCACCAGTTATTCGGGATCGGGAAATCCATTGGTGAACAACCCTAATGCATACAACGAAAATTTACTTTTTGCAGAATTTGCCACAGGCCTTCGCGGCTTTGATTATGCGACACAGTACGGAACGACCGTGGCCATGGCCAATGTAGAGTTCCGACTTCCGTTGGTGCGCGCACTTTCGAGCGGGCCGATCACTTCCAACTTCTTTCGCAATTTGCAGTTCACCGGTTTCTACGACATCGGCTCAAGTTGGACCGGAGCCATTCCACTTGGAAGTGCCAGCGAAGGATCGCAGCGCGAAGTGAAGAGTGGGCCGTTCACGATCGACATCAAAGAATACCTCAACCCGTGGCTGTACAGTTATGGTGTTGGCTTGCGCTCGATGATCTTTGGCTACTATGTGAAGGGCGACCTTGCTTGGCCAGTAGTCAACTATCAAGTGCAAACACCACGCGCACAGGTGAGTCTCGGCTTCGACTTCTGATAAAGCAGGATTTTTTTTCAATACCTTCGCAAACTAAAATTGATTTATGATCAAATCCATGACTGGCTTCGGCCAAGCCGTTGCCAATGCCGATGCCAATATGGTGGTTGAAGTAAAATCGCTCAATTCAAAATTTCTTGACTTGTCGTTGCGGCTGCCCAAGAAATTTTCTGACAAAGAACAGGAAGTGCGCACACTGATTGCCGATCGGCTCGAGCGTGGAAAAGTTTCGGTGAACATTGACTACCAAGTAAAGGAGAGTGCCGAAAATTTGCTGCACTACGATGAAAATCTTTTTGCTGCCAACTATGCCGAATTAAAAAAACTGGCCGACCGCGTGATGGCCGGATACGAAAATCTTTTTCAGCTCGCATTGGATGCGCCCGGAGTTAGACAAACTAGTGCACCCGAAACCATTGACCCAGCAGAGTGGGAGAAGATTGCGAACTTATTGATCGAGGCCACTGACGGGTGCACTAATTTCCGTGAGACGGAAGGAAAAGCATTGCAGCAAAAATTAGAAGGGTACATCGCCAATATTCAATCGGGATTGGAGCAGGTGGCAATCCTTGATCCAAGCCGCACCGAAAAAATTAGGAGCAAGCTAAAAGAAAATGTGGCCTCCGTTTTTGGACTTGATAATGTTGACGCCAACAGGCTGGAACAGGAAATGATTTTTTACATCGAAAAGCTGGACATCCACGAAGAGCGCGTGCGGCTGGCCACCCACCTGACGTATTTTTTAAATGTGATGAAAGAGAAAACATCGAATGGAAAGAAACTCAGTTTCATTGCCCAAGAGATTGGCCGCGAAATCAATACCATCGGCTCGAAAGCCAACGATGCGGCCATGCAAAAGTTTGTGGTGGAGATGAAAGATGAGTTAGAGAAAATTAAAGAGCAGTTGAACAATGTGGTTTAATTGCCGATAAATAGAATCGAAGACCTTTTCATTTCACTTCAGCCCTTGCAAAATCTACCGAGAAGGCCTCGCACCAAATGTGTACATAATTGTAGTCGCTGATGGTTGGCGTGCCGGGCACAGCATACGATTGTTTTCCCGTTGTCGATTTTAAACTTCCAAGCCGGATATAATCTTTTGCATTGATGTCTTTGGCCAAATAGACTTTCAAGTCGGGGCCGTTGTTTGCGTTAAGCGGATCAAGCACCACGTACTTTACTCCGCCTTGGTCATAGATGCTGGCCGTGCCCGTGGTGGGCCCATCAAGCCCCACAAACATTCCGCTTTTTAGTAATGTTGCTTTGCTGGCGTCAAAACCCGAAGTAGAAGAAACTACGGGTTTGGTTGGCGTGGCATTGTTGGCGGTGCAGCCTGCAACGGCAAATAGTAGGATGATGAAGTATTTCATAAAATTAAATTTAGCCCTAAAGTTTGTAACGCACACCTACGCACAGAAGCAGCGGCTTGTTTCGGAAGCGATCGTTGGCTTGCGGAAATTG
>JAYWDN010000095.1:0-118728 GCA_043780615.1 Bacteroidota bacterium | reverse complement strand
GAATAGTCCTGAAGATCGAGTCCAAGTCCTCTGTTGAAATGTACAAGTATTGATTGAAGTGATGCTTCCATGTCGGGTTACTGTCATCTCCGTCTCGTCCTGAAATAGGTTGACACCCTTGCCCTTGGTTCGTGTCCTCACGAACCACATCGTTAATCTGAAACTTTTTTAAGGTTCGTGGGGACACGAACCTTGGTGCAGCAGGGCAATTTCGTTCTGTTTTTTTTATGAAAAAACTTTCACAAAGGCATAAAGCCCAAGCGCGAGCAAAACCAATCCCGGAATAATTTTTATCCATTTGCTGTCTTGTGCGTAAGGCGACAAACGTTGCGCAAAAAAGATGAGCAAGGTGAGCAAGGCAAGTGCGCCTACTGAAGTACCCAATACATAGCTGTGCAGCAAGCCCATTGATGAAAGCGTGATCCATCCCTGTGCTTTCAGGTAGGCGGTGAAGCCCATCCAATACGGAATGGCCATCGGGTTGAGGATACTCAGCGCAAGGCCTCTCCTAAAACCACTTTCATTGAATTTCTTTGCAAACCCAGTCGGTTGTTTTTTTGATGGCAACAGATTAAAAATTCCCAGGCCCGTCATCACCATGGCCGCGATCCATTGAAAATTTTCTACCACCATAGGTGAAGAGGTGAGCCAGTATTCAAACTGCACGCCCATCCAGGCATACGGATACTCGATGATGGCCACGGCAATTGCAAAGCGAAAAGCAATGCCTACTTTTTTTTGCATCGCCATTTGTAAAATGGAAACGTTCAGCGTGCCTGGCGGGATAGAGCCGATGAAGCTGAAAAAGAAGCCGAGAAAAAAAACGTAGAGGTAGTTCATCTAAGTTGCTTTCATTGCTTTGAATTTTTTGTAAATAGATCTGCCTTCGGTGAACGAAAGATAAGCAACGCCACGCTGATGGTTTTCTTTGCTCACTCGGTGCATATTTTTCCAATGGGCAATCAAATCGGCTACACCGCGCCAAAGTGGTGTGCCCGGTTGGTATATGTGCGAGGGCTCTGCACCACAGCCATTCAATTCCACAACTTTTACTTTTCCGTTTTCCAAGTCCTCCAACGTGGCACAGCGCAAATCAAAACGTCCGAAATAAAACCCGTCTATTTTTTTGCTGATGCGATCGAAGGACGCAGAGAGTTTTTTGGTGATCAGGTGGTTGCCGTTCAAAAACATAGTGCCGAGGCAATGGTTTCCGATAGAGACGAGTTCAATTTTTTCCCCATCGGGAAGCGTTTCTTGCAGACTGTCTTTGAATTTAATTTTTAACAACTCCCCCTGCAACATCGCTCTAGTACTTTGACGGATCAATTGCTCCAACGTTTTCTTGCCATCGCCTTGTACGTAAAGAAATTCTTTGCGGGTGATCGAATTCACAAAACCATTTTCTTCCGATGGAAAGTGTACATAGTAAACACCAAACTCCAGCGGCAAGTCTATCAGTTCTTGAACAATGAAATCAACATTAATTTCGGAAAGGTATTTTTTTGTTTCGGCTGCATTGTTGATGCGCCTCACCATCCAACCACGTTCGCCCAAGTCGGGTTTGAAAATCACAGGGAATGCAAGACCCGCGCATTCTATTTTCTGCAACACCTGTTCAAGTATTGATGGAAATTTGATGAGCAAAGTTTTTGGCTTCACATCATCGGGCACTAACGCCAGCACTTCGTATTTCGATTCGCCCATCATTCCTCCGGTAAGGATTCCGGGGTTAGAAGCAGAGAAATAAAAAAGTGAACGCTCGCGCAGCGAATACCAAAGCCATAAAAAAATAAGTGGCAATTGAATGATGCCAAACGGCCAGTGCTCCCAATGAAAAAGTTTAACAAAAAAATTACGCCATGAAAAGTTCATCCATCAGTTTGCTTCGGCCAAGGCCACTTCGCGGTGGCGGATGGTGGAGGCGGCTACACCAAAATCATTGGACACTTTGATATGCGCTGCCACTTCGCGGATGCCGATCTTCATAATGGCCATGTGGTGTACCGCATGCTCAATATTATAAGTCAGCTCGCGCAGGTAATTGGTTTGTACCGAAACGCTTTTATCAATGCTCAAGTCATAAGCCACTTCTAACAACAATGACTTGTCTGTTTGGCGGCCCACAAATTCACGGATGCGAAGGATCACCTCAAGAGCAATTTCTTTATCTGTCTCAATCAACTTGTCGTGCGATCGTTTATCGTAATTAATAACACCCGCATGGCTCCCTAGTTCCAAGCAAATGAAAAACTCAAGCGTGTGGCGTAAGTGCTGACCCACCGAAGAACCACTCAGCGTTTTTGAGGGCTGCACGTACTCTGCCTTCGAAAGCTGTTGCACCGCTTCGGTCAATTGATTTAAAATAATGTGGCAGGCTTGGGTAAGCTGGTTCATCGTACTATAAAAATAAACATAAAAGATAACGTTTCTTCATTTTCTATTTCTTCAAGGCAAAAACTTCTTCCAGTTTTTATCGCCCTTTAGTTTTAGTGACTTCTCATTCTTGTTCCAGTCCGTTAGCGTATTGTTGCCCCAGAAGTTGTAGAACAAAAATAGTTTGCCGTCCATAATCTTATACGTTTCGGGGTCGATCTTTACTTTTTCACCAGTATTGCTCATGGCATAGGCACACCAGCCTCCGTAAGCGGGCTCATATTTTTCTGGCTCGGCCTTGAACTTGGCCAAATTAGTGGCATTGTTGAATTGATAAACTACCCCTTTGTACGTGAAAATAAATTTCGATTCTCCTACTACTGGTTGGTTGTTGAAATAACTTACAGGGTCATAGCCTTCGATCGCTACGTTTTTTTTGATGTTGTAATTTTTCTTTCGTGCTTCGTCACTTTGGGCACACAAAAGGTGGGCACACAAGAGCAAAAGAAAGGTCAATCGGTTTTTCATAAAGCTAAGATACGTAAGAATACAAAGGTCGGTTTGATGATCTTTACAATTTGTCGCAAAGCATACATATTGCCTCAGCTAAAACGACCGTGCTAGCGAAGCCCACCCGTATGCAACAACAATAGTTTTGAGCCTTCTCTAAAATAATTTCTCTTGATCAATTCGAAAACTCCGGCCACCATCTTGGCGGTATAAACACGGTCAAGCAAAAGGCCGTGCTGTTGCTGCATAGTCAAAATGAATTGCTCAAGTTCTGGTGTTTTTTTGGCGTAGCCGCCAAAATGAAAATCAGTTTCGATGTGCCAGTTGGGAAATTCTTTTCCCGAATAGTCTTTTGTTAAGTTCTTAATTTCATCGCGTAAAAAATCCCCATCCTTCAATACCGAAAACCCAATCACACTTCTTTTTTCGTTTAGCCCAGCAACGATGCCCGCCATAGTGCCACCTGTGCCTACTGGCAAGCAGAGATAATCAAATTCGATTGGCAACAGTTTTTCGCGCGCATACTCTGCGCATCCTTTTACCGCAAGCAGATTGGTGCCACCTTCTGGGATCAAGTAAAAAGCACCGTACTGTTTCTCGAGCGATTCAACGAAACGTGTCTCTGTTTTTTTACGATACGCTTCACGCGAAACGAAGTGCAATTTCATGCCACGGCTTTTTGCAAAATCAAGTGTTTCGTTCAACGGTAAAATTTCTTCACCGCGAATAATGCCTATGCTTTTGAAGCCCAATCCCTTGGCCGCGGCAGCCACCGCATAAATGTGATTTGAATACGCGCCACCAAACGTAAGCAGCGAACGATGCCCACGCCTTCCGGCTTCTTCTAAATTGTATTTTAGTTTCCACCACTTGTTTCCAAAAACGAGCGGATGATTTTTATACTCGTGCTTTACAAAGATTCTTATGCCCAAATTATCGGCCGCTTCTGCTTTGATTTCCGTAATCGGTGTTTCAATGTATTTTAGCATTACTAATTATTTTAGTAATATTGTTTATGGACAATTCGTACTTCAAAGGCAGAGGAGCACAAATAAAAACAAGCAACAAATTTTTGCAGGCCCACTATGTTGCTGAACACATTGAAGGGCTTGACGAGCCTTTGCTTGAAAATCCGCACACCCAAATTTTTCACGAAAGTCCGAAAAAGATTGTGAACAAAGTGGATAGCCCCGACTTGGGCTTCGGCTATTCGATGAATCCCTACCAAGGTTGTGAGCACGGTTGCATTTATTGTTACGCCCGAAATACGCACGAGTATTATGGATTTAGTGCAGGTCTTGATTTTGAAAGCAAGATCATTGTAAAGAAAAATGCACCCCAACTTTTGGAGCAGCAACTACTTCACAAAAATTGGCAGCCTGCACCCATCATGCTCAGTGGCAATACCGATTGCTACCAACCTCTTGAACGAAAGCTGCAGATCACGCGTCAGTTGCTACAGGTACTGGCGCGCTATCGCCACCCGGTTGGCCTCATCAGCAAGAACAGCCTCATCGCCCGCGACATTGATATTCTGCAAGACCTTGCCAAAGACAAATTAGTGCACGTGATGATTTCGATCACCACACTTGACGAAGACTTGCGCAGAAAGATGGAGCCACGCACAGTCAGCGCCATCAAGCGGTTGAAGACGGTAGAAGAATTAGCAAAAGCAAATATCCCAGTGGGCATCATGAACGCACCTATCATCCCCGGTTTGAACCATCACGAAATCCCCCAAATACTAAAAGCCGCTGCCGATCATGGTGCACTCACTGCGGGCATGACCATCGTTCGGTTGAATGGATCGATTGGGCAACTCTTTGAAGACTGGCTGCACAAAAATTTTCCTGACCGATTTGAGAAGGTGTGGAACCAGATCTGCTCCATGCATGGCGGAAATGTAAACGACTCGCAGTTTGGCAGGCGCATGCGCGGAGAAGGAAATATTGCCGATGCCATACACCAGCTTTTTCGCACTTCAAAGAAAAAATATTTTGCCGGTCGCGAGATGCCTCCTTACGACTTGACCAAGTTTAGAAGGGGTGGGAGTTATTCGCTGTTCTAACCTTCTCAACTTTTTCCATAACTTTACGTTAAGTTAAAATCCGTGACGCGCCTGCTCGCCATATCGTTCCTCGTTCTGTACATCAACTCCAACACGGAGTTTCACGAAATGCTGCGCCTGCCCATTTTGATCGAACACTACAGCCAACACCAGCAATTGGTCAAAGACATTTCGTTTTGGGATTTTTTAGTGATGCACTACAAAACCGATGTGCCCCACGATGCGGACGACAATCAGCTTCCCTTCAAAGACCCGGGCCACTCGTTCACGGCATCCACCTTGGCACTGCCAATCTATAAAATGGTATTGAAGGAAAATTTTTTAGTGACCAAAATGTCGCATGTCTCTTCCTACAAAGAAACTTTTATCGCTTCCCACCTGAGCGAAATCTTTCAGCCCCCTCGCCTTTCCTGATCTCCTAATTTTTTCCTGCGCCTGATTCAGCCGCTGGCAATCTATTATTTTTTTCATTTTAATTTTCTTCAATGTTGAATGGAATAATTTCCTTTTCCATAAGGAACAAAGTCATTATTGGTATGCTCACGTTAGCCCTCATTGGGTGGGGATCGTACTCGCTAAAACAATTGCCGATTGATGCCGTGCCCGATATCACCAACAATCAGGTGCAGGTGCTCACAGTATCGCCATCGCTTGCCGCAAACGAGATTGAGCGGCTCGTCACTTTTCCGATAGAGCAAACCATGGCCACCATTCCGGGCATCACCGAGATGCGTTCGTTCTCCCGCTTCGGGCTGTCGGTGGTCACTATTGTTTTTACAGAAGATACCGATGTGTATTGGGCGCGCCAACAGGTGAACGAAAGGTTGTCGGTTGCCAAAACACAAATCCCGTCTGGCTCCGGCACACCGGAGCTTGCTCCACTCTCCACCGGGTTGAGCGAAATCTATCAATACGTTCTGCGGCCAGCAAAAGGATTTGAAGGCAAGTACGATGCAATGGAGCTCCGCACAATTCAAGATTGGATCGTGCGCAGGCAGTTGCTCGGCACTACCGGTGTGGCCGATGTGAGCAGCTGGGGGGGCAAGTTGAAGCAATATGAAATTGCAGTGAACCCCGACAAGCTGCGCAGCATCAATGTAGGCATCAACGAAATTTTTTCCGCGCTTCAAAAAAATAACCAGAACACGGGCGGTGCGTACATCGACCAAAAACCGTACGCTTATTTTATTCGCAGCGAAGGCCTTGCCGAAAATTTGGAAGACATCGAAAAAATTGTGGTGCGCAACAATGCCACCGGCTTGCCCATTCTTATCCGCGATGTGGCCGAAGTGCGCTATGGCAACGCCACCCGCTATGGTGCGATGACCTACAATGATGAAGGAGAAAAGGTAGGCGCCATTGTATTAATGTTAAAGGGTGCTAATTCATCTGCGGTGATCAAAAAAGTGAAAGAGCGCATCGAGCAAATCAAGAAGACGTTGCCCGAAGGGGTGATAATTCAACCTTACCTGGACCGCACCAAATTGGTGAACAACGCCATCAATACCGTCACGAAAAATTTAGCTGAGGGTGCGCTCATCGTGGTGTTTGTGCTCGTGTTGATGCTCGGCAATTGGCGGGCCGGGCTTTTAGTCGCATCGGTCATTCCGTTGTCCATGCTTTTTGCCATCAGCCTGATGAACTTCTTCGGGGTGTCGGGCAACTTGATGAGCTTGGGTGCTATTGATTTTGGATTGATCGTAGATGGCGCAGTGATTATTGTTGAAGCAACGATGCACCATCTGGCTTCGTCATCTCGGCTGCAAAAAATATCTCAAACGGAAATGGACAACGAAGTAACTCTTTCTGCTTCGAAGATGATGAACTCGGCTGCCTTTGGCCAAATCATTATTTTGATTGTGTACTTGCCCATTCTCACCTTGGTGGGCATCGAAGGAAAAATGTTCAGGCCTATGGCGCAAACGGTGGCTTTTGCCATCGTTGGTGCGTTGGTGCTTTCCGTCACGTATGTGCCCATGGTGTCTGCTCTTTTTCTGAGCAAGAAACCGATTGCGTCAAAAAATATTTCGCACACCATCATGGATTTTTTTCATCGGCTCTACAACCCGATAATTTCTTTCGCTTTGAAAAAGCGAAAGGCTGTTATTTTTTCCTCCTTCGTTTTATTCGCGCTCAGCACATGGATATTTTTTTCGTTGGGCGGTGAGTTCATTCCTACGCTTGACGAAGGTGACTTTGCCGTTGAAACTAAAATCATCACGGGGAGTTCGCTTATGCAAATGGTGGAGACCACTCAGAAAAGTGCGCGTGTTTTGCTGAACAATTTTCCGGAAGTAAAAGAAGTGATTGGCAAAATCGGCACCTCAGAAATCCCAACTGACCCAATGCCCATTGAGAATGCGGATCTGATCATCGTGCTGAAAGACCGCGATGAGTGGACCAGTGGCAGTTCGCGCGAAGAGCTTGCCGGTAAGATGTCGGCTATGCTGCACGAAACCATGCCGGGCATACAATATGGCTTTCAGCAGCCAATACAAATGCGCTTCAATGAACTGATGACTGGGGCAAGGCAAGATGTGGCCGTAAAAATTTATGGCGAAGATTTGAGCTTGCTGGTTTCGTATGCCGAACAGGTAGGCAAGATTGCGCGGACGGTGAATGGTGCTGAAGATATTTATGTGGAGCCCGTGGGCGGGCTGCCGCAAATTGTGGTGCGGTTCAACCGCAGCAAACTGGCGATGTTTGGCTTGAGCATAGCCGAAGTAAACCAAGTGCTGCGCAGTGGTTTCGCAGGCGAATCGGCAGGGATGGTTTACGAAAAAGAAAAACGATTTGACTTGGTGGTGCGCCTGAACCAACAGAGCCGTAAGAGCCTTGAGGACATTCGAAATCTTTATGTCACTGCTGCAAACGGCCGGCAAATTCCGTTGGAGCAACTGGCAAGCATCCAACTGGAATCGGGCATCAATCAAATCCAGCGCGATGATGCCAAGCGCAGGATTGCCGTGGGCTTCAACGTGCGTGGCCGCGATGTGGAAAGCATTGTGAAAGAAATGAACGCGAAGATCGACATGCAATTGAAAATGGAACCTGGCTACTTTTTGAAGTACGGGGGGGCGTTCAAAAATTTGGAAGAAGCAAGACAACGACTGATGATCACTGTGCCAGTGGTGCTCTTGCTGATTTTAATACTGCTCTATTTCACGTTTCATTCCTTGCGCGAATCGCTGCTCATCTTTTCTTCCATTCCGCTTTCGGCCATCGGTGGCGTGGCTGCGCTATGGCTGCGCGGTATGCCCTTCAGCATCTCCGCAGGCGTTGGCTTCATCGCGCTGTTCGGTGTGGCGGTGCTCAACGGCATTGTGTTGATTGCAGAGTTTAACCGACTGCGAAAAGAAGAAACGCAAATGAGCTTGAACGACATCGTGCGGAAAGGAACCGAAGTACGGCTGCGGCCAGTGCTGATGACGGCCTTGGTGGCTTCGCTTGGCTTCTTGCCTATGGCCTTGTCGCAAACTTCGGGAGCAGAAGTGCAGCGGCCTCTTGCCACCGTGGTGATCGGTGGATTGATCTCTGCCACGCTGCTCACTTTGGTGGTCTTACCCGTGCTCTACACTTTCTTTGGAAAAATAAAACCAACTCAAAATACTTGAGCTATGAAATTATTCAAAATTCAGTCCCGATGGTTATCCGGATTAAAATTTAAAATCGTTGCCCTGGTTCTGCCAGCAACTGTTATCTCTGTTTGCGCCCAAAAGCTCACGCTCGATCAAGCGGTAGAAACTGCGCTGCAAAATAATTTGGGGATAAAATCCGCACAGCATCAAATCGATTATTTCAAAGAACTGAAAAAGACGGGGACGGATATTGGGAAACTTTCTGCGGTGTGGATGCACGGGCAGTACAATTCCATCTATCAGGATAACAACCTGATCCTTCAACAGAATATTCCTTTCCCATCAACACTGAGCAATCAGTTAAAGCTCGGGAAAGAACAAGTAGTGGGAGCGCAGCAAAATTTAGTTGTTCAACAAAATAATTTGGTTTACGAAGTAAAATCGATTTACAGTCAATTGGTTTATTTAGAAGCCTATAAAAAATTATTGCTTGCTCAAGATAGTTTGTATGCCGATTTTGTAAAGGCCTCTTCGCTGCGCTACAAAACCGGAGAGGGCAATCTGTTAGAGAAAACCACCGCAGAGACACATTTGTCAGAAATCAAAAATCAGCAACAGCAAAATGTGGCCGACATTCAAATCTCTGGGGTGCGGTTG
This sequence comes from Bacteroidota bacterium, assembly GCA_043780615.1. Taxonomy (GTDB): domain Bacteria; phylum Bacteroidota; class Bacteroidia; order Cytophagales; family Cyclobacteriaceae; genus ELB16-189. The sequence continues at coordinate 109,542 of JAYWDN010000095.1, read as the reverse complement.
CAGGCTTTGCTAAAGAGCGAATACATCATCACCGCTGCCGATGAATTGAAAAAACAAACGTTACCATCTGAACTGGACTCTGTCTTGCTGCAAAACAATCCTTCGCTAAAACTGATGAAGCAAGAGGTGACGATCAGCCAACAATTTAAACGTGTAGAGAAGAGCCGCATCTTGCCCGACTTGATGGTGGGCGGGTTTATTCAAAGCCTCACAGGCCTTCAAAACGTAAATGGACAAGATGTTTTTTACCCGCGCAGCAAACAGTTCACTGGTTTTCAATTAGGTCTTGCCATTCCCTTGTGGGCCAAGCCCAACATCGCTCGTGCGAAGGCGGCTACTTTTCAAGAAGAGGCGGTAAGAAAAAGTGCTGAGAATTTTGAAACGATCTTGAGTGGGAATTATGAACAAGCACTTCGCGAACTCGATAAAAATTCTGCCTCATTAAACTATCATGAAACGAGTGCCTTGCAAAACGCCAACTTGATATTGAACCAGGCGCGCAAGGCTTTTCGTGCTGGTGAAATTAGTTACATCGAATACTTACAGTCCTTGAAAATTTACATCGGCATCAAAAACAATTATTTGCTGGCGCTTAACCAATACAATCAATCCATAGTAAAACTTGAATTCCTCCTGGGAAAATTTTGAAATGTCGAATTATTAAATATTAAAATGAATGAAATCCTTAATCTCAATTTTTATTTCCGCAGTTCTGCTTTCTTGTTCTGCTCCATCCAAAAAGAACGAACCGGTTCAGTCGGCAGTTGACAATCGACAATCGACAGTTAGTGAGGTTTCCTTGTCCGAGAAACAATTCAAATCGCTCGCCATCGAACTTGGAAGTGTTGAAACCCGAAGCCTTAGCGGCAACATCAAAGCCAATGGCGTGTTGGATGTGCCGCCACAAAATCTAGTTTCTATTTCTGCCCCGCTTGGAGGGTTTGTAAAATCAACTGAACTGCTTCAAGGCATGCGCGTGAAGAAAGGCCAAGTGGTGGTGGTACTCGAACATCCCGATTACATTCAGTTGCAACAAGATTACCTTGATAATAAAAACCAACTGGAATTTTTGGAACAAGAGTACCATCGCCAGCATGATCTGTCTAAAGAAAATGTTAATGCGCTGAAATCTTTACAGCAATCCAAAGCAAATTATTTCAGCACCAAAGCAAAAGTGGAAGGGCTGAAAGCCAAGTTGAAATTGGTAAACATCTGTCCAGCAGAAATTGAAAACGGAGAAATAAAAAGTACGATAAGTATCCCTTCGCCAATCGCGGGCTTTGTATCGCAAGTAAATGTAAACTTGGGCATGCACGTCAATCCTACCGACATCATGTTTCGCATTGTGGATACCGAGCACGTCCATGCCGAAGCACAGGTTTTCGAAAAGGATATTCCAAAATTAAAAATCGGGCAAGTGGCACACATCACACTTTCCAATGAAGGCAACGAACGGTTGGCCAATGTTTTTTTGATTGGCAAAGAGATCACTGCCGAACGCACCGTGCGCGTGCATTGCCACCTGAGAGGTGAAGACGCCAGCCTGATCCCCGGCACTTATTTCAGCGCGCTGATCGAAACAGGTGCGAATGCCGTTGCCGCACTTCCTGTCACTGCGTTGGTCAACTTCGAAGGAAAGGTTTTTGTGTTTGTCGAAAAAGGTTTTTCTGCCCACCGATATGAATTGTTGGAAGTAAAAACCGGGGCTACAGACAATGGGTATGTTGAAATTGATTTTAAGGAGTTGAAAGAATTCCAAAATAAAATCGTAGTGAAGGGAGCGTTTGGATTGTTGAATGTGCTTAAAAATACAGAGGAGTAACTGGTGTTGCTCAAAGCAAGAATGGATTAACTAATTTGCTGCTGAAATAAAGAAAATGTTCGCTCTCGTTTTCGGAAGTCTTCTGCTCAGTTTACTGCACGCCATTATCCCCAACCATTGGCTTCCCATCTTAGCCATCGGTCGAAAAGAAAATTGGTCGTTGCGGGAGATCCTCAATGTTACTGTTATTGCAGGGCTAAGCCATGTGGCCAGCACATTGCTCATCGGCTGGGCTCTCGCTTTTTTTGGTTGGGAGATTTCTCAACAGCTCGGAAGTGTCACCCCCTTTATCGCTCCCGTTGTATTGATTGTGATTGGTATCGTTTTTATCTATCGCCACCATAAGCACAAGCATTTTCACGTGGATGGGCCGCAGCATCAGAATTCAAAAACAAAAATGATTTTCACGCTTTCACTCGCCATGTTTTTTTCTCCCTGCTTAGAAATTGAAGCGTATTTTCTGGCGGCCGGCACGCAAAGCATTTGGTGGACCATCGTGTTGTCGTGCATTTATTTCACGGTCACGCTCGTGGGTATGATCGCATGGGTAAGTCTTGCGTATCACGGCTTGAACAAACTCAATTGGCATGCCTTAGAGCACAAGGCCGGGATCATCACTGGCGCAACATTGATCGCTACAGGCATTGTCACTTTTTTCTTGCGCTAGGTTATTGGTTTGGCACTTCTGCAAAATCCCCTCTCAGGGCCCGGAATCTTTTTCTCGCTTCTGCTGCATACACACTGCCAGGAAATTTGTTGAGAAACTCTCGGTAAATATCCATCGCTTTGACTTTGTCCTTTAGCTGATGTTCATAAATGTCGCCTTGCAAAAAATAAGCATCGTCTGTAAGCACGTCACTACCAAACTCATCGATGATCTTTTGAAGTTTTGTTATTGCGTTTTCAAATTTGCCCTGCTTCATTAGCAAGTTTGCCTCCAACCAATACACATCGTCAAGTATGCCGGGGGCGTCTTTTGTAGTCGAAAAATTTTCTAATTCTTTCACCGCTTCATCTTGTTTGTTTTGGTACAAGAGTAATTCAATGGCGGCAAATTTTTTTAATGCTGCACCAGTCGAATCAAAAGTAGTGTTCTCTTTAATGCGCATGCTCAGTTCCATGGCATCGTTGGCGATCTCGCGGGTGGTGGCTTGTTTCAAAATATCCAGGTGCTCTTCGGCCAGTTTGAATTCTCCATTGAAATACCAAAGCTTCGCGTTGCGCAGTTTCGCTTCGTAGCCGAGTGGCGCTTCGTGCTGCGATTTTTCAACCTGTGAATAAAGCAACGTTGATTCCCACGGTTCGCTTTTCAATAAATAAATATCGCCTAAGTTAATTTTAGATTGCGCTTTCAATATGGCCGGGATTTTTGAATCTGCTATCAGTCTGCTCAACCCGACTATGGCCGAATCCAGTTCATTTAAAAAATAAGCTTGCAGCATAGCTGAACTAAGTTGCGCTTCGCTTGAACTAAGTTGGGTTGGATAGTTTTTTTGAAAACGAGCGTATTCGCTGATCAGGTAGCGCACCGAATCGCGGTTCACCGGAAACGTTCTTTTCACTTTTGCTTCGCGGGCTTTAATGATGCCAAGCTGAGCAGGCAGATAATTTTCGATATTGACGTACTCCTTAGAAACAAAAATGAAACAGCGGATGGCGTTTTCATAGTCCTGATTTCCCAATGCAATTAGTCCAGTCTCCAGTGCTTTTGATTGCTCTTTTTTAAATCGCTTGTCGAAAGCACGAGCTTGAACAAATGCACCATAAAAATTTTTTTGCTGCAGATTAACCCACACAAGCAAGTCAGCAAATACTTCTGAGTCCTGATTTCGCTGCACTCTTTCATAAAGCACGCGCTCTAATGTTTCCAATTCTTCTGGCTTCACCAACAATACTTGCAATAAATTTTTTACATACGATGTATTGGTAGGCATCTGCGTGACATAGTTTAAATATTCGTTCACCATTTCTTCGCGCATCCCGCGAATGCGGTAAAGATTGGCAAGCTCTAAGGTGAACATCTTTGATCCACCGACAGCGCGAGCTTGGATCAAGGCGGCTGTAGCAAAATCCAATAAATTATATGAGGCCAAATAGTCTGCCGCAGATTTTAACTTATAAACATCTTCGTCATTGACCTTCAGCCAGCCTTTAAAATATTTTTCCGCTTTTGATCGCTCGCCCGACTTTACAAAAAGAATGACCATGTCCAGTCGATAACTAAACTTATTTTCTTTTTTGATTAGTCGCTCAACATAATCTTCCGCCTGTTTGTAACGCTGCATATTCAGCAGCAGGCTAAAGTAGTTGGCGTGGACAGACGGGATATTGATTGGGTTTTTTACCAAAACCTGAAATGCTGCAAGGGCTTTCTCTTTTTCTCCTTTCGAATAATCTTCATTAGCGATCTGAATTTCTTGCAAGTCTTGGGAAAGCACAACACTTGTCAACAATAGGAGAGGGACTACTGTATTTATAAACCTCTTTTTAAATAAAAAAATAAGTACCATCAGTACTGTTGATTTGTGGAATTACAGATTATAGAACGAAAAGAAAGCTTATTTGTTGAAATATTTATTTGAAGCTACTGAAATAATGACGTATCGGATGATTTAACAAAAATTTGTGGAATTGTGATTAATTTAAATAACATTTCCACATTGTTGATAAACTTCTAAAGCATCCAGTTTTTGACCACAGATTTTTTGTTTTTCATTCTTGAATTATGATTTATTGGAGTTGTTAACATTTATCAGAAGGTTATCACCAAAGGGCCGACTTCCCAATTTGCCCTGATTGGGAAAGTGTATTTGTTTTCTGAGTTGCGATAGAGAATGATTTTTTCTGGTGCTGTCTTTTTATAGAAATTTCCAGGGTCCCATCTATTATTGTTATTGGAGTCAATAATTACATTAATGCGATACTCTGCGGGAGTAATGTATTTAAAAATGTATTTTGATAAGTCCCGAAACGATCGTACAACCTTATTGTCATTGGTGAGTAGCTGTACTTCGTAATTTTTTTCTTTCGTATTAATTTCAATCGAAACTGTGCCCGTGTTGTCTTCTTTAGGAATTTTTATTTTGATATCTTCAGATTTGGTAGAATCATTATCGATGGAGATGAAAGCGCCTTTACCGAACAACAGCACAGGGCTAAGCTTCCCTTCTTTTTTATCAATTTTTAATTTAATAGATAGGTTTATTTTCTTGTTTAAAGTGTCGACACTAATATCCTTTGGCTCGATCGATTGAAAATTGGTCGTATCGAGCTGTAGATAAATGCTATCGTAGTTGATGGACAGTAGAAGTTTGTTTGAATAAGCTTGAGCGGTTAGTAAATTATTTTCAGGGTTTAAATTTGTTTGCCATTCCGACATTTTAAATTTTGTATCCAGCTTTTTATTTTCTGTGAACTTGACATATACAGCGGTGTCAATTTTTTGATGAAGACTATCTGTTGCCCACACATTTATTTTCAATGAGTCGCTCTTTTCAAAATCTTTGTAAACAGTAACTTCTGAGTGGGTGTCAGCAAAAGTATAGATGATAGGGATGCTTGAATTTAGATTTAAACTATCAATGGGTTTGTTAAAGCGAATAGTAGAAATAGTACTGGAGTTTCTGACCGCTGTTAATTTCAAAGGCCTTGCATCGACTCTCACTAATTCTATTTTTAAGGTGTCTGCGCTTCCGGGTAACCGTATTGAGTTTACTAAGAAACCAAATCGTTCAGTTTTGCTTTCAATTTTTAGATTTTTGCTTTTATCGTCAAATGCGTAGATGTAATAGGTGCCAGATTTTAAATTTTGTATCGTAAAATTTCCTGACTTACTCGTCTTTGTAAAGTAAACAGGCTTGTGGTTGAAAATATTAAAGGTGTCCGATTCATATAATGCGACTGTAATTTTTTCAGGATTTTTTTCTTTGAAGGCCTCTGTTACATAACCGCTTATTTGTAATGAATCGATCGTAGGCCCTGTGCTAAAAGCCAGATGAAGATTATCGGCAGGATTACTCTCATTGAGGTCTTGAATGCCATCGCGAAAAGCAATATTGTAAGTCGTATTTTCTTTCCAATCGTTTTCAGGCGTAATGATGAGTTTATTTTTCTTAACGATGAATTTAGTTTTTTCGCCTGGCGATGGTGAAATAACTATTTCTTCTTTTGCATCCTTTAATTTAATGTACTCGTCAAAAACCAATTCTATATTTTTTCCATTGAAATTTTTTTGGCCATTTTCAGGAATGGATTGAAGTAGTTGTGGAGCGTCAATATCTTTTGGCCCACCACTGGGCTGGCCTATGCGTGCGCATTGGCAAAGCATTGCGCTCAACAGAATGATATAGCACCTCCTCATTTTTTGGCTATGTAGATAAGGCTCGAAAAATTTGTTTGCTTTTTGGCTTTCCGATTTGAAGAAAGACCCATAAAAAACGCTTTTATTAGATTCACAAAATTTGAGTGCTTTGGATAGCGATACGTCTCGCTCAATAAGGATACATAAAACGAATCCATTTTCATTGGAAGTATTTCAACCAATCGAAAGCCATTGCTCTCTAATAATTGCTTCATGTTGTTTTTGCTAAAGTGCCACAAATGCCGGGGTACATCATAAGCGGCCCAATGCGATTGATAACTTTGTGCATCGGCCGATTCATAATTTGGTACAGCAATAAAAATTGTACCATTCTTTTTCAATAGCTCTCTAAGTTTTTTTAGAGTGCCGTTGAGGTCATGGACATGCTCAAGTACATGCCAGAGCGTGATGGCATCAAAAGCTTGCTGGTGGATTTCGGCAAGGGATTGATAGATTCTTGCTGATTTTTTTTTTGCGGAAGCCGAAGCGATAGATGAGGGCTCCACTCCTGCCGTTGCCCAACCATGAGTTTTCATCTCTTCTAAAAACTCTCCGGTACCACAACCAAAGTCTAAAATTGTTTTTTCTATTGAGCTCTTCTCTACAATTCTTCGCTTCCATTTCAAAGCAACTCTTCTGGCGTAGAGATAGATGATGTCAAACAGGTTTTTTCCCCCGCCTGTGTGAGAGATGTATTTGTCTGATAAATAATATTTTCCAATTGATTCTTCAGATGGCTGAGGGCTTGTAAGCACAAGGCCGCAGGCGGAACACTTTTCTAAAATGAATTTCTCTTGGGTTGCCGTGTAGTCTTGGCATGTTAAGAAATAATTCAGTTTGGGAGAAGAGCAAACGGGGCAAATTTTTATTGAAGTCAAGGCCATTTACTTTCCTAGATAAACACTCAACACGGAGACATCGGCAGGCGACACACCGCTGATGCGGCTCATTTGGCCAATAGTTTCAGGCTTGATTTTTTTTAATTTTTCCCGGGCTTCCGATGAGAGTGCTTTCACACGATCATAATCAAAATCAGATTTGATTTTATAGTTTTCTAACCCTGCTATCTTTTCAGCCAGCTTTTGTTCTCGTTCAATGTAGGGATCGTATTTCACGCCTATCTCTACTTGTTCGAGAACTTCTTCATGGTATTTGTTAAAGATTTTTTCGAATTCGCGATTCATTTTTTTTAGATCGGCTATTCCAATACCTGGCCTTTTTAATAAGTTAACAAGAGGCATTTTTTCTTCCAAGATTGATGAGTTCAATCCCGCAAGGCTTTGATTTACTTCAGAAGGGTTGGCCCTCATATTTTTTAGTTCAAGGGTGAGCCCTGCTATTTTTTCTTTTTTCTGCTCAACCCGATTAAATCGTTCTTCGCTGGCCAACCCAATGGTATAACCAAATTCTGTCAACCGCAGGTCCGCGTTGTCTTGCCGAAGGAGGATTCTATATTCTGCCCGACTTGTAAACATCCGGTAAGGTTCGGTTGTGCCTTTATTCACTAAATCATCGATCAATACTCCGATATAGGCATCTGATCTTTTTAGAATAAACGGATCTTTTTCGCTCACTTTATTGTGTGCATTGATGCCCGCCATTAAACCCTGGCAAGCGGCTTCTTCATAGCCAGTTGTGCCATTGATTTGACCTGCAAAGTACAGATTTTCAATTAGTTGAGTTTCTAAAGTGGTTTTGAGCTGTGTTGGTGGAAAGTAGTCGTATTCTATTGCATAGCCGGGCCTGAACATGCGCACGTTCTCAAAGCCCGAGATTTTTTTAAGAGCTTGATACTGAATATTTTCAGGAAGCGAAGTTGAGAACCCATTAACATATATTTCTATTGTGTTCCTCCCCTCTGGCTCTACAAAAATTTGATGCCTGTCCCGGTCAGCAAAGCGATTTATTTTATCTTCAATTGAAGGGCAGTATCTGGGGCCAAGCCCTTGAATCCGCCCTTGGAACATTGGGGATTTATCAAACCCTTTTTCAAGCTCACGGTGAACTTCATTGTTAGTGTATGTTATCCAACAGCTGATTTGCCTTTTCAAGGTCTTGGTTTCAGAGAAGGAAAATTTTCCGGGGCTTTCATCACCAGGTTGCTCTGCCATTAACGTATAATTTAAAGAACGTCCATCAACCCGAGGTGGAGTTCCTGTCTTCATTCTCCCCGATTCAAAACCAAGTTCTATTAATTGCTCTGTAATACCCGTTGCTGCCCTCTCAGCGGTTCTTCCCCCGCCAAAGTTCTTTTCGCCAATATGGATTTTGCCATTCAAAAAAGTACCGTTTGTTAAAACCACAGATTTCCCACTTATCTCAAGTCCAAGTGCGGTTCGAACCCCAGTTATTCGTTTATTTTTTACTATCAAACCAGTCACCATTTCTTGCCAGAAATCTACATTAGGGGTTTTTTCCAAAGCTATTCTCCACTCCTCAGCAAACAATGAGCGATCATTTTGAGATCGAGGACTCCACATGGCAGGGCCTTTTGAGCGATTTAACATTCGAAACTGAATCATTGACGTATCTGACACAACACCTGAGTAGCCGCCCAAAGCATCAATTTCCCTCACGATTTGGCCTTTTGCCACCCCGCCCATAGCGGGGTTGCAAGACATTTGTCCTATAGTCTGCATATTCATCGTAATCAATAGAACTTTAGAGCCCATGTTGGCAGCCGCAGCCGCAGCCTCGCAGCCTGCATGCCCTGCACCGATTACAATAACATCGTATTTTGGAAACATATTTTTTGATTTGTTCCACGTGGAACACGAGAACGAAGCCTTATCGTTTCACGTGGAACATTCTTTTCCACAAAGATAAGTAAGTGCTTTCCTTTTTACGCATCACCGCTTTTTCTAAAACCTTCTTGTCTCTGTATCCAGAAAGGTGGAGGATGCCGTGGATCATTACTCTTCGTAGCTCTTCGTCAAAGTCACTGGCATATTTTGAAGCGTTTTCTGAAACCCTTTCAATGCTGATATAAATTTCTCCAGACAACACAGGGCCAACAGAATCATCGAACGTGATTATATCAGTTAGGCTTTTGTGTTTAAGAAAATCTTGATTGAGCTGAAGTAGGTACTGATCTGAACAAAAAATGTAATTAATTACCGAGATCGCCTTCTTCTCTTTATTAGCAGACTCATTAATCCAGCGAACTACATTTCTTGGATTCTTAATTTTGAATAGAATGGCTTCAGAAAAAAAACGGATAGGCATTACGCATTAATGTAAAAGCTGAGTTCTACAACTTTTCCATTTTCTTTAAAGTCCACTTCGTCCGAAAGATTTTTCATCAGAAAGATCCCCCTACCCCCGGGCTTCGAGATATTTTCAGGTGAAGTGGGGTCTGGCAATTGATGGTAATTAAAGCCATCACCCTCGTCCTGTATTTTAAATTTTATAAGGCTATCTTCCAATGAAAGTGATAATGAGACATTTTTTGATGAATTATCTTTATTCCCGTGCTTGATCGCATTGTTTACGGCCTCAGTGACAGCGATCATTATATTGCCATAGATGTCGTCATTCAGATGGTATTTGTCTTTGGCATTGTCGATGAAACTCTCAATAATTCGGATATTCTCCGATAGTGATGGTATTTCAATGCTGATGTTTTTTACGCCTGGCACGATAGTTAATTAATTCGTTTAAAATACTCGTTGACTTCTTTCTTATAGTATGGATAGAGCTTTAGTGGCATTGTTTTTAGCAATTCTACTTCTTTTTCCTTTAATCTTAGATACTCCTCAAAAGCACGTGGCATTTCTTTGTTGTAATCTTTTGCCGACTCACCCCTTCGTTCTTCATCAAGATTCTGTTCGCGCATTGATTTTTCTGTTTCCAACAAGCGGGTTAAAATTTCTTTCTGCCTCCGGATGGTTTCTTCTGTGATCTTCTTATTAACCAAGTCCATTTCTGTTTGTTCCATTTTAGCTGGGATCTCATTTCCAATTCCTTTGCCCCCCTCATTCTTCAATTTTTCCTGCATCTCTTGAAGGGCCTTTCTTATTCGTGCTTGTTCTGCAGCCATCTTGGCAAGTTCTTCAGAATACTGACGCCCTGTCTTTTGTCCATTTTTCAATTGTTGAATTTGTTCATTGATCTTTTGTTGCATCATTCCAAGGTTAGGAAAACTCTTCCCCCTTTTCCCTTTCCCCTTTGAAGGCATGGCATTCGACATCATTTTCATCATCATTTCAAAATGATCGTTGAGCATCAAAGCGAGGTTGTTGATGTTGGCCATTGAGAACTGCATCTGCGAGGATGCGCCATCTTTTTGCCTTTCTTTCATGTTGCTAACAGCTTTTTCTACATGATCGTTTAGTTCTCCTATTTCTTTTGATACGACTGAGCTTAAAAAAGGATCTTTCTTAGCAAGAGCTAATAAACTGTCTTCCAGCACTTTAGAATCATCTTTAAGCCTTAATTGACCTTGAGAGATTTGAATATATTTCGGATCGGACTGTTGAATGCTACTAAATTCTTTCATTAGATTTTCCTGATCAAAGGACAACTTGATCAAACCATGAAGGATCTGTCGAAGGCTTTCTAGGTTTTGCATATCGATTTCCATCTCCATTGAACTTTGCATTCCCTGAAGTTCCTTTTGCATCTGTTTCATTTGATCCAATGATTTCTTTTGTTCACCCATCGATTTTTTTGGGTTGCCTTGCTTCAAGGATTCCTCACTTTGCTGTTCGGAATTTTTAAGCTGGTTCAAATCTTCTTTGGAAGGGGCCTTATCGTCTTTGCCTATTTCATCACCCAGTTTTTTTAAATCGTCAATCGATTCTTCAAATTTCCGCAAATCATCTTTTAACTCTTCTTGCTCCTTGGCCAGTTCTTCGTTCGATTTCTTTTCGTCAGATTTTCCATTTTCGTTTTCTTTGTTTGAAGTTTTTTTACTCTCTTCCTTTTTGTTCTCAGGCTTCCCCCCCATAGACTTTTCTGTTTCGTTTAGCAACTTCTCCTGCTTCTCAGTTTGTTGTTTTATTTCGTTGATGGCTTGATCCAGTTTGTAATCGTACTGCAATTGTTTAAATAATTCCAACGTGCGCGCTAGTTCTTTTTCAAGATTTATTTCTTTGCGATCCATTTTATCAAGCATCTTCTGCACCTGTTGCATGTCAGCATTTTCTTTAAGCAGCTTCTCCAGTTCTCTAAAAAGCTTTTTCGTCTCCTCATCCATCAATTCGTTCATTAGTTTCTGTATTTGCTCAGACTTTTCCTTGATGCGTTCATTTTCTTCTGTGAAGGCTTCTTTCTTTTGTTCCAAAAGCTGGTTCTCTTTTTGGAGCTCATCAATGGCCTGATCCAACTTTTGTTTTTGTGTGACTAAGTCTTCCAGTAATTTTTTGTCTTGCCAATCAAGATTTTGTTTGCCCCGAAGTTTCTGTTGTGCCTCATCGATGGATTGCTTTAGGTCTTTTGCCTTTTGCAAACTTTTATCAAATTTATTTTCAGCAGATTGTTGTTGTTTGGCAATGTCAACTTTCAATTCTTCTATGCTGGGAAGAGAGAAAATATAGCGTGCAGACCGAGTTGCCTTTCGTCCATTTACGCCATCATTGTCCCAAACTTCTAAATAATAGCTAAGTTTTTCACCGGGGTTTAGATGAAGCGAATCGACATTCCAAGAATAGAAGAAATTTTGTTGGGCACTCTTATTTGCGGTTGGAATCCTGATAGCTTGCTTCTTTTCTTCTTTGGCCGCACCAGACAATTGATAGTGCAACATCAACTCACTGATTCCATAGTCGTCTTTGATGTGGCCACCGAGCAAAACTGATCTATACAAAATTGAATCGTGCAGGTTTTCTACAATAATTTCTGGATGCTGATCTTTGATTACGTTTATAGAATAAGAAATCTTATCCTTGTTTTTGGCCTCCTTGTTTTCTAAGACAATCGAATATTGATCAGGCTCTTTAAAGTTTCTTCCAAATAAAAAACCATTATTGTCTGTAGGTTGCATTGGTTCGATCGAACCCGAAGAGGCAAAATAAATCTGAGCGGACGAAGCAAAGGAAGTCTTGATATTCCATGTAGCACGTGTGCCTTCAGGCATTTCCATATTTCCGGCATTCGTAATTTCTTCTGCGGGTTTGCTGGTGTAGGCTGGAAACAAAAGAGAAATTTTTGATTGGATCATCTCGGGTCTGTTCACCAAGTTTATTTGGTGCTGTTCTGAATAAAACCCTGATGCTTCGATTTGAAAATTTATTGGACGCTGGATTTTTTCAAATACGTATTGAAATTTTCCAGCATCACCCCCCTCCAACTTCAAACGCTGCCCATCCACTACAATGTAAGCAGATTGTGGCAGAGCCTTCCCGTTCAACGAAAGTTGAAGTATAAAATCTTCATTGAAAAAAGCATTGAGGTTTTTATTTATGATGAAACGGAACGGTGCCTCGGGAGAAAACTCTTTGTCAAACCGAACGATCCGGGCCGCACTTTTTGTAAAGATGTTGCTGTCAAAAAAAACAAGTACGAGGATAATGGCCGCAGGCAGTAACAAGTACCTCAAATACTTTTTATTGGCACGAAGGTCGATTGCCTTCTCGAATGAAATAGATTGAAGCTGAATGGACTTTTGCGCTATGCTTGCCTCTAATAGATTATTTTTTTCATTGACTGATGCTAATTGAACAATATTAAGCAACCGATCTGCAATTGTAGGAAAATGATTGCCAATGATGCGCGCGCTATCTTCTTGACCCAATCCCCTGTTGTACAATAGCCAGGCCAATGGTTTTCTAAGAAAGAGATAAATGCAAGTGGCAACGACAGCAACGAACAGAAAGAAAATGAAAAATCGTGCGGGGCGACCGAGCCAAAGGGAATACTCCAGCAGAGCAGCCACCAAAAAATACCCCAAAATAATAGCGGGCACAAGTATAGCCCCCCTGAAAAATAAATCTTGGTAGTACCTGCGCTTGAAGGAAGCGATTTTTTGATTGATGTCTTTGATCCCCTCGTTCATACCAATTTGTTACAACGGCTTTTGATTGTACATTGTTTTGAGCAACTAAGGTAAGCCCTGATACTTTTTAGGTTCAACAAAACTTTAAATGATAGGAGGAGGAACAAGAGACCATCCCAGTTCTTTTTCAAAATATTCCATCACGTGCATTTTTAATAATTTCTCTTGTTCAAGGAGATCAAAATGGGGGAGTTTCTTTACTAACTTCCAATGTGGCCAACCCTGCTCATCGGTGCCCTCCAACTCGTAATAGCCCGCGAGGCTAAGCACTTTGCAAATGGCAATGTGCATGAGGTCTTGCTTTTCCTCTTTCGAAAAATGCTTGGCTCCCCGCCCCAATTCTTGCACTCCAATAATAAAGAGAACACTGTTCAAATCTTTGGGTTTGTTGCCCACCGATTTCTCGATCTCGCTAAGCAGCAGATGCCAATGACGATCCATCTCAAGGTCGCGTTTGAACATGTTAAGATTTTGTTAGCTCTTCCCAGTATTCAAAAGCCCTGCGAAGATGTGGAACAACGATAGTACCGCCCACCAACGTGGCTACACCCATTGCTTCGTGCACTTCGGCAGTTGTAAAGCCCATCTCCTTGCACTTGCCCAGATGGTACTTTACGCAGTCATCGCAGCGCAACACCAACGAACAAGTAAGACCAATCAGTTCTTTAGACTTTACATCCAATGCTCCAGCTTGATAGGCGTTGGTATCGAGGTTAAATATCCGCTTGATGATAAGGTTATCACCGGCCAAGATTTTTTCATTCATCTTGCTGCGGTATTCATTAAATTGCTTCACTAAGCTCATATCATTTTTTTATACAAAGATGAGGTTGTTAACACTTAAATCAAATGGAAGTTCAGTCGTTAGGCTGCTTTCTGATTTCACCTCGCTTTTCTTTCCAGAACATTGCCTTGGGTGTTCTTCCGGTTTGGTAAAAGGTGAAGACATTCTTTGCACCTCCTGTATTCTCAATCTTCCTAAAACAGATTACCATTTTATGGAAGGCAATCCGGTGGAGGAAAAGTTTCTGGGAAGACTGCCGCTAAAACATGCTTGGGCTTATTTGAAATTTAGAAAGACAGGAATAGTTCAACACTTGCTGCATCAATTGAAGTACAATAATCAACCCGAAGTGGGGATAAGAATTGGCAAAATCTTTGGCAAAGAATTAAATGACCTGAGCAGAGCCCGTGAGTTTGACCTTATCGTTCCAGTTCCCTTGCACCCAGCCCGGTTGAGAAACAGAGGCTACAATCAAAGCGCAAAGTTTGCTGAAGGCTTGAGCGAATCGTTGGGCATTCCTTTTCGCGATGGCATTTCTATTCGTTTGCAGAACAGCAAGACACAAACGAAGAAAACAAAAACCGAGCGTTGGGAAAATGTGAAACAGGTGTTCGATATAAAAAATACGGAAGCCGTAAAAGGCAAACGCATATTATTAGTGGATGACGTGATCACCACGGGCGCCACACTCGAAGCTTGTGGTCAGCAATTATTAATGGCAGGCTGTAGCGAATTGAGCATTGCTTGCATCGCGGAAGCCCAATAAAAAAGGCCTCGATTGATTCGAGGCCTTTTTTTAGAAGAAAAGTATCTTAATAATTTGAACCAGCGCGGATCATTGCGCAACGGAAACCAATAGTAGCGGTTGCAGAATCTTCGTCCATGAACCTACGTGTTCCTGGCGACATCCAATACGCAACATCTTTCCACGAGCCACCTTTGTACACGCGCACTTTATCCGAGATCAAAGAAATAAAACCTTGAGGGTTTTTGGTGTACTCGTAGTTGCGAACATTTTTTTGAGTGCCATCGGGCATCGTAACGGTAGAGTCTTTAGCGGTTTTAGTATAGCGGTTGCGGTAAGCACTATGGCTGTCGATAAAGTCATCCCTACGGATAGGATTGAGGTCATCAAAATCTTGGTGAGACAGCGGACGATAAATATCCATTACCCACTCGCTCACGTTGCCCGCCATGTTGTACAATCCATAGTCATTTGGAGGGTACTCATAAATATAAGATGTGATAAGCGCACCATCATTCAAGCGGCCAGCAATACCCGCATAGTCACCACGGCCGCGTTTAAAGTTGGCAAGGAAATAACCCATCTGTTTTCCATAGGGATTACGGAGCGCATGGCCATCCCAAGGATAGATGCGTTGGTGGGTTTGCATTTCTTCCAACCACTGAGTACCGATCAAAGCTTGAGCGGCATATTCCCACTCGGCTTCAGTTGGCAAGCGGTAGGCAGGGATTGTATAACCAGATTCAATAGGAACTCTTGCCCCACCGGCCTGTTCAGCAGGCTTTTCAACACCCGCTTTTTCTCCCAAGTCATTATTGACAATAATTGTCCTCCAAGTAGCATAAGTGTTAGCCTGTTTCCAAGTTACACCCACAACCGGGAAGAAGCGGAAACCGGGATACCTCAAATAATAGTCAACATAGGGATCATTAAACGCGAGTCGTGAACGCCAAACCATGGTATCGGGCAAAGCGGCATTGTAAGCTTTTCCACCATCCACTTTTGTGGAATCCGTAGTAAGGTGATAAAGATATTCGGTCCAGTGAATGTTTGCGATTTCGGTTTCATCCATATAAAACGATGCAACAGAAACAGTCCGCTCCACATTGTCGCGATAGGCCATTACGTCTTCTTCAAACGAACCCATCACGGCACGGCCACCTTCGATGAACACCATGTTGGGTGCATCGGGCTGTGACGAATATGGGTTCACTGCGTAACCTTCGGCCGCATCGCGGGTGTACTTAAGCCCTGTGGCGGTGCTCAACTGCTGCGGGTTTTGGGCAGTGGGTTTTCCGCCCCCACCACGTAGGAAACAGGAAGAAACCACCAAAGAAAGCCCAACTAAGATCAAAAAAGACTTTAAATGCTTCATTTGCTTTTGGTTATGAATAAAAGTAAACGCTAATATAAAAAAGATAAATACAAGTTCTTAAAACGGAATGAATTTTTTAGAAAACATTTCTTCGAGAATTAACTCAGTCCCGTACAAAACGAGAAAGCACAAACAATATTATAAAAAACCAATTTGGGAAAAAAATTCCACGTTTGGGCAAGTACTCTTGTCTCAATGTGTAAAAACAGAGCGCAAAGGCCATGGCATGATTTTTCCAATCTTGTTAAAAAAATTATTACCATGACTACGTTGAAGGACTTTCAGGGAGCATCGTTTGAGAAGAAATGTGACTGGGTTACGGGCAACTCAAACTATTTGATCACGCGCAGGTTGGGCGAGGCCAAAGTCTATCTTTACCATGCCGATGATTTCTTCATTGAGGTCTATTATTCGCCCAGCTACAAAAAAGTATTAATGATCAATGCGTTTAATAGCCTTGCGGGATTAGAACCCTACACTGAGAATATTTCGCTTTCCGATTTAAAAATCTAATCCGCAACAAGCGGCTGCAAAACCTGGACGGCCTCATCTACCGATCCGATATTTTCAATTGTTAAAATAAGTTTGCCCGCAGTGTCTTTCATTCGGCATGTTTTACCATGTTGTTGTACAAAGGCTAAGATTTTTCCAAACACGCCCGACTTAAAATATTCTTTATTGCCAACTAAGAAATGCAAACGGAGACTTCCATTTTTCATACTAATCTTTTCAAACCCCAAGAGCTCGCCCCGCCAACGCAACCGAACGGTGTTGATCAATTGCTCTACCGGAACGGGGTAGGGACCAAAACGATCTTTCAATGAAGCGCAGAATTTCTCGAGACCTTCTTCATCTGAAATATTATCGAGCGTAGAGTAAAGTTGCAGGCGCTCGGTGGTGCTGCCGATATAATCATCGGGGATGAGAATTTCCAAATCCGTTTCGATCACACAATCGGGGACAATCAATTTTGCTTTTTCTGAAAGTTCTTCCGCAAAAAGTTCTTTGAACGTAGTCTCCTTCAACTCTTGAATGGCATCGTCTAAGATTTTGTGATACGTATCAAACCCAAGATCGGTGATGAAGCCACTTTGTTCGGCACCCAAAAGATTTCCAGCCCCACGAATATCAAGATCGCGCATGGCCACTTTAAAACCATCGCCCAACTCAGAAAATTCTTCCAATGCGGCCAATCGCTTTCGCGAATCAGAAGACAGGACCAAAGTAGGTGGCGTGAGCAAATAGCAAAACGCTTTTTTGTTTGATCGGCCTACACGCCCACGCATCTGGTGCAGGTCGCTAAGGCCAAACAAGTGAGCGTTGTTGATGATGATCGTGTTCGCGTTCGGAATATCCAATCCCGACTCGATGATATTGGTAGAGACGAGCACATCATACTCGCCTTCAATAAATTTGATCATTGCCTTTTCTAATCGGTCGCCATCCATCTGGCCGTGGGCAATGCCAATGCGCGAATCGGGCACTAATTTAAAAATCACATTGGCCACTTGTTCAATGTCACTGACACGGTTGTGCACGAAAAAAACCTGACCGCTTCTTCGCAGTTCAAAACTCACGGCATCGCGGATTTTGGCTTCATCAAAAGTGTGTAGTTCAGTGGTAACTGGCTGGCGGTTGGGTGGAGGCGTGGCAATAATGCTGAGGTCGCGTGCGCCCATCAACGAAAAGTGCAATGTGCGCGGAATGGGGGTTGCTGTGAGGGTGAGTACATCAACATTTACTTTCAGTTCTTTCAGCCGATCTTTTGTTTTCACACCAAACTTTTGCTCTTCATCAATTACCAACAACCCTAAATCCTTGAACTCAACATCTTTGCTCACGACACGGTGCGTGCCAATAAGGATGTTCACGTTCCCTTTTTTTAAATCGCCCAGTATCTTTTTTATTTCTTTGTCGGTTTTGAAGCGCGAGATGTGTTCGATCTTTACTGGAAAATTTGCCAACCGCTCTGAAAAAGTGCGCGCGTGCTGCATCGCCAAAATGGTAGTAGGCACCAGCACCGCTACTTGCCTGCCTTCGGTGACGGCTTTAAACGCAGCACGGATGGCCACTTCGGTTTTTCCAAAACCCACATCACCACAAACCAGTCGGTCCATGGGGTGCGGCTGTTGCATGTCGCGCTTTACGTCTTCCGTTGCCTTGGCTTGATCGGGCGTGTCTTCGTAAATAAAAGAAGTCTCTAACTCGGCCTGCAAAAAACTATCGGCCGCATAGGCATAGCCAATTGTCTGTTTGCGTTTGGCATAGAGGTCGATCAGCTCCTTCGCAATGTCTTTTACTTTTTTCTTGACCTTGGCTTTTTTGCTTTCCCACTCGCCCGATCCGAGCTTGCTGATAGCGGGCGCGGTTCCGTCTCTGCCCGAGTACTTTGAAATTTTGTGGAGCGCATGGATGCTCACATACAAAAGGTCATCATCGCGAAACACCAAGCGTATGGCTTCTTGTTCTTTACCATTCACTTCTTTTTTTTCGAGGCCGGCAAATTTGCCAATGCCGTAGTCGATGTGTGTAACAAAATCGCCCGGCTGCAAAGCTTGTAGCTCACGAAAAGAGAGCGCTTTAGATTTCGAAAACTTTTCCTTGGTGCGATAGCGGTGAAAGCGTTCAAAAATTTGGTGATCGGTGTAGCAAACCACTTTCATTTGTGAATCCACAAACCCTTGGCGCAACGTAAAATCAAGTGCTTGAAATTTAAGTTCGGGATGGATCTCTTCAAAGATGCCCTGCAAGCGCTCTGCTTGTTTGGGTTGTTCGGCCGCTATGAAATTTTCAAACCCCTGCTGTTGATGATCCAACAAATCAGCCGCCAGCAACTCAAAATTTTTATTAAAGGAGGGCTGAACGGCAGACGTGAATTCGAATTTTTTTTGAGTCGAAAAATAAAAGCGTTGGCCAAACTCGATGCACGTAAATTTTTTTAAATGCTCCACAATGTCATCTGGCCGCTCAAACAATTGGTGCGGCTCAAGTACTATTTTAGCTTGCCCGCTTTCGCGAAGGATTTTATCAAAGCTCTCAGAAGCCTTCTCAAAACATTTGGCAATCACATCGCGCGTCAGCCCGGTGTCTTTGATCCAAACTTTGGTGTTGGTAGAAATGAAATCAAATAATGATTGTCGTTCCTCTTGCACCAAGCGCGTTTGCACGTTGGGCATTAAACTCACTTTATCGAGTGTGTCCACCGAAAGCTGTGAGCCCGGATCAAAACTACGGATGCTGTCCACCTCATCGCCAAACAGTTCAATACGAAACGGCAGCTCGTAGGCAAACGAAAACACATCGATGATCCCGCCACGCACGGCAAACTGCCCGGCTTCAAAAACAAAATCAGTTTTCTCAAAATCGTACGTGTGCAAAAACTCTTCAAGAAATTCGCGATCAAGCTTCTCGCCTTTGATCACCAAAAAAGTATTGGAGGCCAACGATTTTTTATTGATCACTTTTTCTGAAAGTGCCTCGGGGCAAGTGATAATGATATTGCCTTCGGGGTGGTTGCTGATGCGGTTGAGTGTTTCAGAGCGCAACAGCACGTTGGCATTTTCTATTTCGTCATACTCGTAAGGCCGCTTGTATGACATCGGAAAGAAAAGGATTTCCTTTTTGTCCAACAGATTTTGTAGGTCGTTGTGAAAGTAGGCCGCTTCTTCGCGGTCGTGCAAGATCACCAAGTGGTTGGCCTTTGTGCTCTTGCAGACTGCAGCAAACAAGACCGCATCGAGGCTGCCGCGCACATTTTTTAAGTGAATTGGAATTGGACCAGACACCCCTTCGGGCATGGCACTTCGGGGCGCGGGCGTACTTATCCCTTCGGCCAGGGTTTGCACAAAACTGTCCGCTCGGTATAAAGAAATAAAATCGTGCGCCTTCAAATTTTAAACAGGCGGCAAATATAGTAGCTGAATTTTAAACGGGGTGAAAAGATTTTTAGAGGAATCAGAATTTATTGATTGAGAACAGAGAGATTTACAAAATGTATTATATCCGCCAAATGTTTTTGCTGTTGAGCATCACTTCGATTCTCTTTTTGTTTATTGGCTTACTAAAACCGTGGGCATTGCTGTGGTGGGAAGACGTGCAGAACCGAAGGAAGGTGATCAAAGTATATGGCACAGTCGCCATCATTTTTTATGTAATCTACAGAGGCCTTCAGTTTATACCAGCCGCGTAGCCGCCACAATATATTTTTTCTTCTTTCCCGAAAAAGCGATGACATACTTTTCGCCACCATCGGTCAGCTTCAGTTTCTTTTTTAGCTCTTCGGGCTTCATCGGAAAGTTGCGGGTGAGCACATTTGCTTTTCTGTTTGGAAAATCCTTGGCGGCAAATTCAATCGCATCAATTTTAAAAACCCTTCCGGGGAATTTTTTTGAAAGCGATGAAGAAGTATAAAGGTGCGTGCCGGGGTGGAGCTTTTGCAGCCCAAATTTTTTGCCGATCAATTTAAACGCACCTGATTTTAAAATGGAAGCGTTTGGCTCGTAAAGATAAGTTTGAGGCGTGCCAAAATCTGAAACCGATTTCTTTTCATCGCTCAAGTAGAAATCAAAATCTTGTTTTGTATTACCCAAACTGTCGAGGTTATAAGTTTCAATTTTAGGCTCGCCCACAAATTCTTTTTGGATAATGAACAGCAGTTCTTTGCATTCATTGCCAACAGAAACAACAATAACTTTTTTAACATTGCCTAACTCGCTTTGCCCTTGTTGAAGATCAAGCAGCGGAGATGCCTTGAGCAAGACAAGATTGGTGCGCTCAAATAATTTTGGCAACAAGGTTTGAACGTTGGGTTGACAATCGGCCAATCGAAAAACTTTTTTTGAATGCGAATCCCTGCGCGAGGGATCGAGATAAATGAAATCGTAAAGCGATTGATTCTGATCAAGAAACAGTTCAGCATCGAGCGGATGACACTGAACGTTTTTAAGTTTTAATAAAGAAAAATTGTGTTGTGTGATAGAATTGAGCGCAGGGTTCGGCTCAACGGAATCAACGCGAGCGCAGATTTTGCTCAAGAAAAAACTGTCCACCCCAAAGCCTGCGGTAAGATCTGCCGCGATCAATTTCTTTTGACCCAACTCTTTAGAAATGATTTCTGCTTTAAACCTTGCGGTCGCCTCTGAAGAACTTTGTTCTACGTTGACAGATGGCGGGTAAACGACACCACTCGTTTTATAAAATAGTGACAACTTGCTTTCTGCTTTTCTGCGCGCAGCAATTTGCTGGGCAATCAATGCCGTAGGCACACCAAGAATTTCGCGCTGACGCAGCACCATTTTATTTTCGTCATCGCCCGCATGGGCAAAAATAAAATCTTGCACCTCGGCAGTTGCCAGCTTGGTTAGTTCATGGGGCAGCATGGCACAAAGTTGCACATTCGCACCTGTTGTTTGAAGTTGTTATTCGCTTTTCAATGAATCTACGGGGTTGGCCATAGCGGCTTTCATCGATTGAAAACCCATGGTGAGCCACGCTACTACAAATGCCGCAACGCCTGCCAGCAAGTAAACGATAATTCCAATTTCAACTTTGTACGTGTAGGTATTCAACCACCAGTTGATCGAATACCAAGCGAGCGGTGCAGCCAAAACAAAAGCGATCAGTATCAGTTTGACAAATTCTTTTGAGAGCAACATCACTACGCTTCCCACCGATGCCCCCAATACTTTTCTAATTCCAATTTCTTTGGTGCGCTGTTCAGCTGTGAAAGCCGTGAGCGCAAACAGGCCAAGGCACGCTACCATAATGGCGAGGCCGGCAAACACCGCAAAGATTTTTCCCAGCCGCTGCTCAGAGGCGTACATCTTTCCAAAGTCTTCATCGAGAAAAGAATACTGAAACGGCTGGCCAGGCGCTAACTTCTTCCACAATTTTTCTAACGATTGAATAGTTGCTTGCGAGTCGGAGGCGCGGAGGCGAAAACTTAAGAAGCCATCGCTGCGATGAAGGAAAAGCCCGAGTGAAGAGATGCTTTCGCGCATCGAAGAGAAATGGAAGTTTTCGACCACACCAATTACCGTCCAAGATTTTGTTTTGCTTGGATCGGGCGAACCATCGGGTCGTTCGCCATCAAAGGTGCTGATCTTTTGTCCGATTGGATCGCTGCCCAAGTTGAACTGCAAAGCCGCGGCTTCGTTGAGCACAACAGCCAATGAGTCGGATGGAAATTCGTTTGAAAGCCCACGCCCCATTTTTATTTTCATCCCCAATGTTTTGATGTAATCGTGATCCACTCGCCAGTCTTGTAAGCTCACCAGGTTTTCGGCAGTGGGCTGGTTGCCCTCTTTCCAAAAGGAATTGTCGTTTCGCGAAACGTCTGATCCTTCTACGGGAAGGAACCCAGAGATGGTGCAGCTTTCGATCGAACTAATTTTCAAGGCTTCGTTTTTGAACGACTGAACATTGGGCCGCAAGGCATACGCATCTTTCACTACCAGCACTTGTTGTTTTTCAAAACCCAGTTTTTTAGTTTGGATGAAATTCAGTTGACGGTTTACCGTGATCGCCCCGATGATCAAGAAAATAGAAATCACAAATTGAAAGACCACCAACCCACTTCGGATGAGCCCGCTACTTGTGCCGCGCACCACACGCCCCTTCATCACGTCAACGGGTTTGAAAGCGGAAAGAAAAAATGAGGGATACACACCCGCCAATACGCCAATGGAAACGGCAGCACCAAACAGCACCAAATAAAAAACAGGAGAACCCAGTGGGAGCGAAAGTTGCTTGAGCGCTAAATCATTGAACAAAGGCAAAAATAAATAGGCCAAGCCAAGCGCAAGCACAAAGGAAAACATGGTGATCAATGTGGACTCGGTCAGGAATTGCCGCACCAAGTGTGAGCGCAATGAGCCCATCACTTTGCGCACGCCCACTTCTTTGGCGCGGTTGCTAGAACGCGCGGTGGACAAGTTCATAAAATTGATGCAGGCAATAGTGAGGATAAAAAGTGCAATCGTGCTGAGCAAGTAAACGTAAGTGATGCTGCTGTTGGGTTCAAGTTCAACCTTTAAATCAGAATGAAGGTGAATGTCCAACAAGGGCATAAATGTGATTTCGTATTTGTTGCCCGAGGCAAAAAACTTTTCCATTGTGAACTCACTTCCAAATGCGACCGCCACCTGTGGGCCAATGTATTTCTTGATGAACCCGTGCATTTTTGCTTCGAGCCCCTTGGCATCAGTGCCTTCTTTCAAAAGAAGATAAGTGTTAAAGTTGTTGCTAAGAAAATTAACCGACTGCGCCTCTTTTGCTACGGGCCACTCGCCCACCATGGCGATCAAAATTTCAGGATGGAAATGCGAAGCGGCCGGGATGTCGTCATACACGGCTGTGACTTTCGCGTGATATTTATTATCCAATATCAACGACTGGCCAAGTGCACTTTTATTGGGAAAATATTTTTTGGCCGTTCGCTTGCTGATCGCAATACTGGCGGGCTCTTTCAGTGCAGTGTTGGCATCTCCTTCTAAAATGGACACCGTAAAAATTTTGAAGAACGTACTATCCGTCCAGAGCACTTCTTTTTCTTTTATGCTCTCCATTCCTTCTGCAGTTTTCACCAAATATGAACCGTAACTTCTAAAGCGCACCGTTGCTTCGATCTCGGGGTAATCTTGCATCAATGTATTCGCCATTGGTGCAGAGCTCACGGCCATGCGGAAATGATTGCCACCAAATTTGATTTCGTTGTTGATGCGAACAATCCGGTCGGCCTTGGTATTGTATTTATCAAAACTTAGTTCATCGATGATAAACAAAACAATCACCAGGCAGGCCGCAATGCCTACCGCAAGACCACCAATGTTGATGAAGGAATAAAAACTTTGCTTGCGCAAATTGCGCCAGGCAACAGTGAGGTAGTTTTTTAACATGGCCTTTAATTGGATGTTGTCGAATTTATTTTGGGGAATAAAGATAAGACGAGTGCCTGAGCCAATGGTTGCTTGCCACATCAATTTTTTTGTGAAACGGAAAAAACTGTAAATTGTGAGGCGAATGTAAATTTACTGTGTGCTACGTAGCTCGACACAGTGACAGTGGATGTTGTTGATGCCAAAAAAATAGGAATCGAAAGTTATATATTCCAAGTAACCAGCGTAGTCGTATGAAGAAACAATATTGGTTTATCGTGCTGTTTGCCTTCTGGTGTTTGGGCTGCGCACTATGGTATTTGTTTGGCGTGAAAGGCGTGAGCACCGACCTCAACTATTTTGATCCACAGCCCCGGCTTATCGCGATCATCGAAATTTTAGCGATGCTGCTCATTGCCTGCCTGCTCGGCTATGCCATAGCATGGTGGCAACGCGGTGAAAACATTGAAATACAAAATGAGAAAACAGAGGACCTTGCCGACAACATCAATTTACTGAATGCCGAACGCGATGAACTAAAAAGCCAAGTAGAACGGTGGCGCGAAAAACACCGCCACGATTTGCTCGCGAGCCAACAGAAAACATCAGCGTTGGTTTCGGAATCTGAAAAACTTCAAAAACAAATTGAAACGCTTGAACTGTCAATGGCAAGCACAAAATCAGAAGGCAGCGACACCACACCGCAATTGCGGCAGGCCGAAACCGAAATGGGCACGTTGCGCTACCGCATCCGCCAATTGGAATTTCAATCGAAAGAAAACGAAGAAGTCAATATTATACTAAAGCAAGAATTGGAGGCGGCACGATCGGCCAAGAAAACAAAAAGTACCGATCCTCTTTTTTCAAAACCAGTGGGCATCCATAAAAAAGACGACCTCACTAAAATAAAAGGCATCGGCCCCTTCATCGAAAAAAGATTGAACATGATTGGTATTTACACTTTCAGGCAATTAAGTGAACTCACGCCCGACCATGCCGAGCGAGTGGGTGCAGCGATTGAATATTTTCCGGCACGCATCACCAATGAAAACTGGATCGGACAAGCGGCAAGTTTTTTAAAGTAACAATCCCTCAGCGAAAGAGCTCTTTAAAAACCCCTTCCAGTTTACCGAAAGAGAGTACCTCAATTTTTGATTTCTTCAAGTCGATTGACTTCTGACTAAACTTGGAAACATAAATCTTTTCGAAGCCCAATTTCTCTGCTTCCGAAATCCTCTGCTCAATGCGGTTTACCGCGCGCAACTCTCCACCTAGCCCGATCTCGGCAGCAAAACAGATTTTGTCATGCACCGGGATTTCTTCCATCGAAGAAATGACGGAGACACAAAGTGCTAAATCAATGGCGGGGTCTTCCACATAAATTCCACCGGCCATGTTCACAAAAACATCTTGTGTGCCCACTTTAAATCCACAGCGTTTTTCCAACACAGCGAGCAGCATGTTCAACCGCTTTTGGTCAAATCCATTGGGCGTACGCTGCGGTGTGCCGTACGATGCCGGGCTTACCAACGATTGGATTTCAATTAGTAAAGGACGATTGCCTTCAATCGTTGCCCCGATCGTTGCCCCGCTTACTGGCCCGTCTTTTTGTGAGATCAAAATCTCAGATGGATTTGAAACTTCGCGCAAGCCATTGCCCAGCATTTCATAAATGCCGATTTCAGAAGTAGAGCCAAAACGATTTTTGGTGGTGCGCAAAATGCGATAAGCCAAATGTCGATCACCTTCAAATTGCAACACGGTGTCCACCATGTGCTCCAGTACTTTGGGCCCAGCAAGCATTCCATCTTTGGTGATGTGGCCAACTAAAAAAACTGGCGTGTTGGTCTCTTTGGCAAACTTCATCAGTTCGCCCGCACACTGCCGCACCTGGCCGATACTGCCGGCCACCGAATCCATGATGGGGGAATGTAAGGTTTGGATGGAATCGATCACCACTAATTGCGGCTCTAACGTTTCGATGGCAACGAAAATATTTTTGGTGTTGGTTTCGGTAAGGATGAAAAAATTATCCGACAATGTTTTAGAAGTCGACAACCGCTCGGCACGCATTTTTATCTGCTGCTCGCTTTCTTCGCCCGTTACATATAGGATTTTTATTTTCTTTAACGCCAATCCGAATTGAAGCATCAGCGTGGACTTGCCAATGCCCGGCTCACCGCCAATCAAGACCAACGAGCCCGGCACAATGCCGCCACCAAGCACACGATTGAGTTCTTGGTCGGGCGTGGCAATTCTAATTTCATTGACCGGTTCAATTTCATTTAGTGTCTTTGGTTTTATGATTTTTGATTTCGGATCCGTGCGCCATTCGTTTTTGTTGGTTTCATTTTTTGTTACCACTTCTTCCACAAACGTGTTCCACGTATTGCACGAAGGGCATTTGCCCAACCACTTGGCCGACTCATAGCCGCAAGTCTGACAGAAGAAAAGAGTTTTGGGTTTGGACATTTTGAAATAAAATTACGGAAGTAATAATTAGAATTATCTCAAAGGCGAATCGGCTTCCTTCATGGCATTATACACCAACCCATCGGTGAGATCAGGAAATAATTTGTTAAGCAGCACGGTAAGTTTGCCTTGAGCGGTGAGCACTAAAATTTTCTTTCTCTTCACCGTAGCTCGATAAATATGTCTTGCACATTCTTCGGCTGTCATCATTTCTTTTTCATCGCGGGGAGACTCGCCTTGTGCGCTGCCATCTTTGGTGAGGGCGCGCTTGCGGATGTTGGAAGCGGTGAAGCCAGGGCAAGCCGTGAGCACATGAACACCGCGGTGCAACATTTCGGTGCGAAGCACTTCAAGAAAACCGTTGAGCGCAAACTTGGATGCAGAGTAGCCCGTGCGCCCTGGCAGTCCGCGAAAGCCGGCAATGGAAGAAATACCCACCACCGATCCTTTATTTTTTATGATTTCAGGAAGACAAGCCTGAGTTGCATAAAGCACTCCGTAGAAATTGATGTCCATTACTTTTTTCACTACGCTCATGTCAACGTCTTCAAAGAGGGCGCGCATGCTGATGCCCGCATTGTTGATGAGCACATCCATTCTTCCAAATTTTATGAGGGCTTCTTCGGCCATTTTTTTGTTGTCACTTTCTAGGCTGACATCGGCCACAAGACCAAAGGCGTTAATTCCTTTTTTGTTTAAATCAGACACCACTAAATCAAGATCGTTCTTGTTCCTTCCGGTGATCAAAATCTTCGAACCGTTTTTGCCAAAGACTTCGGCCAATGCTTTGCCTATGCCCGATGAACCACCGGTGATGACGACTACTTTATCTTTCATGCAGATTTATTATTACGAGGCAAAGTAATGCATAGCCACGGAAACACGGAAAAAGTTTTTGTATTACTAAAGAGAAAGAAGAACAATACGGATAGACCTGACAAATTTAGGCACGCCTCTCCTTGGAGAGGGGTTGGGGGTGAGGTCAATTCATCAGCATCTCAATGTCTTCACGCGTCAACGCTTTGATCACACTCTCCTCGCTCTGAATAAGATTCTCTGAAAGTTTGAGTTTGTGTTTCTGTAGCTGAAGGATTTTCTCTTCCACGGTATTGCGCGTGATGAACTTGTAGGTAAAAACTTTTTTCTTCTGGCCGATGCGGTGCGCCCTGTCTGCGGCTTGTGCTTCTACGGCCGGGTTCCACCACGGGTCGAGGATGAAGACATAGTCTGCCTCGGTCAGGTTGAGGCCGAGCCCGCCCGCCTTGATGGAGATCAAAAATATTTTCAGGTCGGGGTCTTTGTTGAATTTTTCTACCTGCTCTTTGCGGTCGGTGCTGGAGCCATCGAGATAAGCAAAGGGTATTTTTCTAGACTTTAACAACTCCCTTACGATGTCGAGATGTTTTACAAACTGGCTGAAGATTAAAAGTTTGTGGCCTTCGAGCATTGCGTTTTCGATCATGTACGATACGTCTTCCAATTTTCCCGAGTCGCCTGTGTATTTGGGGTCGATCATGCGTGGATGGTTGGAGATCTGCCTGAGTTTTGTGAGTCCCTCCAAGATCATCATCCGCGTGTTGTTGATGCCTTCTTTGTCGATCTGTTCAAAAATCTTATTACGGTAAAATGATTTGACTTCTTCGTATCGCTGCTCCTGCTCGGCCGTCATGTTGGTGTAGTGGATGTTCTCCACTTTTTCGGGCAGGTCGGTGGCCACTTGCGATTTCAATCTGCGAAGAACAAAAGGCCGGATGATGCCATTGAGTTTTTTTGTTTTGGCTTCATCGCCTTTTTTATCAATGGGAATTTGGTATTCGTTCTTGAAAAAAGTTTGACCGCCCAACAACCCCGGGTTGATGAAGGTCATCTGCGACCACAAGTCGAGCGTTGTGTTTTCGAGCGGAGTGCCCGTGAGTGTAAGCCGGAAGCGGCTTTGCAATTGCATCACGGCTTTCGCAATGTTTGACGAAGGGTTTTTGATCACTTGCGATTCGTCAAGGATGATGTAGTTGAAACGAAACTTGACCAAGCTATCGATGTCGAGGCGCGTGATGCCATACGAAGTGAGCACCACATCGTATTTGTCGAACTGCGAAAGATCTTTGTTGCGGAGCGTGCCGGTGTAAATGAAAATTTTCAGCGTGGGCGTGAACTTGGCGGCCTCCATCTCCCAATTATAAATCAGCGAGGTAGGCATGACCAACAACGTAGTGCCCACATTGCCTTTCTGTTTTTCAGACAACAGCATCGCTAGTGTTTGCACGGTTTTCCCCAAGCCCATGTCATCGGCAAGGCAGCCGCCCAAATGAAACTCGTTTAAAAACCGAAGCCAATTGTACCCTGCTTTTTGATAAGGGCGTAGTGTTCCTTCAAAACCTTCGGGCATTTCATAATCACGGATGCCCGTGAATGATTGCAGATTGCGCAAACGTTCGCTCATGTGCACTTTGGCCAACTTGCCTTCTTCCAGTTCTTGCAGCAAACCGATGTGGTGTTTTTTCAGCACTGGCTTTTCATGAGTGCCGTGGGTTTCGCTCAGCGCGAAGAGGTCTCCATATTTAATCAGCCACGCATCGGGGATGATGGCAATTTCACCGTTGGGCAATTTGAATTCTACTTTCTTTTTCAGAATGAGCTTGCGCAGCTCTTTGAAAGAAATTTCAAATTCGCCAAAGCGGATTTTTGCGTGGATGTCGAACCAATCAATATTTTCTTTTACCTCCAACTCGATCACGGCTTTGCCGACAAAATATTTTTTGTCTTTGTTGTCGGGCTGGCTCACTTCAAAGCCAAGGTTTAAAAGATTGACACGGTTTTCGTTGAGCCACGAAAACGCATGTGCTTTCTCTACGGCTGTGCGAAACCCGCGAAGCGGAAGCCCCAATTTTATTAGCGTTTGAGCATATTTTTTTTCACCCTCGGTATTTCTTTTGATGCGGTGAAAAATATAATCGTCATCTTTCTTTTCAACGGTAACACTCACCGCACCAAAGGCATCTCCGCGAAAGCGGTGTTTGCCGTAGCGAAAGGAAAGATCAAATACAATTTTTCCGGCTTCATCGTTGGCGGGGGCTTCGTGTTCATGCGAATCGAAAAGTGTGGTGGCTTTGGTGATAGCCGATTGCGCCAACTCGGCAATGGTGAGTATCGGGTGAGGGTCATACTCGTGCTTGGCGATTTCAAAGCCTACTGCCTCGATGTCATCGAACGAAGCGATGAGCGGAGCCACAAACCGGTTGTAATAAGTCTCCTCTAAATTTTTTGGAATGACCACGTGCTTCTTGGAAAGGAAGGGCTGCAATTTTTTTCCGTCCACAAATTTTTCAAAACCATAAAGGTTTCCACTGAACACCATCCATGCTGGCTGCCGGCAAATCAAGTAAGCAGCCGGGTCGGGAATTTCCACACGCTTGCCTTTGTAGGTAATGGTGGGATGATAGTTGGTTGAATCGGGGCTGCGCATGAAATGAAACTGAATGTTGGCGCGCTCTTCCAGCACCTCTACCTTGCGCCAAGTAGGCTCGCCATCGTTGCCCATCTCGAAAAGCATTTTGCCTTTTATTTTTTCGAGAATGGCCGCTCTGCGTTTTTCCATGTAAGCCTCGATCTGCTCTTGCAGCATTTCATCACCTTTTTGTTTGTGATAGACTTTGCTGAAAAACTCTTCGGGCTTCATCACCTTTTTCGAAAAGTGTTTGAGCACGGCATCTTGGCCCATGCTGTCCATCTGGTCGATCAACTCAAAATCGCGGGCATCAAGTCCTTTGGTAAATTCGCGTGCATTTTTAGAAGAAATACTTTGGTGCTGGTAGGTGAGTTTGCCTTTCTCATCGAGGTGTACTATGAACGACTCAAACACATAGCCCAAGTACTCGTGCTGGTAAAGCGAGTAGATGATTTGAAAAGGTTGGGCTGCCGAGACTTTCATGTGCTAATTTTTTAGCGTCAAAGCGAGCTGCCATGAAGTATTTTGGGCAATTCGCAAAGAGCCGAATTGCAACTTAGTATTTTTTTGGAAACTATTTTTTCCGATTTGGACTAAAATGGTACGTGCGCTAAAAGAGATCCAGTTGGCGATGAGTAAGAGGGCTTCTGGATTATGGTCGCTGTAACTGGCCAATTGTCAGCAATCGATTTTATGCCAAACTAAAACACTTCGCCTAGGTTTACGAAAATCCCCTGCGAGCCGCCTTGGCCAAAGCCATAGTCGATAGCAATGTTGGTGCGGGAGTATTTATTGAACTTCATCCTCAGGCCCAGGCCGGCCGCAGGCGCGATGCTTTGAAAAGTATTTGATGGCCACGCTGAAACACTTTGCGCATTTGCGAAGACAACGCCTCCAAACAATCCGCTTGGAGAAATTTTAAAACGATATTCCGCCTCCACGTAAACCATGTTCTTGCTGCGAAACCTCCCTTGAATATAGCCGCGGCCCGTGTTGCTATAAGTGTCCCATCCGGTGCTGGGCAGATCGAGGTAGGGAGGATTGCCACCGAGTGTCAGCCAATTGTAGCTCCAGAAAGCAAGTATGTTTTCGCTGTGGCGAGGGAACGGAACATACTGCCGAAGGTCCACCAACAGCGATTGCCAATTGTTGTCGCTGGCCAGCACACTCATATTTTGTCGGAAAGAAATATTGGCATACGATCCGCCCGAGGGATTGATCGAGTTCAGACGGTTATCAAAAAGCAAATTGGCGATAAGCCCCGATGACGTTGAATTTTTTTGGATGCCGTAAGAATTAATATTGGAGATCACGTTGATGTCCCCATCAGGATTGATTGGGATGTCCCAATGATAATCCAATCCATAGCCAATGCCTGCATATAAATTTGGCCGAATGCTTTTCATCACGGTTTGAGACAACCGCAAATATTTAAAAGTTTGGTCAGCAAAATTGTTCACGCTGGTATTGCCGCCAAGGCCATACGTCTTTTGTGGATAGGAATAATACCGCCAGTCGTTTACAATATTGAATTTGTTCCCTTTCGTCCACAAGTTGGTCTGAAGGTGGATCACCAACTGTTGGTTTTGCGTGTACACCGCATCGGTGTAAATATTGGAGAGCTTGGCGTTCTTTTCTTCGCTGGTATAAAATGCCCCGTTGGCCACCACGATACCCGCCCAGCCGCTCGACAGCGAATAGCCGATAGAAGGGGAACCCGAAAAGTATATGCGCCCCGATTTTTTTCGGATGGTATCGCGCTTCATGAGCGGTTTATTCAATACCAATTCAATTACGTCAATGAGGTCTCGTTGCTTGACTAAAACTTTAGCGGTGTCTTGCTGCGCAAACGAGGGTTGATACAGGAGGCACAGCAAGACGAGCAAAAATTTTGAAGGCATTAAGCGATTCTTAGTTAAAAAAATGGAAAGTTGTGGAATAGGTTGCTTGGACAGGGCTGTAATAAAATGGTTTAACATGAAACAAACAAACTTGCTTTCTACGTAACGATGTGAACGACAAAGACAACGGTTTTTTTAAAAGCGAACCTTATTATATTTGTAGCTCTCTATCGACCTTATGAATATCACTCTCATTGAAGATGACGAAATCTATTCCGAGTTTATCCGGAAAGCGCTGGGCCAAAGCCCCGACCACAAAGTAAATGCTTTTGGCTCGGCCGAAGAGGCGCTCAAGACGATCAATGGCAAATTTCCCGATGTGTTGATTGTTGATTACAAATTGCCGGGCATGTCGGGCATTGAATTTTATGATAACATAAAATCGGGCATCACCGATAGCACCAAGGTAATCATGCTCAGTGCGCTTGACGATGGCAACATGGTGTTGAGTTTCATTCAAAAAGGGGTGCGCGATTATGTGATCAAAGACGAAAACGTGATCGAAGCACTTCAAGCCATTATCTCTGGCAAAGACGATTATTTTTTTGGCTAAGGATTTTTCTTGCGAAGTACCAACGTAAAGTTTGCTCCTTGCCGCTGTGCATTTTCATAGCGTATTTCTGCTCCCATTTTTTCGGCAATCGTTTTTACAATAAAGAGCCCCAGGCCGGTGGAGCTTTCGGCACCCGTTGGTTTGGCCGACAAAGGCTGAAAGCGTTGAAACAATTTGGGTTGATCTTCGGCACTGATACCGGGGCCTTCATCGATTATCGATAAAGAAATCTGATCTGGGGTTTGATCAAGCCTCACCATTATTTTTTTATTTTCAGGAGAAAACTTTACCGCATTCGAAAGCAGATTTTCTACCATGCGCCCTAAGTACATCCTATCGGCCAACATCGTGATAGGCCCAGCGTTGTTCATCTCTATTTTGATTTTCTTTTTTTCGGCTATGGCCCTATAATTTTTTACCAACGAAGAGACGAGTGCCGAAAGGTCAACAGAAGCATTGGTCAATTCTACTCCATTGTGATCCAGCTTCCGGCTGTCCAGCAGGTTGCGTATCATGCTCAGCCCATCGACAGAGACTTGATGGATTTTCCCCAAGTATTCTTTTTGTTCGGCAGTGAGATTTTGTTCGGTCAGGTTCATCAACTGGATCAATGCAAAGATGCGGTTGAAGGGTCCCTTCAGATCGTGCGAGACCAAGCTGATCACTTGCAGTTTTTCTTGGTTCAATTCGTGCAATTGCTGGTTGTGTTGCTCTAACAAGAGAACCTGTTTTTGGATTTCGTGTCCTTGTAGTTTCAACAGCTTTGCATTTTGCTTGCTCTTCATCAGCGCACGCACAAGAAGCATAACGATGAGTGCTACTAAAAACCCAATGACCGAGAGCTCAAGCATAGACCCGAAAATAGCGGGTTATGAAATAGCATTTGAGTTTAATGTAATTTTATTTCCTGTTTTTGTGAAACGGGCACCTTGAAGGTGAGCCCATGGACACCGACACGCACATAGCCACTAAACACTACTTCGTATTTTTTGCCGCCCAGCATTCCTAGTACGGTATCGAGCAAGCCGCTTTCCTTCATGGCAAGCTGGGCAACAAAAGGCACAGAAAAATCGGCTTGTGCCGGAACCGTCACGTTGAGTTGATGTTTTACTTCTGCCGATTTGACCCCGTCCACCATTACCTTCACATCCACGTCTTTCAATTTCATTTTCAGTTTGTTCGGGTTGTAAAAGAAAACATCACCTTTTAGAATTGGCTTTCCGGCTTCACCAATGTCAACCACAATATTTTTTATTCCTTTAAAAACTACCGGTTCTTTTGGTTTGCACGAAAACGCAGCCACCATTAAACAAATGACAAGAACAGGCAAAGACAAAACTTTTATTTTTTTCATGAAGTGCAAAATTAACCGATGATCTTACATTTGAGCATGGAAGCGAAATTACTTTCACAGTTTGAAGCGATCGCAGATGGCTTGGCCAATGAGGGCATTGCCGTAGCGGATGATTTTTTAACGGAGGAAGAAGTTGCCGCCATTGTAGCAACAGACGAATTCAAAAATGCTTTGTTACGTTTCCGCAAAGCGGGCTTTGGCAAGCAACAAGAAAAGCAAATCAATGAAGGCATCCGTGGAGATTACATTCAGTGGGTTGATCACGCTACTGCGTCCTTGCCAGTAGTTCAATATTTACAAAGACTTTTGCAATTGACGGCCTTTCTCAACCGATCGCTTTTTCTTAGTTTGAAAGAGCAGGAAGTTCACATGACAATTTACCCCGCAGGAAGTTTTTACAAACGCCACCTCGACCAATTCAAAAAAGACGACCACCGCAAGCTTTCGGTAATTTGCTATTTGAATGAGAATTGGAAAGAAGAAGAAGGCGGACAACTCCGTGTTTATTTGCCTGAAGGTGAAAGGGATTTTTTCCCCGATGGCGGAAGATTGGTTTGCTTTCGCAGCGATCTGTTGGAGCATGAAGTATTGCCCGCCACGCGCGAACGATTGAGTTTGACGGGATGGTTGCTGGATCAAATTGTAGTTTAATTCCTTAACGCTCTATTTCCTCGGGAAGCCTACAAAAATGGTAAGCCAGCTTGAACATGAAAAGATAATACCCAAATAAATCAAGGCTGGCTATTCTGTTCTGTTGGATACTGCCTTTTAAAAGATTTAACTCCTCATTTGTTATCCAACTTAATTCATCCAAGAATGCGATGTATTCTTCTCCGTTTGTTGAAGGAAAATACATCAAGTTAGAGTGCTCTTGATTTTTTAAACTATTTACAACGCCTTCGGCATTCTCAACGTGGTTCAATTCTAAACCATCTTCAAAATCCTTTAATGTAAATAGCTTGGCAATTAGAACTTGCTTTGGAATTTCCCTATTAGATTGGTTTGCCTCATCGATGTCACAGCTATTTGAAATTACTACTACCTTACAATAGGTCTTTACATAATTTCTATCCTCTTTATTCCATTCAGGAAATCTAAGATCATGGATGAGATCACCTTGCAGAAAATATTCGTATTTGGAAGTCGAATAAAAATCAGTGTAATTTTTACCAGCTTCATTGGTCGAAAGGAACTGGTTTAGTCCATCCCTTAGCCTTCCTTTGCGCTGCTCAGTAAGTTCTTTTGGAAATAGGTACTCTATTTTTTCCAGACTAAAGCTCATTACCTTTATTATAGTCTGTTCGAGAAAGATGTAGTTTGTTTTTGAGCTTTTTTCAACGCATAATCCAAAGCCAAAAGGGCTTTGCCCGAAAGAGGTTTAGTGTTTTTAAACATTTCCTTTGCAATTAAAACTACTTCAGTCTGATTTATGTCAATAGAAAAAGGATAAGTGTAGTAGCCTTTAGATGGATTGATCAGTATCGATCGATTACTTAACACTTTATATTGCTTTCCAACGGAAGACAAAACAAAATATTTGTATGGATCAGGATAAGAGTATAATTTTTTTGCGACCATATCAATGACAGTTATAACAGGATTACCCTTTACTTTTTCAATACTCCAATCTAGATCTCCTATTAACACAGAACGTTATTTAATCAATGATTTGAAATAGTCCGATGATACTTTTACAAAGGCATTCCTGGCTGCCTTGTGAGCATCATTTGCTAATATAAGCCAATCAATGCTATTATTGTTAGAGGCAATGCAATTACACTCCAAAATTACTTGTTTGGATAACGGTAAAAGCCCAGCATTTAAAACGGTTTTTACTGAGAGTTGTTTGTTAGGTGCTATAGAATAATTGCTTTGAAAAAAATGAGAATTTTCATCCCCATCCCCAAAATCTTTCATATTGGGAACGAACATGAAGTAATCGGACAATGATTTATTTAATTCCAATTCAAAATTATTTATATAAATCATTTGAATACTTACGGTCGATTGTCCCAATCCAAGATTAAAGTATGTCTTGATATTTGGCGCAATAATTTCTGGCATAAAAATATCCCAGCCTGGGTAATGGTTTAGTGTATGAAAGGACAGATAATTATTGCCCATTAGAATAGCGTACCTTTCATCTTCTGTTTTAAAAACCATTTGGGTTTCCCCCTGCTGCAGATTTTGGGGTTGGGGGTTCTCATTTGGTTTGATTTCAAAACTGAGTTGAATTGGCTTTATCTCCTGTTTTTTTATAAATCCTTTCTCCTTAATTTTATCAAAGTAGTAAGAAAAAAAAGTTACGTCCCACGGATTTTTTGCCGGATCAAACCTGAATGCACAGACAGCTTCAGTAATTTTATGATTCTTGAATTCCATTGTGGATTAAGGTACAAACTTAACCCTTAAAACTTAAATTTAGACATCGAAGTTTCTTCTATTTGATTTAAAATTATAAGGATACTATGAACTACCGCATTGAAAAAGATACCATGGGCGAGGTGCAAGTGCCTGTCGACAAATATTGGGGTGCACAAACCGAGCGCTCGCGCAACAATTTTAAAATCGGCCCCGAGGCCAGCATGCCGCACGAAATCATTTATGCGTTTGCCTATTTGAAAAAAGCAGCTGCACAAGCCAACTGCGAACTGGGTGTGCTGGCAGCCGATAAAAGGGACATGATCGGGAAAGTTTGCGATGAAATATTGACCGGAAAATTAGATGATCAATTTCCTTTGGTGATATGGCAGACTGGTTCGGGCACGCAAAGCAATATGAACGCCAACGAAGTAATTGCCTATCGCGCGCACGTGCTTAGCGGAGGTAAACTAACAGACGAGAAAAAAGTGTTGCACCCCAACGATGACGTCAACAAATCGCAGTCGAGCAACGATACATTTCCTACAGCCATGCACATCGCGGCCTACAAGTCGGTGATGGAAATTACATTGCCCGGGATGAAAAAATTGCGCGGCACGCTCGCCAAAAAATCTTCCGACTTCAAAAATATTGTGAAGACAGGCCGCACCCATTTCATGGATGCCACACCGCTCACGCTTGGTCAAGAGTTTTCAGGCTATGTGCAGCAGATTGACAACAGCATGCGCACCATCAAAAATGCGTTGGAGGCTGTGTGTGAGCTTGCCCTTGGTGGAACGGCCGTTGGCACAGGGTTGAATACACCGAATGGTTATGATGTACTTGTCGCAAAGAAAATTGCAGCGCTTACAGGCTATCCCTTTGTCACCGCGCCCAATAAATTTGAAGCGCTGGCAGCGCACGATGCGATGGTAGAACTCTCTGGCGCATTGAAGCGTGCTGCGGTTTCGTTTATGAAAATTGCCAATGATATTCGGATGCTGAGTTCTGGTCCGCGTTCGGGCATTGGTGAAATTGTTATTCCCGACAACGAACCGGGCTCCTCCATTATGCCTGGCAAAGTAAACCCCACGCAACCAGAAGCCATGACAATGGTTTGCGCCCAAGTGATAGGCAACGATGTAGCCGTTTCTTTTGGCGGATCGATGGGACATTTTGAATTGAATGTTTTCAAACCCGTGATCGCCTCCAATGTTTTGCAAAGCGCAAGGCTCATCGGTGACGCTTGTGTTTCGTTCAATGATAAGTGTGCCATTGGCATTGAGCCGAATCTGCCAATCATCAAGCAGCACATGGAAAATTCATTGATGTTGGTCACTGCATTGAATACGCACATTGGCTATGAGAATGCGGCCAAGATTGCCAAGAAAGCGCACAAGGAAAACAAAACGCTTCGTGAAGCGGCCGTGGAATTAGGACTGGTTACTTCCGAACAATTTGATCAGTGGGTGCGACCGGAGAAGATGGTGGGAAGTTTGGAGAAGTAGATCAGTTGACAATTATCAAACGGCAGTTGACAAATTGTAAACATATTGACTAATGCATTGTCAATTGCCTATTTGTCAACGGTCAACTTATCAAAGTATTTCATCGCTTTTCCTAAGTCCACATTTCCCCCTGATAAAATTATCCCCACTTTCTTTCCAGCAAATTTTTCTTTGCTCTTTAAAACAGCAGCAAAAGGAACAGCGCACGAAGGCTCAACAATGATTTTCATCCGCTCCCAAATCAACCGCATCGCTGCGATAATTTCTTCATCCGTTACGGTGATGATTTCTTTTACGTATTCTAGAATAATCGGAAATGTTTTATCGCCAAGCGAAGACAGCAAGCCATCGGCAATGGAGTTGAATTGAGGGGTTTCGATGTGGCCGCTTTTTAATGAGCGATACGCATCGTCCGATCCCGCAGGTTCACCAGCAATGACTTGGGTTGACGGAGAAAAATAGTTAGAGGCTAAAGCTGTGCCGCTCAGCAAACCACCGCCACCAACTGGCGTGAGCAAATAATTCAACTCCTTTTTTTCTTCAAACAACTCTTTTGCAGCAGTGGCTTGCCCGGCCATCACTTCATAGTTATTGAAAGGATGGATTTCCGTAGCTCCTGTTTTTGAGATGACCTCTGCGAGCGTAGTTTCACGTGCTGCCAAGGTGGGTTCGCATTCAAAGATTTCGCCACCGTACCCCAACACGCCACTTTTTTTTATTTGAGGGGCATTGCGCGGCATCACGATGTAGGACTTCACGCCAAGAATTTTTGCGGCACGTGCAATCGCCTGTGCATGGTTGCCCGATGAGTGCGTGGCCAATCCTTTTTTGAGCGACTCTGAAGTGAGCGAAAGTGCGGCATTCATCGCACCGCGCGCTTTGAAAGCGCCAACTTTTTGAAAGTTTTCGCATTTAAAAAAAACAGAGCAACCTGCAATGTTGTCAAGGCTTTGGCTTGTCATCACTGGCGTGCGATGAATGTACGGCCTGATGCGTGCATGCGCCTCTTCGATGGTCGCTTTCGTAATCATGAGTTTATCCATTTCACTTTTTCTTCAATTGGTTTTCGCTTGCCATTGGCCGTAGGCTCTTTCGGTACACCTACGTGCATAAACCCCATCAGTTTGTCTTCCTCACCTAAATCAAAAAATGATTTTGCTTCTTTAAAATTAGTGATACCACCCGTGCTCAGATAACAACCGATGCCGTAAGCCGTGGCCGTGAGGTACATGTTTTCGATCGCACAAAACACTGCGCCCATTTCTTCCCATTCCGGAACGCTTTTCTTCTCATCGCGCTTCATGCCCACGGCAATGATGTGCGAGGACTCCATCGGTTTCGATTTTAATCCCTCGTATTTTTTTTCATCAAACGAGCCTTTTGCTTGTGTCACTTGTTTGTAACATTCGCTTTGAAAGTCAGCTAATTTTTTCAATCCTTCTCCAGTGAAAACCACAAACCGCCACGGCTCAGTAAGTTTGTGTGTGGGTGCCCAATTGGCGTTCTCCAACATTTGTTGAACGATTGCATCATCTACTTTTTCTCCAATGTAATCTTTTGGAAAAACCGATCTTCGCGAACGCATCAATTCATTGACTTCATCAGGATTAATTTTTTTCATAAGGGAATTAAAATGGATCGTTAGCAACCGATCTTGCTCAACCTGCGCTCGTGCCTTCCGCCTTCGAAAGCAGAATTCAAAAATTTGTCAAGGATTTTTTCCGCCAACGCTGTGCTCACAAATCGTGCAGGTATGCAAAGCACGTTTGCATCATTGTGTTGGCGCGCTAATGATGCAAGTTCTTCTGTCCAGCAGATGGCCGCACGAATGCCTTGATGTTTGTTGGCAGTGATGGCCACGCCATTGGCGCTACCACAAACCAAAAGCCCAAGATCAAATTCTTTTTTCTCCACGGCCAATGCCACAGGGTGTGCAAAGTCTGGATAGTCGGCAGACGCTAAACTGTGCGTGCCAAAATCCCTTGCGTGATATCCTTTTTTCTCAAGCAGCAGCTTCAAATACTCTTTCAGTTCAAAGCCTGCGTGATCTGCACCAATTGCTATGGTTTCCATTAGTTTTTTTGTTGCTCGGCCATTAGTTCTGCTTCCTCAGCTTTTTGCTTGCGCTTCACCTCTAATGCCGAGATGAAGATACTGATTTCGAACAAGAAATAAAGCGGCAGCGCGATGAGCATTTGACTAAACGGGTCGGGCGATGGCGTGATGACCGCACCCAAAATTAAAATCACCACGATGGCATGCTTGCGGAACTTGCGCATGAACTGTGGCGTGAGTAGCCCAATCTTGGTGAGGAAATAGACGACCACTGGAAACTGAAACAACAGCCCGCAGCCGATTACCATCCCCACAATGGTGGAGACATACGAGGTGATGTCGAACTCGTTCACGATCATGCTGCTGATGGAGTAGGTGGACAAAAACCAAATGGTCATTGGCGAGAGAACGTAGTAGCCAAAGAGCACGCCTAGAAGAAAAAGGAAAGACACCGCAAATACGGCTCCGCGCGAAGAACTTTTTTCTGTTCGGTAGAGCCCCGGTTTTATAAAACGCCAGATTTCCCAAAACACATAGGGAAAGGCAACGATCAGCCCGATCACAAACGATGAAGTGATGGACATCATAAACTGCCCAGTCATGTTGCGGCTTTGTACTTTGAAGTGAAACGGTTTTACACAAAGGGATTCTTCAGCCCCCACAAGGTTTCCAAGTTTGCACAAATATTTGAAGGTGGGGAAGTCGATGCGTGCTGGGGCAAAGATGATGTTGTCATAGATCCAATGCACAAAAAAGAAAGCCACAAAAGTGAAGATTAAAATGGCGGCTGCCGACCGCACCACGTGCCAACGGAGTTCCTCAAGATGGTCGAGGAAAGACATTTCTTTTTCTTTAGACATCAGCGGGCGTGATTATTGTTAAACCCTTTACTTTGTTAAAGGCGAAATCGTTAGTTAAAAAAAAACCCACTTTTACTTCCAAAGCAGTTGCAAGATGGATAGCACCTGGTAGCTTGAAGCCATATTCAGATCTCAAATGTGAAAGTTTGGCAATGTCGGGATTTACATTTATCAGTTTAAGCCACGGAGATTTGGTAATAAGATACTCGTATTGCTCAATCAACTTGGTGTTTCCCAATTTAAATGGAAGCGTCAGCACCTCTGAAAGCGTAATGGCTGAAGTAAAAAATGTGAAATCGCCTGCTTCATTTTTTTTAAAGATATTTTGAAGAAAAGAAAAATTGGGGGAGGTCACTTCCATGTAATAAATCAAGGGGGCGGTATCAAGGTAGACTGTCCATGATTGATTTTAAATCTGACTTTGTTGCTTGCATGACAGATCAAAATTAACCTTTTACGAGAACAAAGGAAATCGTTTCACCATGGCATTTACTTTCTTCTTCACATTCTTCAAGTGCTTTTCGTCTTGTGGTTTTTGAAGAGCTTCGTCAATCAACTCCACTACTCGCACCACTTCTTTTTCTTTGAAGCCCCGTGTGGTAATGGCCGGTGTGCCAATGCGCATGCCCGAAGTCACCATCGGTGATTGCGTATCGAACGGCACCATGTTTTTGTTGATGGTGATGTCGGCCTTGATGAGCGATTCTTCTGCCAGTTTTCCGGTTAGGTTTTTCGAACGCAGGTCGATCAGCATCATGTGATTGTCGGTGCCGCCCGAAATAATTTTGTAGCCACGCTTCACAAATTCATCGGCCATCACTTTGGCGTTCTTCGCCACCTGAACGATGTACTGCAAATACTCGTCCGAGAGTGCTTCAGCAAAGGCAATTGCTTTTGCCGCGATCACATGTTCGAGCGGGCCACCTTGAGTGCCAGGAAAAACTCCTGAATCCAACAGTGAAGAAATTTTTCGCAACTCCCCTTTGGGAGTTTTCAACCCGAAAGGATTATCAAAATTTTTGCCGATCATGATTAATCCGCCACGCGGGCCGCGCAACGTTTTGTGCGTGGTCGTGGTTACGATATGACAATGCTCCATCGGGTCGTTGAGCAGACCACGGGCAATCAAACCGGCCGGATGCGAAACATCGGCCAGCAGCAAAGCGCCAACGCTGTCGGCAGCTTCGCGCAATTTTTTATAATCCCAATCGCGACTGTACGCAGAGGCGCCACAGATAATCATTTTTGGCTTTTCGCGTTGCGCGGCTTCTAAAATTTTATTGAAATCGATAAGGCCAGTCTCTTGCTCCACTCCGTAAAACGAAGGCTGATATAATTTACCAGAAAAATTTACAGACGAGCCATGCGTTAAGTGGCCGCCATGCGAAAGATCAAATCCTAAAATTTTATCGCCCGGCTTTAAGCATGCGAGCATCACAGCCGCATTGGCTTGCGCGCCCGAGTGCGGCTGCACGTTGGCCCACGCGGCCCCAAACAATTCCTTGATCCGGTCGATGGCGAGTTGCTCCACTTCGTCCACCACTTCGCAGCCGCCATAATACCGTTTGCCGGGAAGGCCCTCGGCATATTTGTTGGTGAGCACAGAGCCTTGCGCTTGCATCACCTGCTTAGACACAAAATTTTCGGAGGCGATCAGTTCGATGCCGTGCTCTTGGCGTTGTTTTTCTTTTTCAATGAGGTCGAAGATGACTTTATCGCGCTTCATAGTCTGGATCAGGATTTAAGGATTGACTTGATTTACAAGATTAAATTTTTGAGAGGTCAAAAATAGGGAGAGTGATAAGATTTTACTAACAATTAAGTTAGAAAAGAAGCTCCATCATAGAATTGCTGACTTTTGTTTTCGAGAACATTTCACCACTCCTGAAAAAGATAATTTCATCATTAGAGGAATTGACTTTTAGCTGACTTACAAACCATTTTTTTTCGGTTTGAATAGGGCTCACTTTTTTGTAGATGGCTCTACCGATTAGGGAAAGTAGAATTAAGGAAGCAAGAATTAAAACGGTGCGCTTTTTCATAAGGATACTCACCACCCCCCACTACTTCCACCGCCCCCAAAACTTCCCCCACCTCCAGAGAAACTGCTTCCGCTTGAGGATGCCCAACTCGAGGAGGCTGAACGGCCAACCCCAGAGCGTGCTCTGCTTCCCTTCAATGATTTGCCGCTGGGGCTTCTAATCTCTTTGTAAAAAGCATAGCCAATGATGGAAACAAAAACCAATATAAAAGCAACCAATGAAATGGTATTATCAGAACTAAGTCCGGGGCTGCCGTCTGCTTTATATTCTCCCGCAATAGCTTTAACAATTCCATTGATGCCAGCTTTGACTCCGGCATCGTAATCGTTTCTGCGGAACTCAGGTGCAATTTCATTCCTTATGATGCGATTGCTTTGTGCATCGGTGAGCACGCCCTCAAGCCCATGTCCTACTTCGATGCGCATCTTGTGATCGTCAACAACAATCAACAGCAGCGCGCCATTGTCTTTGCCTTTTGTACCAAGTTTCCATTTCTCTGCCACACGCAATGAATATTCTTCGAGCACATCGCCATCCAATGATGGCACAATTAAAATTGCAATCTGATTGGAAGTAGAGTCTTCGTAGGCCTTTAATTCTTTTTCCAACTGATCGACAGTTTGTGATTTGAGCACGTGCGCATCGTCATGCACGCGCTGGCCCCAAAGTTCGGGCACGGTTTTTTGGGCGAGCGAAGGAAAAGTAAGCAGTAGGCAGAATGCAGTAGGCAGCATAGTTCTAACCCAACTGCCAACTGCCAACTGGATACTGCCGACTTTTTTATTTGAAATTATTTGCATAAAAAAAGCTACCAAGAATCACTCGAGCCTCCCCCACCAAAACTTCCCCCACCGCCAAAGTCTGAACCAGAACCCCACGAGTCGGAGCTACGCCCACCACCGAGTCCTCCCATTAGCATACCCGCAGCCAAATACCCGCCCATGCCACCGCCCCCACCTTTTCTGCGCGAGGCCGCAATCAATATGATGATGATAATCACGATGGTGCCAATGGGCGAGCGGCTGTTGCGCTTGCGCTGGGGCGGGTCGTTGTTGACATACTCGCCTTT
Source organism: Bacteroidota bacterium (assembly GCA_043780615.1). Lineage (GTDB taxonomy): Bacteria > Bacteroidota > Bacteroidia > Cytophagales > Cyclobacteriaceae > ELB16-189. The sequence continues at coordinate 65,968 of JAYWDN010000095.1, read as the reverse complement.
GATCGCTTGCATGATGGCGACCACCCCGGCCTTCACTCCATTTTCATAATCGCCTTGGCGGAAGCGCGGAGTAATTTCATTTCGATTGATGCGGCTGGAGAGTGCATCGGTCAGCACTCCTTCAAGTCCTTGCCCTACTTCGATGCGCACTTTCTTTTCTTGCAACGCAATGAGGAGCAACACACCGTTGTCGTTGGCTTTGGTGCCGAGCTTCCAGGCATCGGCCACACGGATGCTGTAGCCATCAATATCTTCGCCTTCGAGCGATGGGACAATTAAAACAGCGATTTGATTTGAGGTTGAATCACGTTCAGTTTTAAATACTGCTTCAAGTTGCGCCTTGGTTGCAGCCGATAAAACATTGGCCTCGTCATGCACCCACACGCCTGCGTGATCGGGCACTGCGCGCTGGGAGAATGCAAAATGAGAAGAGAGGAATAGTAGGCAGTAGGCAATTGACAAAACTTTGCCTACCGATGTCTGCCTACAGCCTACTTTATCTTGAATTATTTCCATTGAAAAAACTTATTGATTTAGAGGATTTATTTTAGAACGATTACTCAATCCTCAAATCGTCTTTCAATTCGTTCACGTCATCGGCAGTTTTCAAGAAACCTTTTTCCAAAAGGATTTCGCCACAGCGCAGAATGGCAACCTCAATTCCATCGACTACTTTGCCCATGCGGATATTTTGGATGATGCCTTGCACCATCTTGTCCCATTCTTTTTGTTCCACCACTTTGCTGATGCCGCGGTCGGCCATCACCATCACTTCGCGCTCGAAGAACGAAACAAAAATCATGATGCCGGTGCGATGGCGCGTGTTGAAAACTTCTTCTTGAAGAAAAGCATTTTCTGCCCGTTGTTTGGTGGCACGGTCCAAATGTTTCTGGCCGACAAATAATTTTTGGAGCGGAAGGATGTAGTTGCAGGCCAACGCTCCGATCAGCCCCGTCATCACCACCACTAAAAAAATCAGCAATGGATCATAGATCGCAAGCGATGGAATGTACCGATCGAAAAGGATGATCAAAAAAAATGCCAACGCACCCGCAACCAAGGCTGCACGGTAGGCGGCAATAGAATAAAACCCACTCTTCTCCACGAACACCGGCACGATCTCTCCTGAGATTTTGTCTTCGGCCTGATGCACAGCGGCTTTGATGCGCTCAAGGTCTTGTGCGCTAAAACGTTTTTGTATAGACATGGTGAATTGATTTGTCGGTATGCAAATTAATCAATGACCAAACCGAATCAAACAGTTGATGAGCCAAAACAGATCGCAAAAAAAGCCAAGGATCTCTCATTGGCTAATTTTCAAATCGGCTAATCAACGAATTAATTTACCCGTTCATCGAAGACAGAAACTCTTCGTTGTTGCGGGTGCCTTTCATTTTTGACTGTAAAAACTCCATCGCCTCGATCGAATTCATATCGGCCATGAACTTGCGCAAGATCCACACGCGCTGAAGCTCGTCTTCCTTCATCAACAAATCCTCACGTCTTGTGCCCGATGCGGGAACATCAATAGCAGGATACATCCTTCGGTTGGCAAGTTTGCGGTCGAGCTGCAATTCCATGTTGCCGGTGCCCTTAAATTCTTCAAAGATCACCTCGTCCATTTTCGAACCCGTGTCGATCAGCGCAGTAGCAATGATGGTGAGCGATCCGCCATTTTCAATTTTGCGTGCCGCACCAAAGAAACGCTTGGGCTTGTGCAGTGCGTTGGCATCGACACCACCCGACAATATTTTTCCTGACGAAGGCACAACGGTATTGTAAGCGCGCGCCAAGCGAGTGATCGAGTCGAGGAGGATCACTACATCGTGGCCGCACTCGGTCATGCGTTTTGCTTTTTCTAAAACAATGCTTGCTACCTTCACATGGCGCTCGGCTTGCTCGTCAAAAGTGGAAGCGATCACTTCCGCCTTTACGCTGCGCGCCATGTCGGTAACTTCTTCAGGGCGTTCGTCAATCAACAATACGATGAGATAAACTTCTGGGTGGTTTTGCGCAATGGCGTTGGCAATGTTTTTCAATAAAACTGTTTTACCTGTTTTAGGTTGCGCTACGATCATCCCACGTTGGCCTTTGCCAATAGGCGAAAACAAATCGAGGATGCGCGTGGACATATTGTCGTGCGTGGTGCTCAATTTTAATTTTTGTTCGGGGAACAACGGAGTCAAATATTCAAAAGCTACTCGGTCGCGAATTTCTTCCGTGGTCTTTCCGTTGATGCTATCAACTTTCAACAGCGCAAAATATTTCTCTCCTTCTTTGGGAGGGCGGATTTGTCCTTTCACCGTGTCGCCTAATTTTAGGCCCAACATTTTTATTTGCGAAGGCGAAACATAAATATCATCGGGGCTGGCGAGGTAGTTGTAATCGGAAGAGCGCAGGAAGCCGTAGCCATCTTGCATGATCTCCAGCACACCCTCGTTGCTCACCACACCATCAAAGTCGCGCACGGAGTTGACAAGGTCACGCCTCGGCTGTTGGTTAGTGTTTTGATTTGGGGTTTGTCCTTGATTTGTATTTTGATTTTGAAAAGGTTTTTCTTCGAGTACTTCGGGCTGTGCCTGCTGCACTTCGGGCTGTTGCACTTCGGCTGGCTGCATGGGCACTTCGACAGGCTCATCGAAGCGGGTCACACGGGGCGAAATATCCAAGTCGATGGTTTTCAAAAGTTCATCGCCAGAGAGTTCTTTGGCTGCCGATGATACGGCTGCGGCCACAGGAGCAACATTTTCACGTTTGCGTGGGCGCATCTTGCGCTCAGCAGGGTCCGCCTTTTGAGGAGACTTGTTGAATTCGTCAAAAGAGGTCTCGATATGCTTTCCTGTCTTTGGGGTCGGCTCGCCTGTCAAGGCCTGTTGATCCAATACTTTATAAACGATTTCTTCTTTGCTTAATTTTTTAGCGTTTTTTACGCCCATGCCTTCGGCAATTTCTTTTAACTCTGACAAGAGTTTTAAATTGAGATCATCAATGGTGTACATCGAAAAGGAGATTGGTTGGAAATGATTTTTATAAATTAAAAACGCAGGGTATCAAGCAGCAATAACACTAAGAACCTTCGACATCAAGTACAAAAAAATTTAGGGCTTATATCGTTGAAGGCCTGAATTGGCCGCGATTGATGATGCAATGATAGGCCAAAATCGAATAACAAGCAACAATCGGGAAAAAATTATTGGCTAATTTGGCAGCAAAATAACTTATGCTACAAGTACAAACCTTGCGCGAGGAGACTGAACGGGTGATTGATGGGTTGGCCAAACGGAACTTTAAAGAGGCCGAAGCACTGGTGCGCGAAGCCATCGACATCGATAAAAAAAGAAGAGAGATTCAGAAGCAAGCCGATGATTTGAAGGCGAAGTCAAATGCAGATTCAAAAAAAATTGGGGAGTTGATGAAAACGGGAAAGGCCGAAGAGGCGAACAACCTCAAAGGGCAAGTTGCTGCGGGTAAACATCATATTAAAGTTTGGGAAGAAGGGTTATCTAAGTTGGAGGGAAACCTTCAAGAACTTTTATACAAAATCCCCAACGTGCCGCACACTTTGGTGCCTGCGGGCAAAACGCCAGAGGAAAATAAAAATGTTTATGAGCATGGTGTTGTTCCAAAACTCCATGCAGGTGCTTTGCCACACTGGGAGCTGATCAAAAAATACGACATCATTGATTTTGATCTGGGAGTGAAAATCACTGGCGCGGGCTTTCCGGTTTACAAAGGCAAGGGCGCGAAACTTCAACGGGCGCTCATCAATTTCTTTTTGAGCGAAGCAGAGGCTGCCGGCTATACCGAAATCCAACCTCCCATTCTTGTCAATAAAGATAGCGGCCTAGGCACAGGCCAGCTTCCCGACAAGGAAGGGCAAATGTATTTTGTGAATGAAGACGGACTTTATTTAATACCAACCGCAGAAGTGCCCATCACCAACTTGTACCGCGATGTGATGGTGCAAGAAGAAAACCTGCCGATAAAAAATGTAGGCTACACGCCATGCTTTCGTAGGGAAGCAGGCAGCTGGGGTGCACACGTGCGCGGCCTCAACCGATTGCATCAGTTTGACAAAGTAGAGATTGTGCAGATCGTCAAGCCAGAAGATTCGTACCAAGTTTTGGACGAGATGAGCCTGCACGTGGAGGATTTATTACAAAAATTAGAATTGCCGTATCGCAAACTTTTGCTCTGTGGTGGCGATATGGGTTTTAATAGTGCGATGACGTATGACCTCGAAGTTTTTTCCGCAGCACAGCAACGTTGGCTTGAAGTAAGCTCAATCAGCAACTTTGAAACTTTCCAAGCGAACCGATTAAAACTTCGCTACAAAAACAGAGAAGGCAAAACGCAATTGCTGCACACACTCAACGGAAGCGCGCTGGCTTTGCCGCGCATTGTTGCCGCACTTTTGGAAAACAACCAAACAGAAGACGGAATTAGAATTCCTGAAGTGTTGAGGAAGTACACGGGGTTTGATTGGATAAAGTAATGATCAAAAACAAAGCACTGGTCCGGCTCATGTTCCTTGGCGCTGTCATCGCCTGGCTGGCCTTGCTTTTTTCTGACATCACCGTATTGTTCAGCAACCTGCAAGGCCTCTCGCCCGATGTGCCCGTGTGGCTGCCGCGCGTGATGCTGGCGGCCTACATTGTTTGCCTCTACTATTATTACAAGTTTCGCATCGAGCAAGACGACTCGCTCAACTTCACCGACCTGCTTTGGAAAGTTTTTGCCAACGGTCTGATCACAACAGTCGTGTCGTTGGTTTTTCGGCTGTTGGTTTTTATGCTGGGCAAAACGGCACTGGCCACCAATGTGGTGTTCAGCGACATCATCTGCCAGATCAACTTGGCACTGCTCGTCAATTTTCTGTTGGCGGCACTCGCCTCATGGAAGCGGTTGATCCTCTATCAAAAATCGAAATGGCTCATCCGCACTTGGTCGGTTTTTGATATCATTCTTTTTGCCGTTCTTCTCTACGACAGTGCCGGAATAGTTTTTTCAGAAACGGTAAGTGCCAGCATGTACATCATCATCGGGCTGTTGGTGTTGGCACTCTCAGCCAACATGCGGTGGGTGGCGTATTTGAACTTCAAACAAAAGTGGACGAGCCTGCTGCTGTTGCTGCTCACGTTTTTTTATCTCACCTACTTTTTCTATACGGTACAGCACTATACCGAGATCATCAGTAAAGAATCCACTCTCTTTCTGGACTATCGCAATCATCTCATCATCTTAGTGCTTTCTATTTTCATAATCATTTATGGAATTTTTTCTTTCTTGGTGATTTTGTTCAACCTGCCGACTTCTTCAGTGTTTGAACAAAAGTTGGAGGAGGTAGTGAACTTTCAGCGCATCAGCCAGTCGATACAAACCGAACAAGACGAAGAAAGTGTTTATAATATTTTATTAGAGAGTTCGGTGAGTTCGGTATTTGCCGATGCGGCATGGCTCGAAATAACAGGGGCTAACAACGACCGCAAAATGTTTACGTACCGAGTGACGGAAAACGAATCGAGGAGCATCCAAGATCATTTGGAAAAAAACAGAGTGAAAGGTGCGTTGGGCACAGGCAGTGAAAAAACAAAAAACCTTTCCAAGCATTTGGCTTCGCTGAAGGGCTCGCGCTTTCGTTCGTTGCTGGCGTTCCCCATCGTGGTGAAAGAAGAAAACATTGGCACGCTGGCATTGCTCAAAGAATTGCCCGAAGGTTTCAACAAAGAGATGACGCGCATCGTCTCTACGTTTGCCAACCAGGCGGGCATCTCCATCCAAAATTTTAGGTTGATGGAAGAGGCGTTTCAAAATGCACGCTACAAAGAAGAACTGAAGATTGCCAAAACGGTGCAGCAAAGCTTATTGCCAAACAAATTGGAACAAGACCCCGATTTTGAAATTGTCGCCTTCTCGGCTTCGGCCGATGAAGTGGGTGGCGACTACTACGACACGCTGCGCGTCAATGATCATCAAGTGGCGCTCATCATTGCCGATGTATCGGGCAAGGGCACCACGGCTGCTTTTCACATGAGCCAGATGAAAGGGATTTTCCACAGCCTGGCACAGCAGCACATCGACCCAAAAGAATTTATGCTGCGCGCCAACCAAGCGTTGGTGTTTTGTTTGGAGCGCGGCTCTTTTATTTCCGCCTCGTATTTTATTATCGACACCAAAGAAAAGAAGATACAATACGCTCGTGCTGGCCATTGCCCCGTGCTTTACTTGCGTGCTGGCTCGCGCGAATCCGTTTTTCTCAAAGACAAAGGTGCTGCGTTGGGCATGGTGCGCAGCCGCGATTATTGCAACTACATTGAAACCAATGAATTTGCCTATGCCCCGGGCGACACGATGCTGCTCTATACCGATGGCATCACCGAAGCAAAAGATGGCAAGAACGAAGAATATGGAAACGACCGACTTGCTGCGGCCCTCAACGAAGTGGCGGGAGCAAGTGCAAAAGAAATTGAAGATCACATCATCAAAAAACTGTACGCGTTTTCGGGGTCCAACAACCTCAATGACGACTATACTTCAATGACGGTGCGGTTTCACGGATAACTTAATTTGTTAATAAACCGTTAAAAAAATATGGTTCACATCAAAAGGTTGCAAGAAGGCGGGGCAGACATCATCGCGGTGATTGGCGAGATCGATGCCGGCTCTTCCATTGAACTAGACTTGGCCATCGCCAAGAGCGTGGGCGAGGGTTTTAAAAAAATAATAGTGGACTGCGCTGCGCTGGAGTACATCTCTTCGGCAGGCCTCGGAGTATTCATGTCGTACATCGAAGAGTTTCGCGAAAAGAAAATACAGATGGTGCTCTATGGGCTAAAAGAAAAAGTGGCCAATGCGTTCGAGATACTCGGGCTGGCCGACCTGCTGCACATCCGCTTAGATAAAGACGAAGCATTGAAATTGGCCAATGAACTATCGGTATAACATCGGCTGCAGCCTTGCCAACCTGAAAGGGATACGGGAGTTTGTGCGCACCACACTCAATGAAAGCCACGTGCCTGAACTTCAGGTCAGTGCTATTGTGCTGGCCTTGGACGAGATGTGCTCTAACCTGATGATCCATTCGCATCATTGCAACCCCGATCACAGCCTTGAGCTGCACATCAACCATTTGACCACTACTACTTTTGTTTTTGAAATCATTGACGATGGCTCGGTGTTCGACATCAACCAATTTATCGAACCCGGAATGGAGAGCTTAGTGCACGACAAAAGAAAAGGTGGATTGGGCATTCGTTTAGTAAAATCAATCATGGACAAAATCGAGTACACCAATGAGGGGGGTAAAAATATTTGCCGTCTTACCAAAGAAGTGTAACCGCTGCTACGCGTTCACTTTCCTTCAAAAACTTATCTTTGCAACATTGAAAATCTTATGCCATCCATGAAGAAGTATTTTTTTGTTTTCCTATTGTCATTACCAGTAAGTTGGGCCATTGGGCAATCGACTAAAAATGAAAAGCCCTCCATTCTTTTTACGGTGAATAAAGTGCCAACGTACACGAGAGAGTTTATTTATCTCTATAAGAAAAACCATCCCGATCAAGCGCAGAATTTTACCGAAGCCAAAGTAGAAGAGTACCTCAACCTGTTTATCAATTTTAAATTAAAGACCACCGAAGCGCACATGCGCGGGCTCGACACCACGGCCAAGTTTACCAAAGAACTAAAAACCTACAGTGAAGAACTGAAGAAGCCTTATCGTGCCGAAAAAGATTTGCTCGACCAGCTCACGCGCGAAACGTATGCACACTTGACGCAGGAAGTAAAAGCATTGCACCTCCTTGTTCAATTAAAACCCGATGCCTCCCCTGAAGATTCGTTGAAGGCGTACACCAAGATTTTAGAAATAAAAAAACGAATAGAAGCCGGAGAAGATTTTGAAAAACTAGCGCGCGAACTGAGCGAAGACCCTTCTGCAAAATACAATGGTGGCAGCCTGGGCTACTTCACGGCCATGCAAATGGTCTATCCGTTTGAGGCCGCAGCGTACCAGACCGCAGTGGGGGGGCTTTCGCCAATTGTGCGCACGCGCTTTGGCTATCACTTGATTAAAGTAATCGATAAAAAACCTTCGCGTGGCGAAGTCGAAGTGTCGCATATTTTGTTGCGCAACACCAAAGACACAGAAGCAAGAAATAAAAATTTGATTTTTGAAATTTACGACCAATTGAAAACGGGCCGCAAGTGGGATGAGCTCTGTAAAGAATATTCGGAAGACACCAACACCAAAGACAGTGGCGGAAGGCTGCGGCCATTTGGTGTGGGCGCGTTGGCAGCAGTGCCCGAGTTTGAATCGGTAGCATTTGCGCTGCAAAAACCAGGCGATACTTCAGACCCCTTCCAGTCGAGCCTTGGTTGGCACCTAGTAAAATTGGAAAAGAAAATCCCTGTGCCGGCTTATGAAGAAGTGGAAGTCTCATTGAAAAAAAGAGTGGCACGCGATGAGCGATTAAAAATTTCGGAGCTAGCCGTGGCGGCAAAAAGAAAAACACAATTGGGCTTCACTGAAAATCACGACACGAAACTGAAGGTATTGGCCTTGGCCGATTCCAGTCTGATCTTGGGAAAATGGAGATACGCAGGCAATGCCGAGTTAAAAAAACTCACCTTGTTTTCGATAAAAGAAAAAATTATTTCGTCTGAAGATTTTTTTAACTGGATTGCAACTAAGCAAAAGAAAAGTGCGCTTGCCCCAGCCGCGTATATGAATCAACTCTACGATGCGTTGGCAGAAGAGAAGATCAACCAAGCAGAGGAAGAGAAAATAATAAAAGAGAACCCCGGATTTCAATACTTGCTTTTGGAATACCACGAAGGTATTTTATTGTTCGAGATTATGGAAAAGGAAATCTGGAACAAGGCTTCGGAAGACTCGGTAGGGCAGAAAAAGTTTTACTTGACTCATCTTGAAAAATACAAGGCGGGCGATCGGGTAGATGCGCGTGTCTTTGTCACCAAGGATAAATCGTTTTTAGAAGAAGTAAAAAAGAAAGTGGCCGATGGCGATACACTCACCGCTGCGGATATAAAAAAATTCAAGTCGGTGCAGAACTTTCGCAATTATGAAAAAGGCGACAGCAAAGCGATCGATAAAATCAATTGGGTGCCCGGGCTGCAAGACGCAGAAGCGGATGGCACGTACTACCTTGTAGAGGTAAAACGCCTGATCGCACCCGGAACGAAAACTTTTGAGGAGGCCCGTGCCCGCATCATTTCAGATTACCAAGACTCATTGGAAAAAAATTGGATTGCCACACTGAAAAATAAATTTGCGGTAAGCGTGAATAACAAAGGCAAGAAGATCGTTATGAATGAGTTAATCAAAAAATGAACCTGCAAACAACATACCGCAGCCTTCAGGCATTGACTTTAGTCTTGTTCATTTTTTTATTGCATAGTTGCGACCTCATCCGAATGAAAAATAAAAATGGAGAAACCGATGCCAAGCGCAAGTCGGTGGCGAGGGTGAACCGCGTTTACCTTTATCAAGATGAACTGAATGGAATTGTGCCTGAGAAAACGACTAAGGATGACAGTGCAGTTCGGATCAATGCCTATGTGACGAGCTGGGTGCGCAAGCAGTTGCTCATTCAGCAGGCCATGAAAACCATCAGCATTGACGAGGCTGAACTTGAACGCAAGGTGCTAGACTATCGCTACAGTCTGATCGGCTATGAATTTCAGAATTACTACATCCGCCAGCACCTGAACGACAGCGTGGACGATGCGGCCATCGATGCGTATTACAAAGCACACCTCGATAATTTTATTTTAAAACAAAACATTATTCGCGGCACATACATCAAAGTACCAAAGGATGCGCCCCGCATCAAGCGCATCAAAGACTTGATGTTTTCAACTAAAGAAAAAGAAGTGAACGAATTGAAATCCTATTGCTTGAGTTTTTCGGCAGCCTACCACTTGTCCGATTCTTCATGGATCGAATTTGATAAGCTCGCGGTGAATTCGCCCCTGGCCGAAATCCCCAACAAAATTCAGTTTCTGAGGAACAACAACTATTATGAAACCAACGACCCGGGCCATTTGTATTTTTTAAAAGTGGACGCCTACAAAATCAGCGACAACATTTCGCCCCTGGAGTTTGTAAGGCAGGATATCAGAAACATTATTTTAAACAAAAGAAAAGTTGAACTTGCGAAAAAATTGGAAGATGAGGTTTATGAAAATGCTGCGAAACGGAAAGATTTTGAAGTCTTTGGGAAGTAGCCTTGCCTTGCTGGTGTTGTTTGCTGTCTCTGCAAGCGCTCAAGAAACAAAGGAAAAGGAAGACAACAGCTTTGTGCTGGATAAGATTATCTGCAAGATTGATAATTACATTGTGTTAAAATCAGAACTGGAAGCTACGTATCAAAGTTATTTGACTGATGGCAACCCGGGCTCAGATCAAGCCAAGTGTGGTCTGCTGAACAGGCTGATCATGAACAAGCTGATGGTGGCCAAGGCCGAGATCGATTCGATTTTGGTGACCGATGCCGAAGTGGATCAAAATACTTCGCAGCGCATGTCGGTGATCATGCAGAACTATGGCAACTCGCAAGAAGAACTTGAGCGCCAATACGGAAAAACATTAGACCAAATAAAAATTGAACTGCGCGATCAAGTGCGCGAGCAGTTGCTGGCACGTGAAATGACCCAGCGCATTACCAAAGACATTGACGTCACGCCCGCTGACGTCAAACGATTTTTTAACAAGATACCAAAAGACAGTTTGCCGTTTTTTTCTGCCGATGCGGTGATCGGTCAGATTGTGCGCGTGGCAAAAGTGAGCAATCAACAAAAGGAGGACGCCAAAAAAAGATTGAATGATTTGAGAGCCAGACTACTGAACGGAGAAAATTTTAATGCACTGGCAAAGAAATATTCCGAAGACCCGAGTGCCCAATCGAATGGCGGAGAGATGGGCTATTTTGGCCGTGGCGCCATGGTGTCTGAGTTTGAAGCAATGGCTTTTAAATTGCGAAAGGGAGAAATCTCACAACCGTTCGAATCGCAATTTGGATTTCACATTATGCAGTTGATCGATCGCAGGGGAAACGAATACAACTCACGCCACATTCTCCTCTCGGCTGTGCCAAGCCAAAGCGATATTGACCGTGCCTCACATTTCCTCGACAGCCTGCGCAGAAAAATTGTTAAAGACAGTATCAAGTTTGAAGTAGCGGCAAAACTTTTTTCGGATGACGCCACCACCAAAGGGCATTCTGGTTTTCTCACCGATCCGGATGGAGGAATCAATGTAGCCATCGATAAAAGCCTCGACCCCGCTATTTATTTTATCATCGACACGATGAAGGTGGGCCGCATCTCACGCCCCCTGCACTATCGCACCGAAACTCAAAAAGAAGCAGTGAGGATTGTGTATTTCAAAGCGAAGATTCCGCCACACTCTGGAAACCTCACCAATGATTGGCACCGGATGCAATCGGCTGCTTTGGCAGAAAAGAAAGACAAGGCTATCAACAGGTGGTTTTTGAAAGCGCGGCAAGATGTGTTTATCAACATTGATCCTTCGTATAATTTTTGCAAAATTTTAGAGTAACGCCTTTTGAGGGATTAACCTAATAACTGATGTTACGCGAACTAATAATTGACGTCATCGCGCCCCCGCGAACGAAAGTGGGAGGGGCGAAGCGATCCCCATACATGAGATTGTTTCACGCCTTCGTGCAAATACACCGCAGGTGCTCGTGCCAAAGGCATCCCTTTGGACAAAAACGCGTTTACTATTTTTCGTAACTCATCTGTTAATTCTAATTACTGATATATGGTTTGCCTTGTTCTGCCTTCAATAAAAAGTTATTTTCACCGCTTAAGATAAAAGAGCATGCCTAAGATTTTTGCAAACGATGTGGAGGCCGCAGATGCACTCGCGCTAGCGTACAAGGATTTGAAAAATGAAATTGCTAAAGTGATCGTGGGGCAAGACGATGTGGTGCGCCTCACACTCACGGCAATTTTTTGCCATGGACATGCGTTGCTCATTGGTGTGCCGGGCCTTGCCAAAACATTGTTGGTGCAAACATTGGCGCAAGCCCTCGATTTGCAATTCAAACGGATTCAATTCACCCCCGATCTCATGCCCTCAGATATTGTTGGTGCAGAGACCATGGATAAAGAAAGGAACTTTCAGTTTGTGAAAGGCCCCGTCTTCGCCAACATTGTACTGGCCGATGAGATCAACCGCACACCACCAAAAACACAAGCGGCCCTGCTGGAGGCGATGCAGGAAAATGCGGTGACCATTGCGGGCAACCGCTATGCTTTGCCGCAACCGTTTTTTGTGTTGGCCACACAAAACCCAATCGAACAAGAAGGAACTTATCCGTTGCCCGAAGCGCAACTCGATCGCTTCATGTTCAATATCTTTTTGGATTATCCGACTTACGAACAAGAACTAAAAATTGTAAAAGAAACCACCGCAGACAAAATCAATAGTGTGAACAAAGCCTTGAGCGCAGACGACATCACTGCGTTTCAACATTTGGTGAGGCGCGTGCCCATTGCCGACAATGTGGTGGAGTATGCCGTGCGGCTCTCGGTTTCTACAAGGCCGGGCAATTCGTCATCACTTGCCAACGACTTGTTGGAGTGGGGCGCAGGCCCGCGGGCTTCGCAGTATCTCGTGCTTGGCGCAAAGTGCAATGCCTTGCTCAACGGAAAGTATTCGCCCGACATTGAAGATGTGATGGCCGTGGCCAAGCCCGTGCTGCGCCACCGCATTGTGCGCAACTTCAAAGCAGAGGCCGCTGGCGAATCGGTGGACATATTGATTACTAAATTGATAGCGCAAGCAAAAAAATAATTTGCATGACATTGATTGACCGCATCAAAAAACTTTCTCACGATTATTCCACGGAAGTGGTAGCGATGCGCAGGCACTTGCACGCCAACCCCGAACTTTCTTTTCAGGAAATCAACACCGCAAAATTTATAGCAGAGAAGCTAAAAAGTTTTGGGTTACACCCCTCCAAAGGAATTGCAGGCACGGGCGTAGTCGTTTTGATAGAAGGAAAAACCCCAACCAAGAAAACAATTGCGTTGCGTGCCGATATGGATGCGCTTCCGATCCAAGAGACAAATGAAGTTTCCTATAAATCAAAAAAAGAAGGAGTGATGCATGCGTGTGGCCACGATGTGCACACGTCATCGTTGCTGGGCACGGCAAAAATTCTCAACGAAATAAAAAACGAATTTGAGGGCACTGTAAAATTGATCTTTCAACCGGGCGAAGAAAAAAACCCTGGAGGTGCTTCGATGATGATCAAAGAAGGAGTTTTAGAAAATCCGAAACCTTCGGCCATCATTGGCCAACACGTGATGCCCCTTGTGCCGGTGGGCAAAGTTGGCTTTCGCGAAGGAATGTACATGGCCAGCAGCGATGAAATTTATTTGACGGTGATTGGCAAAGGCGGCCATGGCGCAACCCCCGAGTTGACCATCGACCCTGTGGTGATTGCAGCACACCTCATCCTTGCGTTGCAACAAATCATCAGCCGCAATGCCAGCCCCAAACAGCCCACGGTTTTAACTTTTGGAAAAATCATTGCAGAGGGGGCCACCAATATCATCCCGGGTGAAGTACAGATCGCAGGAACATTTCGTACACTCAACGAAAAATGGCGCGAAGAAGGGTTGCAAAAAATAAAAAAAATGGCCGAAGGATTGGCCGAGAGTATGGGCGGAAAATGCGAAGTAAAGATTTTGCGCGGCTATCCATATTTAGAAAACAATGTGCCACTTACAAAGAGAATCCGCCACGCGGCGGAAGAATATATGGGCAAAGAAAATATAGTGGATATTGAACTCACGCTCGGCTCAGAAGATTTTGCACATTACGCGCACCAACTGCCGGCCTCCTTCTATCGCCTAGGCACACGCAACGAAGCGAAAGGAATCACATCGTATGTTCACACATCCACTTTTGATATAGATGAAGAAGCATTGACTATCGGCCCAGGGTTGATGGCTTGGATGGCCGTGAAAGAATTAACAGAAAATTAATCTTATAGAATAAATTTCATACGCTTGGTTCGGCTGTCGGTGCTTATCTTTACCTAACCGCATGCAACCACCTCCTGAATTATCGGCTTTACCACAAGCTAATTTTAATTGGAAATCTTTTTTTCGCAACACGGCTTATTTTGTAATTGGCCTGCTTGTGTTTTTGTTTTCGCTCGACCTGATGATTTCATCCTTGCAACAGTTGGGTGCTGCCGTAACAGACACCATTCTGTTGGCCACATCAAATCCATTTACCGGATTGTTCATTGGGTTGTTGGTAACGGCCATCATTCAAAGCAGCTCGGCCACCACCTCTTTGACGGTGGCACTGGTGGCATCGGGCTCGCTTTCTTTGCAGGGCGCAGTGCCGATCATCATGGGCGCCAACATTGGCACAACGGTTACCAGCACGATCGTATCGCTGAGCTTCATCAATCGCAAAAAAGAATTTCGTAGGGCGGTGGCCGCAGGCACTTACCACGATTTTTTCAATATCCTCACCACCCTGATTTTGTTTCCGCTGGAGTACAACTTTCATGTGCTGTCGGGGTTGGCACAATTCATTGCTATAAATTTTTTCCACGAACCAGCCATACAAGCGGTGGGCAATTTTAAACTGCTTGGCTCGAGCCTAAGCTGGCCTGTAAAGTTTTTAACGGAGCAAATTGGCAACGGCTACATTTTGGCGGGACTCTCGGTAGTATTGCTTTTTGGCTCCATCCTTTTTTTTAGAAAAGTGATTGTGTTGGTGATGGACTTGGGCTCGCAGGAAAAATTGAAAAAATTCTTTTTTAAAAACCCCTATAAATCTTTTGGCTGGGGATTGTTCCTCACAGCCGCCATCCGATCGAGTACAGTCACCACTTCATTGGTGGTGCCGCTCGTGGCAAAAAAAAATATTAAACTCAAGCAAGCGGCAGCATTTATTTTAGGAGCGAACATAGGCACAACTATTACGGCATTTATGGCCAGTACTTTTAATTCCAATGCGGCCATCAGCATTGCGCTCACCCATTTCCTTTTCAATTTTATTGGCGTACTTCTTTTCTTCCGCACTCCCTACCTGAAAGAGATTCCCCTTAATTTGGCTATGGGTCTTGGCAGGCTCACGTTGCGCAGCAGGCTGGTAGGGTTTCTGTATTTGCTGCTCACATTTTTCCTCATTCCCTTCTCCCTGATTTACTTCAGCCAGTAAGGGCGTTTTTGGATTTTTCATCCGATTTTCAAATAACTATATTGCCGCATTGAACCAATGGAAAAAATAAAGGAAACTATTTTAAAGTTTTTGCGACTTGACCACCTGGTGGACAACCTGTCGGGCTATGTAGAGTCGCGTGTGGAATTATTGAAATTAGAAGTGCGCGAAGAGATGTCGAAGGTGGTTTCGCATGGGCTAATGATTGGCGTTTTGTTTTTATTGGCGATGCTTTTTCTTGTTTTCTTAAGCATTGGCTTGGCCAACTATATCAGTTTTACTTACAACACTTCGTATTCAGGCTATTGGGTAGTGGCGGGAGGGTATGGATTATTGTTTGTGATGCTTTTACTGTTTCGCAAAAAAATCAGCCATTTTTTTGAAATGTACTTCGCTGAGTTGACCAAACGGAAAAAGAAATAAATGGAACTGCTCGAAACACAAGACCCCGAAAAAAGGAAGTTGATTGAGACTTCAGATCGCCATCGTCAAGAAATGAAACGTGAAGTGAAAGACCTTTCAGATCGTTCGGAAAAAATCTTAAAAAATGCGCTCGTCATCGGTGGGGTGTTGGCACTGACTTACTTTGTGGTCGATCATCTCTCTTCAAAAGAAAAGAAACACCGTTCAAGAAATAGAAATAAAAACGAAAGCAATGAGACTGTCGTATCAGTGGAAGACGAGAGCCCCTCGTTGCTCTCTTCCATGGGCGACAAGATGATTAATGTAGCTTCAGTATTTTTGCTCGACCTCGCCAAAGAAAAACTTTCGGAATACCTCCAATATAGAAAACAAAAAGATGAGAATTCTTGAGACATTCAATGCAAGATGTCGGCAAGGAAAAAAATCAATTGCTGTTTTAGTTGATCCCGACAAGGTGGGAAGCACAGGGCAGCTTGATCATCTGCTACGGCTGGCTTCAGAAAATTGTGTTGATTATTTTTTTATCGGAGGCAGCTTGGTCACCACCACCAATTTGGGTGAGGTAATCAAAACCATCAAAGAAAATATTTCCATTCCGGTGGTGCTGTTTCCGGGCAGTGCTTTGCAAATTGATCCATCGGCAGATGCCATTTTATTTTTGTCGTTGATTTCCGGCCGCAACCCCGACTTGCTCATCGGCCAACATGTGGTGGCGGCACCTATTTTGAAAAATAGCAACTTAGAAATTTTGCCCACGGGCTACTTACTCATCAACTCGGGCAAGACCACCTCGGTGGCTTACATCAGCAACACTATGCCTATTCCAGAGGATAAGTATTCACTGGCAGCATGCACCGCCATGGCGGGTGAAATGCTCGGACTGAAATTAATTTATCTCGATGCAGGCAGTGGGGCCGAGCGTGAGGTAAGTAAAAAGATGATCGCTTCCGTGCGAAAATCAGTAGAAGTTCCGTTGATTGTTGGTGGAGGGATCAACACTCCGCAGAAAGCGTTGAACGCACTGGAGGCGGGCGCAGACATGATTGTGATTGGCAACGCCCTTGAAAAAAGCCCAGAGCTGCTGACTGAAATTTCAGAGAAAGTTTACGATTGGAATCAGACGGTTGGTGCGAAATAAAATCTTCAAAAAATTATTTTATCAAAATCTTCTCAGGCACCAAAGTAGCCGTAGAAAATTTTCTTTTCAAAGTAAGCAAATCAGGCTGCGCCTCTAACCGCGTAAAATATTTTCCAACGGTAACCCGAAATTTTGGCTGTAGGTATTGAAGGTTGGCGTTGAGTTGAGAAACTTGTTCCTGCATTTTCTTTTTGACGTTCATCGCCTCTTCGCGTTTTTGCCCAGAATAAATTTGGATGGTGTACCCGTCAATAAATTTGCGAGTTACATTTAACCGATCGATGCTGTCGAGCACGGCATCTACGATGGCGTTGACTGTTTTGGTGGGCACCACATAGGTTTGATTTTTCCCCCGCAACGTGTCCTGGTTTTTCGTTTCCTCTTTCAGCTCCGCCTTCGGTCGCAGGCGCGATAGGTCTTCGTGATAAGGTTTGTTTTTCTGGGCGATCGATTGACAGGAAGTAAGAAGCAAGAAGCAAAAAGTAATTTGCCAAATGGCAATAACCAATGTTGAATGATGAATATTGATCCCGATAGCTTTCGGGATTGAATGTTGAACTGACCTCATCCTTCAATGACGATGCAGCGTCCGTCTTTAATATCGTCTTCCACTTTTTTATACTTCACCTGCTTGAGCACTCGGCCATCGGTATATTGCACCGTTACTTTGTCGTTGCGGTTAGCAATCTTCTCCGACTTCACAGGCATAACTTTTTCTTCTGGTTGCTGCTGCTGTTGTGCTTGAGGTTGCCCACCACCTTGCAATACCGACCGCGATTCTTCTTTTTGCTCGCGCAATTTTTGACGTTTCTGCGTGTGGGCTTCGTGTACTTCGTCCGCTTCTTGCACAGGGATTTCCGCTTTCATCAAAAAGGAGATCGTCTCTTCGTTTACTTTCGTGATAAACCTTTTGAACGCTTCAAAGCCTTCGAACTTATAGATCAACAGCGGGTCTTTCTGTTCGTACACCGCATTTTGTACCGACTGTTTCAAATCGTCCATGTCGCGCAAATGCTCTTTCCAATTCTGGTCGATGATGCTCAGCGTGATCATTTTTTCCATGGACTGGATCAACTCAGCGTTTGAAGTGGCCACACATTTTTTTAAATCGGCCGTTACTCCAATTTGTTTTAACCCATCTGAGAAGGGCACCAACACTTCATGAATAGTAGCCCCACGGGTTTTGAAAATATCAGAGATGATCGGCATTGCTTTTTGTGCGATCGTTTTGTTTTTGTATTGATAATGTTTGAGTGCTTCTTCGTAGAGCCGCTCGCTCAAAACACCTTGTTCGGTCTTGGTAAACGCTTCAACGGTGAGCGGGAAATCAACACCGAGCGTACTGAGCACACTGAGTTTAAAGTTTTCAAAATTTTCGCCAGCCTTTCCATTGGCCACGATGTCATCGCACGTGTCGAATAACATGGTGAGAATATCAAGCTGAAGGCGTTCGCCAAACAAGGCATTTTTTCTGCGCTTGTAGATCACCTCGCGCTGCGAGTTCATTACGTTGTCATACTCCAGCAACCGCTTGCGAGTGCCGAAGTTATTTTCTTCTACTTTTTTTTGCGCACGTTCGATGGAGTTGGTCACCATCGAGTGTTGGATCACTTCACCTTCTTTCAATCCAAGCCTGTCCATGATGCGCGCAATGCGCTCGGGCATGAACAAGCGCATCAGGTTGTCTTCGAGTGAAACATAAAACGATGATGTGCCCGGGTCGCCTTGGCGTCCGCTTCTTCCGCGCAACTGGCGGTCAACCCTGCGCGACTCATGCCGTTCGGTACCAATGATTGCAAGGCCTCCCGCTGCCTTCGATTCGGGGGTGAGTTTAATATCTGTGCCGCGGCCCGCCATGTTGGTGGCAATGGTAACCGTGCTTGACTTGCCTGCCTCTGCCACAATCTCTGCTTCGCGCTGGTGCTGCTTTGCGTTGAGTACGTTGTGTTTTATTTTTTTCATCTGGAGCATGCGGCTCACCAGCTCAGAAATTTCTACCGAAGTTGTTCCCACCAAAACTGGCCGACCCGCTGTGGTAAGTCTTACAATTTCGTCAATCACGGCCGTGAATTTTTCGCGCACGGTTTTGTACACCATGTCGTCTTCATCTTTGCGCGTGATGGGTCGGTTGGTGGGGATCACCACCACATCGAGCTTGTAGATGTCCCACAATTCACCCGCTTCGGTTTCGGCTGTGCCGGTCATGCCGGCCAGCTTGTGGTACATGCGAAAATAATTTTGCAGCGTAATGGTGGCGTAGGTTTGCGTGGCATCTTCCACCTTCACATTTTCTTTTGCTTCGATGGCTTGGTGCAGACCATCTGAATATCTTCTTCCATCGAGCACACGGCCAGTCTGCTCGTCCACAATTTTTACCTTGCCATCCACAATGATGTATTCGGTGTCTTTTTCAAACAACGTATACGCTTTGAGCAATTGGTTGATGCTGTGGATGCGCTGCGACTTGGTGTTGTAGTCGCGGATCAGTTCTTCTTTTTTCAGCAGCTTGTGGTCGTTGGCAAGGGACGGGTCTTTTTCTATTTTGTTTAATTCCGTGCCGATCTCCGGCATGATAAAAAACTTGTGGTCTTCGCCTTCGCCCGTGATCAGGTCAATGCCTTTTTCGGTGAGCTCTACGCTGTTGTCTTTTTCATCGATCACAAAAAACAAAGGAGCATCGGCATTGGGCATTTCTTTTTTATTGTCTTGCAAATAAAAGTTCTCGGTCTTTTGCAGAATCGCTTTGTTGCCCGTTTCGCTTAGCATTTTAATCAACGGCTTGTACTTGGGCATGCCGCGATGAGCACGGAAAAGCGGAAGCCCGCCTTCTTTTTCATTTCCCTCGGCCATCAATTTTTTGGCATCGTTGAGGTATTGATTGATTATTTTTTTTTGCGCTTCCACTACTTTGTTGATGCGCGGCTTGAGGTCATAAAACTCGTGCTCATCTCCGCGCGGTACGGGCCCCGAAATGATGAGCGGAGTACGTGCCTCATCGATCAGTACGCTGTCCACCTCATCGACCATGGCATAGTGATGGCCGCGCTGCACCAACTCTTCCGGATCGCGTGCCATGTTGTCGCGCAAATAATCAAAACCAAATTCGTTGTTGGTGCCGTAGCAAATATCAGAACGGTACGCATTTTTTCGTTCGGCAGAATTGGGCTCGTGCCGGTCGATGCAATCCACCGAGAGGCCATGAAACTGAAAGATGGGGGCCATCCATTCACTATCACGCTTGGCGAGGTAATCATTTACGGTAACGATGTGTACACCGCGCTTGGCAAGGGCATTTAAAAATGCGGGGAACGTAGCGACTAATGTTTTTCCTTCGCCCGTTGCCATCTCGGCCACTTTGCCTTCGTGCAGGGCAATGCCCCCAATGATTTGTACATCGTAATGCACCATGTCCCAGGTGATGAGATTGCCTGCGGCCATCCATTGCTTATGCCAATGTGCTTTGTCGCCAACAATCTTCACGTTGTTGTGTGTGGCCGCAAGCTGCCGATCGAAATCGGTGGCGGTTACTTCGAGGTAATCATTTTCTTTCAGGCGCCTGGCGGTTTCGCGGATGATGGCGAATGCCTCGGGCAATACTTCGACCAAAACATTTTCAAGTTCTTTATTTCTATCCAGTTCAATTTTATCGATCTGTAAAAAGATGGATTCTTTTTCGTTGATGTCGAGTTCGGGGTGATCGGCAATGCGTTGGTGAAGGGCGGCCAATTGGTCATCAATTGATTTTAGTTTTGCATTGATGTGATCTTGGATGGCAAGGGTTTTATTTCTTAGTTCATCGTGCGAAATGGAAATGAGCTTCTCTCCTTCTTGAATGGTTTTTTCAACCAAGGGCGTCATCCGCTTGATGTCTTTTCCTGACTTAGTTCCGAACAGTTTAGCAATCAGTTTTAGCATGGGGTACGTTAATGGTTATCAGGTAATTGTTAATCGTCAGAAACCCTATTAACGGTTGACGTTTAACAATTAACTTTTAAGAGGTAAAATTAAGTTTTTTAAGGATGCAATTATAACTCCAAAATTCCCTCGAACACCATTTTGGCAGGGCCGATGAGAAAAATGTTAGTAAACGCGCCATCGTGTCCCTGTTGGAATTCAACGGAAAGTTCTCCGCCCAAAGTTTTGACCGTAATCGGTGAAACGTTTTGTAAAAAAGAAGCGGCAAGAGCTGCGGCCGTGACGCCCGTGCCGCACGAAAGTGTTTCGTCTTCGACACCACGCTCGTACGTGCGAACAAAAATAGAATTGGGGTCAAGTTGCTCTACAAAATTTACGTTGGTGCCTTCGGGTTTGTACGTGTGGCTGAAGCGGATTTTTCTTCCTTCATCCCAGACGTTGAAGGCACGGATATGGTTTACCCATTTGATAAAATGGGGCGAACCCGTGTTGATGAACATGCCATCGTCAGTTTTTTTTACCTCGGCCACATCGCTCATCTTCAGGCGCACGTTGCCATCGGTCAGAATTTCCGCCTCGTGTACACCATCGTAGGCATTAAACTTGGCGTTGCCATTCACCAGGCCAAGCGCAGAGGCCATCAGCACAGCGGCTCGACTTCCGTTGCCACAGAGGCTTTGCGAGCCATCAGCATTGAAATAAACTAAATTGAAATCTAGTGAAGGATGCTTTTCAATCAGCATAATCCCATCGGCACCGATGCCAAACTTGCGCTCGCAGATTTTTTTTATCTCGTTTTCAGAAAATGAATACTTCCCTTCGCGGTTGTCAACGATCACAAAGTCGTTGCCTGTGGCTTGGTATTTTTGGAAGGGGATTTTCATTTGCGCCTTGATTACAATTGGCAAATTGGTCATTGATAATTGACTCATTAATTACTTCACTTCTTCGTAGTCCACATAATCACCGCCCTTGATGTCGCCACGTTTTTCTTTTTTAGGGGTAGTGTCCACATGAATACTTCCTTCGGGCTTGCGCTGCTGGTAATTTTTGTTTTGTTGCGGGCCGGAGGACGCACGAAACATCCCGCTCAACTTTGACAGGACATACGAAATGAGAATAAGTAAAAAGAGAAATTTTATCATGAGATGCGCCTTGTAACAAAGGTATTAGTTTCTGACCACTTCATCGAAACGGAAAACTGTTCATTGGGTTAAATACTTACAAACCGAAAAAAAAGGCTGCGCCTTAGTTAGGCGCAGCCTTGATTTCCCGAAAGGAAAAAATAAAATCAATTCGTTTTGACAGGAACAGGGGCTGGTGTCACGCCCAATTTCTTCAACACCAAATCAGAGATATTGAATTTCTCATCACTGAACAACAAGATGTCGCCACCGTTGGGGATTTGAGGGTTGATGATAAATGTAAATCCATTTTCTTTGGCCACTTCTTCAATCGCCTTGCCAATTTTCTTGTAGATCGGATCCATCAATTCGGCTTGCTTTTTTTGGTAAGACGATTGCGCATCTTGCTGAAACTTTTGAATGTTTTCTTGCAAGGCAGCAAGCTCTCTTTCCTTGTCGGTTTTGATGGCATCGGGGGTGGTGGCGGGCATGCCTTGGAAAGCTTTCGACTTGGCCTGGTAGTCATCGTACTTGGCCTTCATCTGGTTCTCTAACTGAGAGCCGTGGGTCTTCAGTTCGCTTTCTATTTTTTTAAATTCCGGCAACTGGCTGAGGATATAATCCGACTCGGCATAGCCGATTTTTTGTGCGGGGTGGTCTCCAGAAGTTTGCGCATTCGCAGTGATGATCAATCCACATAAAAGCGCGGCTAACAGTGTTCTCATTTTTAAATTGGTTTATTATTTTATTTTATCAACGGGGTCTCCAAGTCCAAGTTCTTCCAAAACAAAGTCGGTGTAATCATGGCGCGGGTCGGTATAGATCATCACCAGTTCGGCCGACTTGTCAAAGACAATGGCCAAGCGGTTGGCTTTCGATATTTTGCCCACGGCATCAAACACTTTATCCTGCAAAGGTTTAATCAATTCTTGTTTTTTCAAAAAAAATAATCCGCCAAAGCCAAAAACTTTTTTTTGGTAATCCTTCAGTTCGGTTTCTTTCTTTTTTATTTCGACCTGCCGCTCTTGTTTCATCTCTTCGGTGAGCAAGACTTGCTCGGCCTGATAAATGCCGTAAAGCCCATCTACTTTGTGTTGCATTTCCTCAATCTCTTTTTGCCACGCTGCCGAATACTGCTCTATTTCATTTTGCGCTTTGGCATATTCAGGCATTTTGCCCAAAATAAATTCCGAGTCGATGTAGCCGAACTTCTGTGCCATGACAAAATTCAGGCCGAAAAAAAAGAATATACCCGTGACGACTAAATGCTTTTTCATTTTTATCGGATTTGTTGCCCGATGGTAAAGTGGAACTGTGATCCGCTCTTGGTGTTGGTGCCCGGCAAGGTATCAAAGCCATAAGCCCAGTTGAGCCCAATCAAGCCAAAAGCTGACATGAATATCCGTGCACCAAGGCCAGCCGAGCGGTAGAGGTTAAACGGATTAAACTCTTGCACATTGTTCCAGTTGTTTCCGGCCTCAGTAAAGACGAATCCATACACGGTTGCTGCTTGTGAAGTCACCACCGGGTAGCGCAGTTCCATTCCAAATTTGTTATAGATGGTTCCGCCCTCAATACCGTTGGCAGCGGTAGTGCCACGAAGAGAATAAAGTGGAGGCGTAACTTGATTATCGGGATAGCCGCGCAGCCCAATGATGTCTTGGCCAAGTACAAAGGAGTTGAAGCCGCCAGTAAGCCCTGCCCCGCCCATAAGGAAACGTTCGAATGGCCCAGGGCCACCAATCCGATTATTGTACGTGCCGATGTAACCAAAGTGTGCCTTGGTTTCGATCACCAAACTGCGGCCATCAGGTTTTTTGCTTCCCAAAACTTTGATATAAAATTTGGAATCGAACATCCACTTGTGCAGCTCCAAGAAATTGTAACGCGTGTTTACGTCTTTGTAATAATCCGGTGAACGGAAAAGAGAATAAGGTGGCGTTAAGTTTAAGCTAAGCGAAATAGTTGACCCTGCTGTTGGGAACATCGGGTTGTCGATGCTGTTTCGCGAGAGTGTGGTGTTAAACGTAATGCTGTTGGTGGTTCCTACGGGTGGCAGCACACTACTGTTCCCCCCGAAATAATGATTGTAGTTGTAAACTAAAAAGGCAAGCGAGTTGGTCAAGGTGAAATAATTATCAGGCCACTCCAGTCTTCTTCCAAAGCCAATCGTGATGCCACTTTGCTTAAGCGATGCGCTGTTGGCATCAAAATTAAGTGCAGCCCCAGTGCGCCCGCTCGGAATTCTTGAGATGGACTTGTTCAAACTTATTGTTAATGAATTTGGTTTTCGTCCACTAAGCCAAGGTTCAGAAAATGAAAGACTGTAGCTCTGAAATGATTTTCCGTTTGCTTGAACTTGCAAGGACAGCCGTTGACCATCGCCCACAGGCAATGGCCTCCACTTTTTAAAATTTGGAACGTTGCGCATCGAAAAATTATTGAACGTAAGTCCAACGGTGCCCACAAATCCATAGTAGCCGCCCCAGCCGCCAGAGAGTTGCACCTGATCGTTGGATTGCTCTTGCAGTTTCCATCCAATGTTCACCGTGCCGTTGGCCGGATTAGGACGAATGTCTTGTTCAATTTTTTGTGGATTGAAATAGCCCATCTGCGATAATTGCTGTTGGGTACGAATGATGTCGGCCCTCCGGAATTTTTGACCCGGAATGGTAGTAAGTTCTCTGCGGATCACGTGCTCGCTGGTGCGCTCATTGCCCGTGATCGTCACTTGATCGATGATGGCCTGCTCACCTTCAAAGATGCGCATCTCCACATCGATGGAGTCATTTGAAACCGCTATCTCTACTGGAGTTACACGAAAAAATAAATACCCGTCATCCATGTACAGCCCACTGATGTCGGCCCCACCCTTTGGGTTGAAGGTTGTTTTTTTGTCGATCAGCTCTTGGCTGTACACATCGCCTTTTCGGATGTCAAGAACTTTGTTGAGGGTAGCGGCTGTGTACAAGTAGTTGCCCGTCCAGGTGATGTTGCGGAAATAATATTTTCGCCCTTCGTTGATCTTCAGGCGCAAGTCGATGGTGGAGTAATTGTGTTTGGTGATCGTGTCTGAAATCAGTTCTGCATCGCGATAGCCCTGCACATTCAAGTAACTAACCAATTTCTTTTTGTCTTCCTCATACTCGCCTCGGATGAATTTTGAGCTGCGAAGGAGATTGAGTTTTACGTTGTCATTGAGGAATCCTTTGACATCGCGCCAACTCGTTTGCTTGCTCGAGTCGAAATACTCTTTTACATAGCGAGGCTTGAAATTGATAAGGGCAGTAAGCAATGCGCGATGAATAGAAAGGCGTGCCCGCTCGTGCGTTTTCTTCATTTTCTTTTTTAAGGTAGCAGCAGATACTTGATCGTTGCCCTCAAAGTTGATGTTGTTGATTTTCACTTTTGAGCGAACGTCCACCTCAATGCGCAGCCGCACCCCGCCTCGGTTGAGTGTATCTTTTTCCTTGACGATTTTTACCTGTGTATTTAAGTACCCCTTTTTTATAAAATGTTTTTTTACGGAGCTTTCGGCATTGCGCACCATGGCATCGGTAACAATTTTTCCGCGGATCAACCGCATGTCTTCCTTCAATGCCGATTCTTTGCTTTGCGAAATCCCGCTGAAATAAAAATCGGTGAGGCGGGGGCGCTCGGTGAGGCGGACAATGAGATAGACATTGGTCCCTTCAATACGGTCGGCAGAGATGGTTACATCGCCTACTAGGCCGTGCTTCCATAGCTTGCGCACGGCATTGGCGGTGGCGGTGCCCGGTATTTTTATTTTGTCTCCAATCTTCAGACCGGTGAGTGAGACCATCGCATTTTTATCGAGCACGTTTAGACCAACGATCTCAATGCCCGCGATAGTGTATTCTGTTGGGTTGGAATAATTCAGTGTAGATGGCTTTTGAGCCCCTTGCGAAACCGGAGCATTTTTTTTTCGAAATTGCGCGAAGGCCGTAGAAAAAAGAAATGAAATACAAAACAAAACCAATAAAATCTTCTTCATCCGTCAGGCAATTGGGGTCAACACTTTTCCAAATCTTCTTTCTCTTTTTTGGTAGGCACAAACGGCCTCGTACAAATCTTCTTTTCTAAAATCGGGCCACAGCTTTGGAGTAATGTAAAGTTCGGTGTACGCAATCTGCCACAACAAAAAATTGCTCACGCGCATCTCACCGCTGGTGCGGATGAGAAGTTCAGGATCGGGGATGCCGTTCGTCTCCAAATTTTTTTCCAGCAATTGTTCGTTCACGTCTTCCGGTTGAAGGGTTCCACTTTTTACTTGTTCTGCGATTTTTCTTGCGGCTTTCGCAATTTCATTTCTGCCACTGTAGCTCAGTGCGAGCAACAAGGTGAGGCCCGTATTGTTTTTTGTTGTCTCCACCGCCTCCAACAAATTCATCCGGCAAACTTTTGGGAGGCTATCAATCGAGCCAATCATCTTTAACTTCACTTGATTTTCGAGCAACGACTTGAGTTCCTTTTGCAATGTATTTACCAGCAGCTCCATCAGCCCGTCCACCTCTTCTTTTGGCCTGCCCCAGTTCTCCGTGCTGAAGGCATAAAGCGTGAGAAATTTTATCCCCAGTTCGCCACAGCCTTCCGTGATGTCTTTGACCGATTGCACCGCATTGCGGTGCCCAAAAATCCGGGCGGCACCTTTTTGTTTAGCCCAACGCCCGTTGCCATCCATGATAACGGCAATGTGTTTAGGCAAATTGCCGAAGTCAATATTTTCCTTCAAAGTAGCCACAGGGCTGCAAAAGTAGCCAATTTCATATTGGTAGCCAATGCCCCAAACGAGGGATGCAATTGCAGTTGGAAAAGTTTTAAATCAACGGTAAGGGTTGGTGGGGCAAGGGATGTCGTAGAAGGTGTACGTGAGTGTGATGCCCGTAAAAAAATAATTATCGTAGTCGTTGGGGTTGCCAAAGTGCAAATTGTTTTTGTTGGAAGTATTGCCTTGCGAGATGTTGTCGAGGTAATCAAAAAAAGTCTTACGTATCCCTATTTCAAAACCGATGTAGTACTTCGGGGTAAGCACGTACTTCATGCCCACCCCAAAAGGAATGGCCACTTGCACATTGCTGTACTGGGCGGTCTTCTTGGCGTTTCCCGATATTCCAAAAAGGGCAGCTCCTGCAAAAAGGTAAGGGGTGAAACGCAGCCTGCGCCTGTCATCGCGCCAGTCCAAAAAATGATATTCAAAAGTGCCTGCAGCTTCGAGTAAAAAAATATTGAAGGAGGCATTCCGTTTGAAGGCAAACGAATCGATGGGATGATGCCTGTCGCTGGCAGCCAGTTGGCCACCCGTGAGGGCGATACGAAAACTGATCACCCGGCTAATGTTGGTGCGATAAAAAACAGTAGCCGCTGGTTTTGAAGTGGTGAGGTCATAGGTGCGCACCAAGTCGCCCGTATAATTAAAAACACCGAGGCCAAAACCGATTTCAGATTTTTGAGCGAGTTGAGCTATTGAACTGGTGCTCAACAAGCAAATGACCCCGAGCAAGGAAAGTTTTAGCAAGCTGCGGGGCATAGTAGGTTATCTGAATTTCGCCCTGTGAAAAGTAGCCCCCAAGATGTAAGTGATTTTGAGGGAGGTGACCATGTAAATGTCTTTGCTGCCAGAGTGGCCACGAACATTATCTTTGGCTTCACTGCCAGCGCCCGGCCAAGTACTAAACGATCCGTAATTGTATCCAACAGTTGTGGGTGCCCCCAACAATTCATTGGTGCGGTAAGACAGTGCTTGAGCCAAGGGATCTTTGATAAGGCTAAGATCAACATAATTTTTGCTGACGTCATCCAAGTAGTCGGTGAAGGTGTAGCGGAAGCCAACATCGGCCCAAAGATCAAGTACTTCATTGAGCCTAAAACGCGCCCCAACACCAAATGGTATTGCCACCTGCAACAAACTGTATGGCTTGATGCCATAGTTGACATCGCCCGGTTTTAGATTTGAGTGCTGACCTTCTGTTCCAAGTGGTTGAAGATCTACCCATTGACCAGCCTTTGGATCGGGACTTCCGTCTAAATAAGTCTTTGGAGCGATCGCTTGAGGATTGTGAAGGAATGCGGCAAAGCCAATGAAAGCATAAGGTGTCCATTTCACACGGCTGATATACGCACCTTCATTTTCAAACAAATCAAATACGGCAACAACGGAAAGCTCTTTGATATGATTTCTAAACGAGAGATTGCGGTTGTGTCTTCCATTATTCGGGTCTTGAGACTTGGCAGATTCTGCGTCCGATCCTTTCAAGGTACCGTACATAAACTGCCCGATCAATGTATAGCGAGGGCCAAAGCGGTGAAAGAAGGAAACGCCAAAGGCGGGTTTGGTAAAGGAAATATCGGTGCTGAACTTGCTGGGCAGAGGAGATAGGTCACCATAATAGTTGAGTGCGCTTACCGAGAAGCCAAAGCCTGAGTAGATATGCTCCTTACCAAAATGTTTTTTCCCTGTAAAGGTGGCGATGCGTTTGTTATTTTTTTTGATGCTTCTACGGTTGAACTGCCCCACCGCGTCTGGCGCCAAGCACAAGCCTCCAAACAGAACCAACAAAGCAAATGACAACTTCCTCATAATGAAACTGATTTAAGCCAAAGGGCAAAGGTATAAATTTATAGACATTTTCGTTTTCTTAAATGGTTTTTGCCGCGGGTAAGTAAGCTCGTGAGCCAGAGTTAATTGCGAATGTCCAAACCCCAGTTTAATTTTTGCCTCAAGGTTTGAAAATAATGCTGGCCTTGCAACTGCACCAGCTTCACATGAAACCGTTCTTTTTTGATCTTCAGTTTCACCGATTCGTCTATGGTTTCAAAACGCGAATCCAACGACACCAAATATTTTTTGCTCCTCCCCTCAATTTGAAAAGTGATCTCCGATTTATCAGACAACACAATTGGGCGAATGCCAAGGTTGTGTGGGCTTACGGGCGTGATGATAAAACTTTCGGATTCAGGGTAAACCAACGGGCCACCACAACTGAGTGAGTAGCCAGTGGAGCCTGTAGGTGTTGAAACAATTATCCCATCGGCCCAATACGAATTGAGCAATTGGCCATCTACGTGCACATGTACAGTGATCATGGCCGAAGTATCTTTTTTGATGATGGTAAAATCGTTGAGTGCAAAATTGAGGTGGCCGAAAAGTTTGGGCGTAGAAATTAATTTGAGCAGTGAGCGGGTATCAATTTTGAAATGTCCATTGATTAAAGATTCAATGGCGGCCTCTAAATCATCGCGGCTGTTGGTGGCCAAGAAGCCGAGCCGCCCTGTATTGATGCCGAGGATCGGTACCTCAGCTTTTCCGATGTACGTGACCGACTCGAGCAATGTGCCATCGCCACCGAGCGAAAGAAAAAAATCGAGGTGGCGCAGGTTGGCGTCATGGTCAAAGGTTTTAAGTTTGTAGCTGGTCAACCGCGAAGGCGTCACCAACTTCAAGAACTTATCCGACACCCAGGTTTCCACCTCGCGCTGTTGCAAAGCGTCCAAAATCTTCATCAAAAACCTTGACGATTTGCTTTGAAAATCTTTGCCGTGTATGCCAATGCGCATGCGGAAATTATTTTTAAATGTCCAAGTATTTCAGCAGCATGTCGAGCCGCTCTTGCTCACCTGTAGAAGTGCGGGTCTCTTGGTAGCGGCCAATGACCCTGTAGCCGAAGCGCTCAAGCGTAGCCACTATCCGCGATAAGTCCAATTGATTTATCTTCAGTGTGATCTTTATCTTCCCTTTGTCCAATGGATCTTCGATCATGCTGCTGCTAATCACCTTGGCATTGTTCTCTTCTACATAGCGACAGATTTCGGCAAGCGAATAATCGATCAAGTCCATGGACAGCACCAGGATGCCGCCCGGCATTTGTACGGCTGCGGTCTGTGCAAACGATGCCATGATATCTTGCACGGTGATGACGCCCGCATACTTTCCTTCATCGTCAACCACACTTACCATCTGTAGCTTGTGGGCAGAGGCTGTTTTTAAAATATCGTAAAAGTGAGAACCCAATGCAACGGTGCAATCTTTGCCGATCAGGTCAAAGCCGCCCAAGTTTTTATCGATCTCGTTGGATTCTAAAATGATTTCTTCGGAGATGAACCCTAAAAGCTCACCGTCATTCACCACGGGCAAATAATTGCAACGAAACTCCTCCATCCACACAATGGCCTTGTGGGCATCGTCCGTCACTTTCAGTGGCGGGATCATGTGGTTGATGAGTTCTTCAGCAATCATTCTTTTTTTGCTTTAAAAATAAAATCCTCTACCAGTTCATTAAATTTTTCGGGATGTTCCATCATGGGGGCGTGGCAACATTTGTCGATAAACTTCAATTCAGAGTTTGGAATCAGTCGGTTAAATTCATGACCTACCACGGGCGGTGTGATGGTGTCGTTTAATCCCCAGATGAGCAGTGTGGGAACCTTGATCTGATGCAATTCTGTTGCTAAATTATTTCGCTGTGCCGATTTGGCAATGGCTACAATGCGCATGCACTTGGGGATGCTCTTGGTGGTTTCAAAAACCTCGTCCACCAACTCTTTCGATGCAACATTGGGATCATAGAAAGTGTAAGCCACACGTTCGCGGATGTAATCGTAGCTGCCCCTGCGCGGGTAAGAGCCGCCCATGGTGTTTTCAAACAAACCAGAGCTGCCTGTGAGCACCAACTTGGCCACCTTGGCGGGATTGTTTAGCGTGTACAAAATGCCAACGTGCCCGCCCAGCGAGTTGCCCATGATGATCATGTTGTCGAGGCCCATCATCGTCACAAATTTTTCAGTGAACTCGCGAAGGCCTACGAGCCCTGCTTCTTTGATGGGCATTTCGTAGATCGGCAACATGGGGATCACCACACGCAAATGCATTGAGTACTGGCTCACCACGGCCTCCCAGTTGCTGAGTGCGCCAAAGAGCCCGTGCAGCAGCATCACCACTTGGCCCTGGCCTTCGTCCACGTATTTAAAGCCATCTTTTTCTTTCACAAGCAACGACATAGGCTTTTATTTTTTGATAAGTAAGCAAAAAAAAACCGAACTTAGAATTGCCTGAAAACTTCTTTGAAGAATGGGATGAACCCCGCAAAAAAATCGGACACTGATTTGGCAAAGGCCAATGTCTTCGGGTAGAGCCACGAGCCGTCCGTCCAACTTTGAGGGAAAGTGCACTTTACTTTTTGCGCAAGCCAAAAAATAACGCTTGCGCTGAAAGCAAATTTCATCACGCCCAGCACTGCTCCGGCTACAGAATCTACTTTGCCCAAAAAAGATTGATCCATCAAATGCTTGATGCGGTTGCCAAGAAAAACTACTAAGATCACTACCAAAATAAAAATGATGAAGAAAGAAAGATAAGGCAGAAAAGTTTTGTCGGCATTGAAATGTTGGTGCAAATAAGCCACACCCCAGCCGGTGAACTTAAAGCCAAGCAATACGCCAAGGATCAGCGCGGTGAAAAAAAACAACTCGGCCAAAAACCCACGCTTATAGCCGAAGTAGCCACCGAGCACAAGCAACAGCGCAATGACAATATCTATTTTGCTCAAAGGGCAAGAAGTTTTTTCACCAACTCAGAAATCAATTTGCCATCGGCCTGCCCCGCTAATTGTTTGGTGGCTACGCCCATCACTTTGCCCATGTCTTGCGGGCCGTTGGCCCCTACTTGTGCAATAATATTTTTTACCGCAGCCTCTACTTCTTCATTCGTAAGTTGCTTGGGCAAATAGCGGCTGATGATTTCCAACTGTGCCAACTCACGCTTGGCCAGGTCTTCGCGGTTTTCTTTTTGAAAAATCTCTGCCGACTCCTTGCGCTGCTTGGCGGCTTTCATCAGCAACTTGTTTTCAGTTTCGGAAGATATTTCAGTGCTCACACCTTTCTCAGTTTCGGCCAGCAAGATCATGGACTTGATGCTGCGCAGTGCGTCCAGCTCTTCTTTGTTCTTGGCCAACATGGCGGCTTTGATATCGCTGTCGATTTTTAGTTTCAGGCTCATGGTGTTTGTACATTTGTTTTGCGAAATTACTACGAACCGGAGAATAATGACACGACTTTCGGTAAACATCAACAAGATAGCCACCCTGCGCAATGCCCGTGGCGGCAACAACCCCAACGTTATTGCGGTGGCCAAAGACTGTGAGCGCTTTGGTGCGCAGGGGATTACGGTACATCCGCGCCCTGACGAGCGGCACATCCGCTACAGCGATGTGATGGAACTAAAAAAAATTGTCTCTACAGAATTTAACATAGAAGGATACCCGGATGAACGCTACCTAAAATTGGTGCGCGACACCCAACCGGCACAGGCCACGTTGGTGCCCGATAAACCTGATGCCATTACTTCCAATGCCGGATGGGACACGATCACCAACGAAAATTTCCTTCGCGATATTGTTAGCGAATTAAAAAAATCAGGAGCGCGGGTTTCTGTTTTTATTGATCCCGATAGTAAAATGGTGGAAGGCGTAAAAAAAATTGGTGCTGACCGGATTGAATTTTATACCGAACCGTACGCTGCGCATTATCACCAAAGCAAAGCAGAGGCTATAAAACCATATATCGAGGCAGCAAAAGTGGCGCACCAAATCGGGTTGGGCATTAATGCTGGCCACGACCTTGATTTGAAAAATTTAAAATTCTTAAAGCAATCATTGCCACACCTCGATGAAGTTTCCATCGGCCATGCACTGATCTGTGATGCACTTTATTATGGATTGGAAAATGCGATCCAACTTTATTTGCGCGAGTTGAAATAATTTGTCTTGACCGAGACGTTAGCAACCTTTTTGTCAAACTTAATTCCAGTATGCTTCGTTATTTTAGCACTTCAAAATTTCAATTATGCCTTTACGATTTTTTTTCAATGTAGCAGTGCTGCTCGTGGTAGTGGCTTCATTTGGGTTTGCGCAAGTGCTGAAACCGGCCAAGTGGACTACTTCTGTTTCTGCCAACGAAGTGAAAACAGGTGATGAGGTCACCTTGATTTTTCGTACCACCATTGATAACAACTGGTATTTATATTCTTCAGAATTTCCATGCGAAGACGGCCCCATCAGAACCACGTTTGTTTTTCAGCCCGACAGAAGTTATGAATTGATAGGAGGGATTGCCGCAATCAATCCGATCGATAAACACGATAAGATTTTTGAATGTGACGTAAAAATATTTAAAGGCACGGCCGAGTTTCGCCAAAAAATAAAAGTGCTTGCCACTCCGATGAAGATTGCAGGCAACTATGAGTACCAAGTCTGCACCGAACTCACCGGCCAATGTGTGCCAGGCGAAGGCGAATTTTTGTTTGATAAAATTAAAGTAACGGGGAAGTCCCAAGTCCTAAGTCCAAAGTCTCAAGCCCCAACTCCCAAGCCCCAAGTACTCAGTGATTCAGCAAGAGCGCAGCAACCTGCAACCGTAAACGGCCCCCAACTTGATCCCGCGTTGGTTCAACAAAATGTGAAAGGCCAATCGTTGTTGGGATTTTTTCTCCTTGCTTTTTTTGCGGGGCTTGCCGCCCTGCTCACGCCCTGTGTCTTCCCGATGATCCCGATGACGGTGAGCTTCTTCACTGGCCGGGGAAATAAATTCCAAGCGTTGATGTACGGGCTTTCGATCATTGTGATCTACACCATTATTGGCGCCTTGCTCGCCCCACTCATGGGCCCCGAAACCGCCAACCATCTTTCTACCGAGTGGATTCCGAATTTAATTTTCTTTTCGGTGTTTATCGTCTTTGGTTTGTCTTTTTTAGGATTGTTTGAAATCACCTTGCCGGGAACGTTCATCAACAAGGTAGATCAGCAAGCAGAGAAAGGCGGACTGATGGGCGTGTTCTTTATGGCATTCACATTAGTGCTGGTTTCATTTTCTTGTACGGGGCCATTGGTCGGCAGCATCTTGGTGTCATCGGCCGGGGGCGAATTTTTAAAACCGATCATCGGCATGTTTGCGTTCTCGTTGGCATTCGCTATCCCGTTCACACTCTTCGCATTTTTTCCCAACTGGTTGAAGTCGCTGCCCAAGTCAGGCGGATGGTTGAACACGGTGAAAGTAGTATTGGGCTTTATCGAGATCGCGTTGGCCTTTAAGTTTTTGAGCATTGCCGACCAAGCATTTCATTGGCACATCCTCGATCGCGAAGTCAACCTGGCGATATGGATTGTGATCACCGTCCTTATCGGGATTTATTTGATGAAAGGCTTCCGCCTGCCGGGCGACAGTGGCAAAGATGCCGAAGACAAGACGGTGAGCGTGCTGCGCATTTCGCTGGCGATGATCATGTTCACGTTTGTGGTTTACCTTGTGCCGGGCATGTGGGGCGCACCGCTCAAAGCATTGGCAGGCTACTTGCCACCGATGTCCACACACGATTTTGATTTGCTTGGCGCGAACCGCAAAGACAAGCCTAATGAAATTTGTGACATTCCAAAGTATTCCGATTTTCTTCACTTGCCTCATGGCCTCAACGGGTATTTTGATTACAAGCAAGCATTGGCTTGCGCACGGCAACAACACAAACCGTTGTTCATCGACTTCACCGGGCATGGCTGCACCAACTGCCGCGAGATGGAAGCGCGCGTGTGGAGCGACCCTCAAGTGCTGAAAAGATTGAAAGAGGATTTTGTGGTAGTGGCGTTGTATGTCGATGACAAAACCGTACTGCCCGAAAGTGATTGGTACACCTCGAAGTACGACAAGAAAGTGAAGAAAACCATTGGCAAACAAAATGCCGACTTGCAGATCGCGAACTTAAACAACAACGCGCAACCGTTTTATGTGTTGGTGGGCAACGATGAGCGCGTGCTTGTTTCGCCCAGGCCGTATGATTTGAGGGCGGAAGACTTTGTGAAGTTTTTGGGGGAAGGCAAAGCAAAATTCAAAGCAATGAATTAACCCGAGGCGTCTGCGCTGCCCAGGCGCCTTGACGCCTTCGCTTCTTCATAATTTTAAGCTAAACTTGTATCGATTTTATAACCAAGTTGGCTTCACAAAAGAAAATTTATATCACCCTAAGTGCGGCATCGCTGCTCGCGGTTTCGTTTTTTCTTCTCTACAATTATTCAACTCTCTTTACCCTTCCGGGCGATTACGAAATGGAAGTGGACTCATCACTATTTGTAAAAATCGAGCGGCCGGTTTTTAAATACGGTATGTTGGTGAGCGGAATGGAAGTGAAAGAAAACTATGTGAGGCGCAACCAACTTTTTGCAGACTTGCTCAAAGGGAGTTTTGTTTCGCCCATTGTGCAGCAGCAGCTTACCGCCTTGCCGAGAAAAATCTTTGACTTCAGAAAGATCGCTTCTTCAAAAAAGTATGTGCTCATTTCACAAAGCGATTCGCTCAAAACAGCCGTGGCATTAGTTTATGAACTAAGCCCAGTAGTGTATGTGGTCTTTCATTTGAAGGACACGCTGCTTGTTGAAACGTGCCAACGTGAAATCAAGACTATAGAAAAATCATTGACGGGCACGATCGCCTCATCGCTATATGAAACCATCGAGGCGATGAACATTTCAAATGAACTGACCAACAAGTTTGTGGACATCTTTGGTTGGGTGGTTGACTTTCAGCACTTGCAAAAAGGAGACTGTTTCAAATTGATCTATGAAGAAAATTCGGTAGAGGGACAGCCTATTGGTATTGGTAAAATCCTTGGGATTTATTTTGAGCATTTCGATCACGGCTATTATGCCTTTCCGTTTGATCAGGGCGATGGCCTTGATTATTTTGATGAAGAGGGCAACAGCTTGCGCAAGGCTTTATTAAAATACCCTATTGAATTTACCCGCATCAGTTCGCGCTACTCGCTCCACCGCTTTCACCCGGTGGTAAAGGTTTTTCGTGCCCACCTGGGCACCGACTTTGCGGCCGCCACCGGTACGCCCATCCGCACCGTGGGCGATGGCATTGTAACAGAAGCGCAGTACACCACCAACAACGGCAATTATGTGAAAGTGCGCCACAACGGCACCTACACCACGGGCTACCTGCACATGTCGAAGATTGCTGTGGGCATCTGGGCCGGCACGCAGGTGAGGCAAGGGCAAACTATTGGGTATGTGGGCAGCACCGGCCTTGCTACTGGCTCGCATTTGTGTTATCGGTTTTGGCGAAACGGTGTGCAAGTAGATGCGTTGAGAGTAGAACTTCCTCCGTCAAAACCCGTTGAGAAAAAAAACCTGGACCGGTTTGAAGAAGTAAAAAAAGAATTGACCCTGCGTCTTCAGTTAATTCCGTTCCATGATTTGCCCGATCCGGCAATCATTACCGCCCGATAATTTATTACTGTGCACTACGTAGCTAGTGCAACAAATAACGTCAGCAAATCATTGATACATAATGAGTAATGTCGAGACTGATGTTGCCTAAGCAACGAGCGTAGTAGTATCTGCCCAAATACTACGTTATTTATGGAATGTTTTTTTGTGGCACATGGAATAAACCCGCTACAAGAACGTCTAACGGATGGTGAGGAAAGGGACAATTATATTCTTTTTATTTTTTTCTACGGCAAGTTTTTCGCAAAAAGTAGGACTTGTTTTTAGTGGGGGTGCTGCCAAGGGCCTTGCCCACATTGGCGTGCTGAAGGCACTCGAAGAAAACGAAATCCCCATCGATTACTTAGTGGGCACTTCCATGGGCGGCATTGTGGCGGGGTGCTATGCGGCAGGCATGAGCCCAGCGGAGATCGAAGAAATGATGACCTCGAAAGAATTTTTGAACTGGGTCAATGGCCGCATTGAAGAAGACAATCAGTACCATTATTTTAGAAAAGATGACGAGCCATCGTTTTTGAAACTGAACCTCTCGCTCGATTCTAGTTTGAATCTGCTGCTCAACACCAGCATTGCCAACGATCTCTCGCTCAACTTTGCATTGACCGAAAAACTTGCCCAGCCATCGTCCATAGCCAAAAATAATTTCGATAGTTTGTTTGTGCCGTTGCGTGTGGTGACAGCCGACATTTTTACGCAGACACAAGTCGTGTTAGAAAAAGGTGTGCTGAGCGATGCTTTGCGCGCCACGCAAACTGCTCCGTTCTTTTTTAATCCCATTCGGATTGATGGCAAATATCTTTTTGATGGTGGCGTGTACAATAATTTTCCGGTAGATGTGGTGCAGAAAGTATTTCATCCTGAGGTGGTCATTGGGTGCAATGTTTCTTCAAAAGTGTATGACAAATACCCTTACGGGGAAGATGAAAGATTGATCTCTCGCTCGCTGTTGTATATGTTGCTCGATAAATCAGATCCCGGGAAAATCCCAGCCAACGGAATTTATATTCAACCCGATCTGAAAAAATTTACCGCTTTTGATTTTGCCAAAGCCAGGGCCATGATTGACAGTGGGTATATGCAAACGATCCGTCAAATGACGGAGCTCAAAGCGAAGATAGCAAAGCGCAGAACGCCCGATGAAGTGAGTAGTGCAAGAGCGCGCTTCAATAAAAAATCAGTGCCTATCAAAGTGAACACGATCAACTTCGAAGGGTTTACCAAAGGGCAGCAAAAATACTTGAACCGTTTTTTTAAAAGCCGAAAGCTGCCGTTGTATTTTCCCGAAATCAAAAGGGGTTATTACAAATTGGTATCGGAAGAATATTTCAACAACGTTTATCCAAGCATCATCTTTAATCCGGCAAGCAACGATTACAGTTTCCGGCTTGCCCGAAGGCAGCCCAATAATCTTCAAGTGGATTTTGGAGGTGTGATTGCCACACGCAACATCAGCAATATTTATCTTGGACTAAACTACTATTCGTTTCATCAGGTGCTCACGCACACACAGATCAATTTTGCCACGGGCGATTTTTATAAATCGGCACAGATCAAAATTCGTTTTGATTTTCCTTATCTCGGTCAATTTTATTTAGAGCCCGAAGTCACGATTAACAATTGGAATTTTTTTCAAGGCAACGACATCATCGCCAAGAAATATTCGCCCACGGTGCTGAACCGCACCGACCGCAAGTACGGATTGAAGATTGGGGTGCCTTCGCCCAGACAGTTCAAAGCGTTTTTGCAAGGCGCCTACTTTGACAACAATGACGAGTACATCGACCGCGATGTTTTGGTGTCGTCCGATACGCTTGATCATCTTACCCTTAGTGGGTTTCGTCTTGGGGCAGAGATTTCGTACAATACTATGAACCGAAAGCAATATCCTTCGCAAGGAAAGGCTTTCCATGTTTCGGCCAATTATTTTTCGGTTTTAGAAGAATATGAACCGGGCAGTACTTCGGTGAACAAACTTTCGGCACGAACAAACCGCATTTGGATACAGACCAAAATATCGGTGGAGCAATATTTTAAGAAGGGACGCTACAGTTCAGGTTATTTATTCGAAGGAGTGCTTTCTAACCAGCCCACGTTCACTAATTATTTTGGAACGATCATCAATGCCCCGGCCTTCAATCCGCTGCAAGACAGCCGTACTTTGTTGCTGCAAAATTTCCGGGCTTTCAATTATGTAGCGGGGGGATGGCGCAATGTTTTTGCAATTCGCAAAAACCTTGATTTTCGCTTGGAGGCGTATGCGTTCAAACCACTGCAGGCTATTGGGCAAGACAATACCCAACATGCAAAAATTGAAGAAGAGATTGTGCAAATTTATTTTGCGGGCATGGCCGATCTGGTTTTCCACAGCACCGTAGGCCCAATCAGTTTGAGTGCCAACTACTATGACGACCGCAACCGTCAATTTGCAGTGCTGTTGCACGTAGGGTTCTTGCTCTTCAATAAAAATTCTTTGGAGTAATTTGTAGCTGATAATGGATTGGTTGGCACATTGGCCAGCCGAAGGGCGTGCGATGAATGTACTTTCCTTTTTGCTTTTTATTTTTTTACCTATGTTTATCCCGTAATTTGCCTTGAATCTTACCCTTATGAATAGATATTTACTCGTCTTTTTCTTCGTTGTCCTGTCAGTAATTTCGTATGGTCAGTCTGTTCAGTGGGCTTCTAAGGTGATCGAATTTTCTTCGGAACTTACATCCGTGCAGTATTCGGCTTTGCAGGTGTTGGGCAAACCCAATGTGCTGCCAGCGGCTGGCCAAAACCCAAATGCGTGGACCCCCGATAAACCCAAACGCTCTGAGTTTATCAAGATCGGGTTTGCCAAACCAATGCAAGTGCACCAAGTTGCCATTGCCGAATCGCACAACCCTGGAGCGTTATTCAAAGTATTTGTCTATGATGAACTGGGGAAAGAATATTTGGTGAACACCTTTAGCCCACAGGCGGTGCCGCTGCAAGGCCGCATGCTCAATGTGTTCATGGAAAAAACCCCCTATAAAGTTTCGGCCGTGAAATTAGAATTTGATGGCAAGGCACTGCCCGATTATTTTTCGATCGATGCCGTGGCCATCACCGACTCCAACTATCCAATCATTGCAAACATTGATAGGCCAGAGCTACTCGCCAAAGGGTTGATCATCGAACCGCTTGATAAAAATGTTAATAGCCAATACAACGACATGAACGCCTTGCTTTCGCCCGATGGCAAGACACTTTATTTCAGCCGACAAAACCATCCCGAAAATGCGGGCGGTGTAAAAGACAAAGAAGATATTTGGTACTCTGAACTGGGGGTAGACGGCAAGTGGACGTTGGCAAAAAATGCGGGCCCTGAAATAAACAATGCCTACCCCAACTTTGTCAACTCCGTGAACACGGCCACGCCCGATGGGAAAGCAGTGATCTTGGTGTTGGGAAATCAATACAAAGAGAATGGCAAGATGCTCTCTGGGGTTTCGATCAGCAACAATATCGGGGGCACGTGGACACAGCCAAAAACATTGCAAATAAAAAATGATTACAACTATAGCGACCGTGCGCACTACTTTTTATCCAACACCCAGAAAGTTTTGTTGATGTCGGTAGATCGCGAAGACACCAAAGGAGGCCGCGACCTGTATGTGAGTTTTGCTGAGAACGATACGGTGTGGGCAGAGCCGCTAAACTTAGGAAGTGTGTTGAATACAGCGGGCGATGAGAGCACGCCTTTTTTAGCAGCGGATAACAAAACACTTTATTTTTCTTCGAATGGGTTCAGTGGATATGGCGGAAGCGATATTTACACATCGAAGCGATTGGATGACACGTGGACGAAATGGTCGGATCCACTAAACATGGGGCCAGAGATCAACTCCAAGTTGGACGATATATTTTTCAACATTCCATCGGTGAGCGATTACGCTTACTTCTCGCGCGCCATCACCCCAGACAACTTTGATATTTACAGGGTGAAGATGCCGCTGTTTAGAAACCCTGAGCCAATTGTTATTGTAAAAGGGAAATTGGTGGATGCCAAAACGGGCGCACCAATTGGAGCAAAAATTATTTACGAGCGCTTGCCCGAGGGCAAAGAAGTGGGCGTGACCTATTCTGACCCTAAAACTGGGGAGTATGAAATTCATTTGCCGGGAGGTTTTCTTTATGGATTCCGTGCGGAAGCAAAAGATCACATTTCTGAAAACCAAAGCCTTGATTTGCGTGGCTACAAGCAACCGGGCACACTGCGCGATGATGTAAAACTTGAGCCGATACAAGTGGCCGTTATCCAAGAGAACGCCACGATCACACTCAATAATATTTTCTTTGATTTCGATCGGTCAACATTAAAGACCGAGTCATTCCCTGAGTTGAACCGCATCGTTTCGATGATGAATGAGAAGGCAACAATGCAAGTAGAGATTGATGGCCACACCGATCAAACAGGGCCGGCAGAATACAACATGAAGTTGTCTGAGCGCAGGGCAAAATCAGTGGCCAACTATCTTGTTGAAAAAGGAATCTTACCAGTGCGGATCACAGTATTGTTTTTTGGCGAGACCAAACCTATCGATCTGACAAATACGAAGGTAGGCAATGGCAGAAACAGAAGAGTAGAATTCAAGATTGTAAAGATGTAGGAATATGAAACAACTCATTTTTCTTACCCTCTTATTTTTTTGCTCCATAGTTGCCAAAGCTCAAACTAGCGACACGATTATTTATGCCCAAGGGAACATCATTAGTGCTACTACTAAAGAAGCCGTAGTGGCAAAGATTTCGTACAAGAGTTTACCTTATGGAAGCAAGGTTGGATTTCTTTCGGGCAGCAATTTCATTTTTCCATTATTTGATAATGACAAGTACGAGCTTGTTGTTGTGGCAGCAGGTTATGCGCCTTCCAAATTTATGATCGACCCGGCCGAAGCCAATGGTGAAAAAAGAGTGATAAAAAATATTGAACTCGGGTTGCCTGTAAGTGCTTCTAAAGTGGCCGAAGAAACGCATACGGTGGGCAAACTGATGCGACTGGACAACCTGATTTTCAACGTGGGCACCTCCAAGATCGAACCTTCATCGTACGAAGAATTAAATCAGGTGGTGAAGATGCTCAAAGACAACCCCAAGATGATTATCCAATTGGAAGGGCACACCGACATCAAAGGCGATCCTAAATTAAATTTAAAACTTTCGCAGGATCGTGTAGATGCCGTTAAGAATTATCTCTTCATAAAAGGCGCGAACAAAAACAGTATCAAAACAAAAGCGTTTGGAGGGACTCAGCCAATGTCAAAAGAAAACACAGAAGAATCGCACAAGTTGAATAGGCGCGTGGAGTTGCGTGTGTTACAAAATTAAAATCAGCGCGAGGCGAGGGGATGAATTGTTTGCTGCTGGTGTGCCTTTAAAATCCCAGTCAAGTTTATTTTTTGTTTTTCATCAAGGTTGCTGTGCAAGATGGAGCGCACTAAGATGGGCGTAAACTCTTCGATGCGCTGGTTGTCATAAATCTTCCAAGCACTTTCCAAATACAAGCAGCAGGCAGTGAGATCATTTTTATGAAAGGCATCTACCGCCTTATTGAAATACAGCAGTCCTGGTAATTGGTTTGGAAGAAGTTCGTGAAAGAGACTGATGCCTGTCAAGTAAAGCTGGGGTGATCCGCTGTTGCGCTCGCGGTAGCTTGAAAGTTTTTTGTGAATGATTTTTTGAGTACGGACAAAGCCGCCAAACCGATCGGTGCTTTCCAGCAGCACTTCGCCACGATCGCTTTGAGCGACAATAAAAATATGATAGTTGGTTTCGATCACCCGGTATTTAATTTTTAGCTCGTCCAGCGCAAGACTGAAAAAATAAGTACCACTAAGGCAATCGTAGTTGCCATTATTAAAGACATCTTCTACGGTTGAATAAGCCAGATAATTTTTTAAAATCTTTCGATGAGCTTTGTGAAAAAGCCGCTTCAACGTTTTGGTTTCAGAGAATTGATGATTCTTGAGAGAAGAAAAAAATGGTGAAAATTTGCTTTTGAAACCAGTAAAATCACCTGCCTTTTGCGGGCTAGTGTCTTGGCAAATGCTACCATGATGACTCAAGACTAATAGAAATAGGATGAAAAACTCCTTCATATTAAGCAAATGTTACATAATTGTAAATTGAAATTAACATACGGGTAACGGATTTCAAACTTTTGAGGAAAAATTTTGACTCCGGCCTTCTTAAAAAATGAATAACTTTCAAA
This sequence comes from Bacteroidota bacterium, assembly GCA_043780615.1. Taxonomy (GTDB): domain Bacteria; phylum Bacteroidota; class Bacteroidia; order Cytophagales; family Cyclobacteriaceae; genus ELB16-189. The sequence goes on along the minus strand of JAYWDN010000095.1, from coordinate 23,604 downwards.
AAAACCTAAACATGATTGCCCAAACTACAACGGTGGGAAGCCAACGAATACTGGATATTTTTGAGAAACAGAAAAGGAAAAGCCTACTGTTGCGAAGCGAGACAATAGCCGACCGAAAAAAAAGAATAAAAACTTTAGACCCCTTTCTCTTGAAGAATAGGGAAAGGATAAGGGAGGCGGTTTACCAAGATTTTAAAAAACCAAAAACCGAATCTGATATTTCAGAACTGTATCCGGTGCTCACAGAAATCCGGCATACACTGGCCAACCTGGACGAGTGGGCAGAGCCGCAAAAAATTGATGCGCCACTCACCTACTTGGGCACAAGCTCTGAAGTGCGCTTCGAACCCAAAGGTGTTTGCCTCATCATCGCTCCCTGGAATTTTCCTTTCAACTTGTGCTTCGGCCCGTTGATTTCTTGTTTGGCTGCGGGCAACACGGCCATCATCAAGCCATCTGAGCTTACACCCAATACCTCAAGGTTGATCGCTGAATTAGTGTCCGAATTTTTTGAAGAAGATTTGGTGTCGGTGGTGGAGGGCGCACAAGAAGTTTCAACGCAGTTGCTGAGTTTGCCTTTCGATCATATTTTTTTTACGGGAAGCCCCAGCGTGGGCAAAGTGGTGATGAGAGCTGCGGCCGAACATCTCTGTTCAGTCACGCTCGAGCTTGGAGGGAAATCCCCCGCCATCGTTGACGCTTCGGCCAACTTAAAAGATGCGGCTAAGCGAATCGCCTTCGGAAAATTTCTGAACAATGGTCAAACGTGTATCGCACCCGATTATGTTTTGGTGGAGGAATCCGTGCAACAAAAATTGATCGAGGCATTGAAGCAAGAGACACAGCAAATGTTTGGACAAGAGGGAACCGTAAATGAAACGTCACCCAACTATGCACGAGTAGTGAACCGCAAGCACTTCGATCGGCTCAACAAAATCTTGGAGGATGCTATTGAGAAAGGAGCAAAGGTTGAGTTTTCGGGTGCTGTCAATAAAGACTCAAATTTCATTCACCCTGTCATCCTTTCCAATGTAGCCCCCAATTCGTTGGCGATGCAAGATGAAATCTTTGGACCGATTTTGCCCATCGTGCCGTTTCGCGAAGCCGATCAAGTAACCTACATTATCAACGACAAACCAAAACCCTTGGCCTTGTACATTTTCAGTAACCGAAAATCTTTTCGTGAAAAAATATTAGCCGAAACTTCGGCTGGCTCAGTTTGCATTAACGAATCAATCATGCAATTCACCCATCCCAATCTTCCCTTTGGCGGTGTGAACAATAGCGGCATTGGCAAGTCGCACGGGCGCTATGGCTTTCTTTCTTTTTCTAATGAGAAGCCCGTGCTCAAACAAAAGAGTGGCCTCTCCATTCCTTATTTGTTGCACCCACCCTACACCCACTTGAAGAAGAAATTGGTAGGGCTCATGTTGCGCTGGTTTTAGAAAATGGACACTACGCATTTATTATTTTTGTCATTCTAACTTTGAAGTATGAAAGCCTTGAAAAAAATCCTGATTGGGTTCTCCATCCTTGTTGGCTTGCTGCTGGTAGCGGCAGTGGTGTTGCCAATTGTGTTCAAAGGAAAAATAAAATCCATGGTGGATAAAGAGATTGCCAAGACCATCAATGCCGATGTGGTTTTTGATGTGAATAATTTTAGCTTGTCGGTGTTTCGCCATTTTCCAAACGTCACTGTAGAAGTAAAAGAACTTGGGGTTTTCAACCGTGCACCGTTTGCTGGCGAGCATTTGTTTGTAGTAGAGCGCTTTGAAGTGGAAGTGAATTTGAAAGATGTGCTCTTCGGAGATGAACTGCGCGTGAAAGGCATTACGCTGGTGCGGCCTCAGATCAGTATCACCGTGCTGAAAGACGGACAGGCCAACTACAACATTACTTATCCATCTACCGACACGGGGAAAAAGGCGGACGCACCCAGCCAATTTTCTTTTGTCATCGATTACTGGTCGATTCAAAACGCAGCGTTGGTTTATGACGATGCCACCATGCCATTTTATATGGCGATAAAAGGACTGAACCATTCTGGTAATGGAAATTTTAACGAGAAAGAATTTGATCTCTTTACCAAAACTATTGCCGACTCGGTGACGGTGCGCTACGGTGGCGTGGAGTACATTTCTAACAAACGCGCAGCTATTGATGCCGTGATCGGGATCAGTGAAGGTTTTACAAAATATGTGTTCAAGGAAAATTCGGCCAAGATGAATGACTTTGCTTTTGGCGTTGACGGCTGGTTTAAAATGAACGAAAAAGATTTTGGCATGGACATTAATTTCAAGAGCCCACAAAATTCTTTCAAGAGTTTGCTCTCGTTGGTGCCGGGCATGTACTCAAAAAGCTTTGACAAGATTGAAACGAAAGGAGATTTATCGTTCAATGGTTTTGTGAAAGGGACTTACAACGACAAGCAGATGCCCGCTTTCAATTTAGAATTGAAAGTGAAAGATGCGATGTTCAAATACCCTGCCTTGCCTACGGCCGTGAGCAACATCAACATGGATTTGCAGGTGGACAACAAAACGGGCGTGATCGAAAACACATTGATCGATTTAAAAAAATTGCACTTGGATTTTGGTACCAATCCGGTGGAGGTGCAAGCACGAATTGAAAACTTAAAAGATTACCCAGTTGAGGCACACATAAAAGCAGCACTCAACTTGGACGAGCTCAGTAAAATGTTTCCAATGGACGGGATGGAAATGAAAGGCATTTTTAAAATTGACGCCTCAGCCAAAGGAGTTTATGACGCCAACAAAAAAACAATTCCGGCAAACGGCTCGGCTTCGCTGAAGGATTTTCAGTTCACATCAAAAGCACTGACGTATGCACTGACCATAGCGCAATGCGAGGCAATTTTCAGTACACAAAAAATTGAGTTGAAAAATACGAGGGGCACTATTGGCAAAAGCGATTTCAGCGTAGATGGCGCAGTGAGCAATTACCTTGGCTACGTGTTTACTAAGGGAACCATCAGTGGCAATTTGAATTTCAGTTCTACACTGCTCGACTTGAACGAGTTCATGACCAACAGCGCACCCACCGACAAAAAAGACACCACCAAATTGAGCGTGATCCCCGTGCCAGCAAACATTGACTTTGTTTTGCATTCCGATATCAAGACCATGAAGATGATGGATTACGTGATCACGCAAGCGGTGGGCGATGTGATTGTAAAAAATGCGGAGGCCAATTTGAGCAATGTGAAGTTCAATATGCTCGGTGGCTCGTTTGGTGTCAATGGCGTTTACAGCACTAAAGACCTTCAACATCCGAGATATGATTTTGGATTGAAGATCGACAACCTTTCAATTCAGCAGGCAGCCGCTTCGTTTTCGATGATCAAAAAATATGCGCCCATTGCAGGCTTGGCCTCGGGAAAATTTGGAACGGATTTTAAAATCAAGGGTGAGCTTGGCCAAGACATGATGCCGAAATTAAATACCGTGAACGGCAACGGCCTCATCAAGATTGCCGAGGCAGCAGTGACACAATCAAAATTGATTTCGGGGATCACATCACTCACCAAACTCAGCGACACGGACCAAGTCACACTGAAAGATGTATTGATGTCAGCCTCGATCAGCGATGGCAAGCTCACGGTGAAACCCTTCAATGTAAAATTTGGAAACTACATCACGTCTGTTTCGGGCAGCACGGCCTTAGATGGCGCGATCAACTACGCACTGAAGATGAATGTGCCAGCCGGAAAATTGGGCGCACAGTTTCAAGGATTGATGAGCCAATACGCAGGCACAAAAAATGCGACCTCGGAAATCCCAGTAAACATTGGCCTTGGCGGAACTTTTACCAATCCAATGGCCACGCTGCTTTCGCAAGAACAGAAACAGCAAATAAAAAATGCGGTGACCGAAGTAGCTATAGAAAAAGGAAAAGAGGCATTGCAGCAAGCCGTGCAAGGAACAAAAGTGCAAGCCGTAGTGAACAACCTCTTGGGCGGAAAAAAAGATACTACCAAAATAAAAACAGACAGTACGAAGACCAACCCCGTGCAAGATGCGCTACAAAACAAACTTCAGAATTTGCTGAGGAGGAAAAAGAACTGAAGATGGGTGAGGGACTCAACTATTTTCGCTTCACCTCTCTTCTTCAACATGAAGGTTGGCTTTCAGCAGCAGTTATTGGTGTTGACAAAAATGGAATAATTCAATACTTATCCAATCAACCCCCGGAAGGAAAAAAAATAGAAACAGTAGAAGGCTTTGCGTTGCCTGGATTTCAGAATGCACACTCACATGCTTTTCAATATGCCATGGCGGGCCTGGCCGAAAATCATTTGACAGACGCAGCCGATGACTTCTGGACTTGGCGCGAAGGAATGTACAAGTGCGCCTTGGCGGTTGATCCAGATCAAGTGGAAGCCATCGCGGCCATGCTTTATGCGGAGATGGTGCGTGTTGGCTACACTCACGTAGCAGAGTTTCATTACCTCCATCATGATAAGAATGGAAAAGCGTATTCAAATCTTGCTGAGATGGGCGAGCGTATGGTGGCGGCAGCAAGAACTGCGGGAATAAAAATTACACTCGTTCCAGTCTTTTATCAAAAAGGTGGCTTTGGTATGGAGCCACAAGAACGACAGCGAAGATTCATTTCAAGAAATGTTGATGACTATTTTAAATTATTGGAGGCATCGAAAGCTGCACTAAAAAATTATTCAAATGCATCGCTCGGCTTTAGTGTGCATTCGCTGCGGGCGGTTGACTTAGAAGATGTAAAAACAACATCCAATCAAGGGCCAAAAGAGTTACCATTTCATTTGCATGTAGCCGAACAAAAAAAAGAAGTCAACGATTGCCTATCATTCTGCGGTAAGCGACCGATGCAGTGGCTGCTTGAAAACTTGAAGGTGGATGAGCGTTTTAATTTAGTTCACTCCACGCACCTTGATGATGATGAATTAAAAAAACTCGCAGCTTCCAAAGCAAATGTCGTACTCTGTCCTTCAACGGAAGGGAATCTGGGCGATGGGATTTTTAGGATGAAGGAGTTCGTAAAATTGGGTGGACGTTGGAGCATTGGTACGGATAGTCACATCGGATTAAATCCGTTGGAAGAATTTCGGATGATCGATTACAGTCAGCGGTTAGTGACTAATCATCGAAATACTTTTGAAGGCGATGCCGCCACTTATCTGGTCAATGAATCCGTTTCGTCCGGTAGAAAAGCAATGGGCATTTTGTCAAACAATAATTTTGAAATCGGCAAATCATTCGATGCGGTCGTCTTCAAAGCCAAGTCGCATTTGATTTCAGAAACTTCAGAACGAAATAGACTTGCTACCATTCTTTACACTTCTGATTCAAGTCGAATACTTGGCACCATCGTCAACGGCAATTGGGTTGTAAAAGAACAACACCATCAGTCAGGTCAAGGGATCAAAGAAAATTTCAGTTTGGCAATGAGGAAATTAAAAAACCGATAAGATGCCAATTCAAATCAGTGTAATCTGTGCCTGCGCACCGAAGTGCTTTGGCATACAGGTGTGCCAAGAATTTCCCACCTTCGTTTTAGCAATTTAAAAAACCATGATGGCACCTGAACTAAAAGACATTCTTTTCCTCGACATCGAAACGGTGGGCATCGCGCAACATCACCACCAGTTGAGCGAGCGTTTCAAAACACAATGGGCGCGAAAGGCTTCGTTTCTGAAAAGAGAAGAAAACCAAACGGATGAAGATTTGTTTGCTGCACGCGCTGGCATCTATGCCGAGTTTGGAAAAATAATTGTGGTGGCTGTAGGAAAATATGTTGAGAATGAAAATGGCACTCTTGGATTGAAGTCAAAATATTTTGCCGATGATGACGAAAAGAAATTACTCATTGAATTTAAGGAGACACTCGAAAAACTGGATGCCAAAACAAAACTGTGTGCACACAACGGAAAGGAATTTGACTTTCCATACCTCAGCCGCAGGATGTTGGTGAATGGGATTGCGTTGCCGACTTTGTTAAACCATTCGGGAAGGAAACCGTGGGACGTGCCACACCTCGACACGATGGAGATGTGGAAGTTTGGCGACTACAAACACTACACTTCGCTCGATCTTCTCCTCGCGCTGTTCAACATCCCATCGAGCAAAGGGGTGATGGACGGCTCAAAAGTAAACGAAGTGTATTATCGCGAGAAGGACCTGAAAAAAATTGCGGAATACTGCGTGAGCGATGTGGTGGCCATCGCTCAATTGTATTTGAAGATGAAAGGCTTGCCATTGATGGATGAAAAAAATATTAGTCACACGGTTTAAATACAAACCTTGTAGCCCGTAGAATTTCGGCTACCTTTAATATCCATAATGCTTCACGAGTACCTTAAAAAAATAGCCGACACCACTGCGCAAGGCGATGCCCGCGAAGAAAGCTACTACTCGCACCTCTCCTCTTTCTTCCAGTCTTTTGCAGAAAGTATTGATCGAAAAAAAATCCAGATCACTACGCTGCCTAAAAAAACAGAAGCCGGTAACCCTGACTTCCGTATTTGGGATGGCCAACAACAAATTGTAGGCTACATCGAAGCGAAGAAGCCCGGAGAAAATCTGGACGTGATTGAAAACTCGGAGCAACTGAAACGCTACCGTGGTGTATTCCCGAACTTAATTCTAACGGACTTCTATGAATTCCGGCTTTATAGAAACGGACAACTCATCGACAAGACTTTTATCGGCCGTCAATTCATTGCAAAAAAATTAAAAACAGTTGGCAACAAAGGCCGTAAGCCCAATATCAGTAAAGAAGTGATAGAGAAATTAGAGAAGGCATTTGGTGCTGTCCTTGCGGCAAGTCCTGCCACGACTTTGAGTCGTGGCAGGACTATTACTCCCGAAAACATTCTCCACTATTGCTATGCCGTTCTCTACAGCAACACCTACCGTGAGAAGTATGCAGAGTTTTTGAAGATTGATTTTCCGCGCATTCCGTTCACATCGGATTATAAATTGTTTTTGCAATTGGCCGAACTAGGCGAGCAACTTACCGAGCTACATTTGTTAAAACACAAGTCGCTCAATAGGCCAGTAGTCAAATACAAAGGCAAAGGCGATGACCGCATTGGCAAACTAAAATACGATCTAGAAAAACAAATCCTCTTCATTAATGCCCCCCTCTCCACGGGAGAGGGGTCGGGGGTGAGGCCCAATTACTTTGAAGGCATCACTCCCGAAGTGTGGAACTATCATATTGGGGGCTATCAAGTGATGGAAAAATATTTAAAGGACCGCAAAGGCCGCTTGATGAATGATCCCGGCCACTACTGCAAAATGGCAACGGCACTGGCACAAACAATAGAAATACAAAAAAACATTGACAGCCTCTTTCCAAAAGTGGAGGCTGCCGTAATCATTTAAAAAATGTCAAAGAAAAAATTCAAAGAAAAAAAATCAAAAAAAGAAAAGGAACAGAAAAATTCTGTTCACAAAGAAGTAGTACGCCTGCTCAACGACAACCCTGGCCGTGCTTACGATTTCAAGCAAATCGCCCGAAAGATTGGAGCAAAAAACAAAGCCTCGAACTCGGCAATTTTCTCAGCACTAGAGAAACTTGAGTCGGATGGGAAAATAAAACAGCTTGCCAATGGCAGTTTTGCTTCAGTGTTTGAAGCGGAAGGGCTAACGGGGATGGTCGATCATGTCAACCCACGCTTTGCCTACATCAACACGGGCATTGAAGGGCAAAAAGATATTTATGTAAAAACCCGCGACTTGCTGCCGGCCATGCATGGCGACAAAGTAGTGGTGGAGGTTTTAGGAAAGCGTACGGGCGAAAATCCCGAAGGCCGCGTGATTGAAGTTTTGCAGCGTGGACGTAACCGGTTTGTGGGCAGGGTAGAGCTTTCAAAAAGTTATGCATTCATCATCCCGGATTTCAAAAAACTTTATCAGGATTTTTTTATCCACCCTGAAAATATAAACGGGGCACAAGCAAACGACAAAGTTTTGTTTGAGGTAACCCGGTGGCCGGAAGGCGATAAAAACCCGGAAGGGAAAATTATTGAGATCCTTGGCAAGACGGGCGAGAACGAAGCAGAAATACATTCGATCATGGCCGAGTTTGACTTGCCGTTCCGTTTCCCGGAAAGCGTTTTGCACGAATCAGAAAAAATCAGCGAGACAATTCCAAAAGAAGAAATCAAAAAACGCTTGGACTTTCGTGAAACGCTAACGTTTACCATCGACCCCGAAGACGCAAAAGATTTTGACGATGCCATTTCTTTTAAAAAACTAAACAATGGCAACTACGAAATCGGTGTGCACATTGCCGATGTCACGCACTATGTTCAGCCGGGCACGGTGTTAGATGCCGATGCCTTCGACCGCGCCACTTCCGTTTATTTGGTGGACCGCACCGTGCCTATGCTCCCCGAAAAATTGAGCAACGGCCTTTGTTCGCTGCGCCCACATGAAGACAAACTTACTTTTGCAGCCGTTTTTGAAATGGATGATAAGGCCAATGTGCTCAACGAGAAATTTGGCCGCAGCGTCATCCACTCAGACCATCGCTTCACGTATGAAAATGCTCAGGAAGGAATTGAAGCCAACGCGGGAAAATTTGCATCAGAATTAAAACTGCTAAATGAGTTAGCGATCAAATTGCGCAAGCAACGATTTGAGCATGGTGCTGTGAATTTTGAAACTACCGAAGTGAAATTCAAGCTCGATGCGAAAGGAAAGCCTTTGGAAGTAGTTCCGAAAATCCGAAAGGATGCGCACAAGCTGGTGGAAGAATTTATGCTGCTCGCCAACAAGGCGGTTGCAACCTTTGTTTATAAAATGAAAAAGAGTGAAGGCAAGAACACGTTTGTGTATCGCATCCACGATTTCCCTGACCCTGAAAGAGTGCGCGACTTTTCCTTGTTCGCAAAACAATTCGGCCACAAAGTCAACATTGAAGAAAAAACAATTTCGCGCTCGCTCAACCAACTGATGGAAGAGATTGAGGGCAAGCCCGAACAGAATGTGTTGCAATCATTGGCTGTGCGCTCGATGGCCAAGGCAAAATACACTACTGAGGCCAAAGGCCATTTTGGTTTGGCTTTTGATCATTACACGCATTTCACCTCGCCCATCCGCAGGTATCCCGACATGATGGTGCACCGGTTGTTGCAACATTATCTCGATGAAGGGAAACCCGTGTTGAAAAAGGAGTACGAAGAAAAATGTGTGCATAGCAGCGAGCGGGAAAAACGTGCGGCCGATGCCGAACGGGCTTCCATCAAATACAAGCAAGTAGAGTTCATGAGCATGGCCGAAGACAAAATGTATGAGGGCATCATCACGGGCGTTACCGACTTTGGGATATTTATCGAGATCACCGAAACCAAGTGCGAGGGCATGGTGCGCATGGCCGATATGAAAGATGATTTTTATGAATTGGACGAAAAGAATTATCGCGTGATCGGAAGGAAGAGAAATAAAATCTACAGGTTGGGCGATAAGACTTTAGTGCGCATCAAGAAGACCGATGTGGACAGAAGGACAATTGATTTGACCTTTGACGAAAAAAAGGAATGGTGAGCAATTATCTTTCGCTGATCGAAGCGGAAATTAAAAAGACAAAGTTTGGCAGTCAGCCCAAGTCGCTATACGAGCCGATACGTTACATCATGGCACTTGGCGGGAAACGATTGCGGCCATTGCTCACCGCACTTTCGTACTCGCTCTACAAAAACGATATAGAAAAAATAATTCCGTATGCGGTGGCGGTGGAGGCATTCCACAACTTCACATTGATGCACGATGACATCATGGATGAAGCCCCACTGCGCAGAGGCAAAGCTACCGTGCACAAAAAATGGAACGTGAACACGGCCATACTCTCGGGCGATGTGATGCTCGTAAAAGTATATGATCTGTTTCTTGGCCTTGAAGAAAAAAAACTGAAGCGCGTATTGAAACGGTTCAATCAGTGTGCAGCCGAAGTTTGTGAAGGCCAGCAATGGGACGTGGAATTTGAAAACAAAAAGAAAGTTTCAGAGGCGGAGTATTTTGAAATGATACGCTTGAAAACCGCTGTGTTATTGGGATTTAGCTTAGAGCTGGGCGCTTTATTGGCTGATGCTTCGGATCACGATCAAAAAGCATTGCTCGATTTTGGAACCAACATAGGCATAGGCTTTCAGTTGAAAGACGATTGGCTCGATGTGTATGCCGACAAAAAGAAATTCGGCAAGCAGGTGGGTGGCGATATTCTTTCAAACAAGAAAACATTTTTGTTGATCAAGGCAATGACAAAAGCAACGGGAAAAACCAAAGTAGAATTGAACCACTTGCTGACGGTCAAAAAATTTGACAAGCAAAAAAAAATTAAAGCGGTCACCTCCATTTATGACCGCCTTAATTTATCATCACTGACGGAGCAGAAAATTCAATCTTATTTTGATAAAGGGTTTAACAGTCTGAATGACCTTTCAAACAATCGAAAAGCAGAGTCTTTGAAAAAATTTGTAGTAAGCCTGATCGACCGGGAAGTTTAAGAATTCTTAAATTTTACACTGCACCCTATGGCTTTGGTTTTACTCACCGAGACCGACTTGCCAGCCAACAATTCATTGACGGCATCTTCAACATAATGTTTCGTTGCTTTTGATGCGTCCCGAGTATTGTCATCAATACCACCAATATATGCTATTTTCATGTCGCTCGAAGTCTTGTTGATCACAAACACATGGGGTGTGTTGGTCGCTCCAAATTTTCTCACAATGTCTTGTGTTCCGTCATACAAGTAAGGGAAATCATAGCGATGTTTTTTTGCATAGCTCACCATCTCCTCGAAAGAGTCGCCTTCAGAAACTTCTGGTGAATTAGGATTGATCAAGATTACTTGAAACCCCAACGTGGAGAACTTTTTATTTAGAGCAAGTATGCGTGCATTGTAGGCCTTGGATACAGGGCAAGTATTGCAATCAAAAATCACGATGAAGCCTTTCGCATTTTTGAAATCGGCCAGCGAAACCATTTTACCATCCACATTTTTAAGTTTAAAATCCGTAACGGTATCACCTACTTCATACCCATTTTTTATTGGGCTTGCTGCCAATGAGGCAACCATCACCACAAACAAGAGGATTGATTTTTTCATAAATTTTATTTTATTTTTTGTTGCTGACTACACGGATTTTAAAGGTAATTTTTTTGTAAGGCTTCTCGTTGCTGTACACTTTTGTGCTGGCTATCTGATCAATGATATCAAGGCCTTCCACCACTTCGCCAAACACGGTGTACTGGCCATCTAACGACATCTCTCCACCAATAGTTGTATAAATTTTTCGTTGCAGTGCCGATAATTTTAGGCTCATCGTTTTCTCTTCTTCATCGTATTCCCAGCCGGCATACTTGCTGCCATGCACAATATAAAACTCGGTAGCAGAAGATTCTTTTTCCGGGTTGTTGTCATCGAGCCGGGCCATGGCCAGTGCCCCTTTTTTATGAAAATATCTTGAATTGAATTCTGCTGGAATAGTGTAATCCAATTTTTTCATGGACACTCCGCCCTGCACCACAAACTTTTCCACGATGCGGTAAAACTCTGGCTGGCCGTAGTAGCCATCGTTGATTAGTTTAATAAAATTGGCGCGGTGCAAAGGCGTCTCATCATAGAGTTTGATTTTCATTAAACCAAAATCAGTTTCGATGATTACCTCTTTTTGAGGATTCTCTTTTCCGTACCGTGTTAGAACTTCTTTTTTGTTTTTGTTCGAAACTAAAATAGTTTCTTTCCTTTCGCATCCAATGCAAAGAAGGAAAATAGCCACGATTGAAAAAAACGCAGTGAACGAAAAATTCATTTTGTGACCTCGGCAATTAATTTTTCCAAGTCGCCTTCTTTCAATCCACCTTGCACCAATTTTCGTTTTCCATTGCCAGGATTGACCACCAGCGTAGCGGGCAATGCCCCACTCCAGTTTTTGTCGATTTTTTCTATCCAATCATTAGGGTTTTGCTCAGCGAGGATTACGACCTGCGAAGCGATTTTTTTTCGTTCGACAAACCGCTTCACCTTAACGGGACTTGGATCGAGGTCATAGTCCATGCTCACCAAAAGAACCTTAACATTTTTATTTTCCTTATTGAGTTTTTCAAAAAGCGGAAGTTCCTTCACGCAAGGGGCACACCAAGTAGCCCAAAAATTCACCACCTTGATCGCACCGGCCTCATTGATTCTTTTTTGCAGTTCGGGAAGCTTAATTTCCTCTTGACTCCACCCTGCAAGAGGTGCAATGAATAGGATGGAAAGAAAAGTAATCATTCGCATAGAGAAGTCTTATTTTAATTGATGGATTCAAATTTAAAGATGAAAAATCGGAATACAACAAAACTAACCGGCCATGTAAGTTTGATGAAATAAATTTATTAAAATGGTAAAATTCAGCCACTTAGAATCTTGCCTGATAGATTTCCACAAAATGAGATATTTATCAACATTAGCGAATTGTTACATTATAATGCACTGATTTTCAAATTCTTATCCACCTATTTATCAATTCGAGGTTTGTGGACAACTATTGGCAGATTGTAATGCGATGTCAAACAATGGCTTTTTGGTAAGCGGCAGAAAATCAGCCCACTATCCTTGGTGCCAATTAAATATTTACTTTTCAGCATGACAAAACGTATCGAAGAGCTTTTCAAAATCGAGTACCCGATAGTGCAGGCTGGGATGGTGTGGTGCAGCGGTTGGCAACTGGCGGCAGCGGTGAGCAATGCGGGCGGCCTTGGGCTTATTGGCGCAGGCTCTATGCACCCCGAAACACTGCGAGAGCACATCCAAAAATGTAAGGCAGCGACACAAAAACCTTTTGGCGTAAACGTGCCCTTGCTCTATCCCGAGATTGAAAAGCTTATGCAAATCATTGTAGCGGAAAATGTTAAGGTCGTTTTTACATCAGCAGGAAACCCAGCGCTATGGACTGGTTTTTTAAAGGATAAAGGCATCACGGTAGTTCACGTAGTTTCGAGTTCAAAATATGCACGCAAAAGTGCCGAGGCGGGCGTTGATGCGATTGTGGCCGAGGGCTTCGAGGCAGGTGGGCACAATGGCCGCGAAGAAACCACCACACTTTGTCTGCTGCCTTTGGTGCGCGATGCCGTGAGCCTTCCCCTGCTGGCGGCAGGAGGCATTGCATCAGGGCGCGCCATGTTGGCGGCCGAAGCCCTGGGGGCCGATGGCGTGCAGATTGGTACTCGCTTCGCGGCAAGTTTAGAATCATCAGCGCACGAGAACTTCAAAAATAAATTGATACGGTTGGGCGAAGGTGAGACGCTACTCACGATGAAAAAACTCACGCCCGTGCGCCTGATAAAAAATAAATTTTACCAGCAGATTGCAGCGGCTGAGAGCAGAGCCGCATCGATGGATGAATTAAAAAACTTGCTGGGAAAAGGACGGGCCAGGCTTGGGATTTTTGAGGGCGACCTTGACGAAGGCGAACTGGAGATTGGACAAGCAGCTTCTTTTATTAATGAAGTAAAACCCGCGGCTGATATTTTATCTGAAATTTGGAATGAATATCTATTAACAAAAAAATTAATGATGCAAGGTGCTGCTTGAGCTGAATCTTCTTTGAGAGCAAATTATTTGAAGGCAAAAACCAATTCGTGTGCAGCAACTTCTTCTTCAACGGGTTTCTTGTAAGTAGGCAGTTTAAAAGCATTTTCATACCAAGCAAGATAGTGCTGATATTGGAGGCAATCGTTCAAGAGTGCGTCTTCTTTTAAGATGGTGATGATCAAGTTAAGGTTGATGGATTTCCAGATCACATTTTTTTGAGCTGTGGGCAAAGAGGAAATTTGAACGTATTCGATGCCTTTATAGTTTTCTGACGAAGTTCTCATGCTGTTCATTTTGGTGGTTAATCTTTTGCGCAACTTCTTAGTAACCTTAATAGATTTTTATTCGTCAAAAAATTACTTAAAAACACATCTTGTAATCCGTCATTCAATAACTTACGGTCATAAATCCAAAATCAAATGCTTTCACTTCAGCGAAAAAAATTTTCACTGCCGGTCAATACTACTTACCTCAACTGCTCGTACATGTCGCCCCTGCTGAAGGATGTTGAGAAAGCGGGCATTGAGGGGATCAGAAAAAAAAGAAACCCTGCCGAGCTTCCCTCCAAATTTTTTTTTGAAGGGGCTAATCGGCTGCGCCCAGAGTTTGCCAAACTGGTCGGCACAAAGGAACATCAACGCATCGCCATAGTAGCTTCGGCTTCGTATGGGCTTGGCAACGTGGCCCATAATTTGAAAGTAGATAACGCACACAATATTGTGGTTGCCGCAGAACAATTTCCCAGCAATGTTTATCCGTGGCGGAGCGTGTGCAAAGAAAAGGGCACAAAACTAAAGTCAATTGCAGCGCCAAGTGTTTTAAAAGACAGAGGAAAAATTTGGAACGAAAGAATTCTTGATGCCATCGATAAAAACACACGCATGGTGGCGCTGGGCAATGTACATTGGGCTGACGGCACCAAGTTCAACTTGATTGAAATAAGAAAACGTACGCGCGAAGTAGGTGCGCTGCTCGTAATAGACGGATCGCAAAGCATCGGTGCGCTGCCGTTTGATGTAAATATAATTCAACCCGATGCATTGATTTCAGTTGGCTATAAATGGTTGATGGGGCCTTACTCAATCGCACTTGCTTACTATGGAGAATATTTTGATGGAGGCAAGCCCATGGAAGAGAATTGGATCAACCGAAAAAACAGTGAGGATTTTACGGAGCTTGTCAACGATCAAGAGGAATACCAACCGGGTGCGTTGCGCTATGACGTGGGCGAGCGAAGCAATTTTATTTTAGTGCCGATGATGACGACTGCACTAAAACAGATCAACGAATGGAAGCCTCAAAATATTCAGGCGTATTGTGGCAACATTACCCGCGAATCGGTGCGTCAACTTCGCGAAGCAGGCTTTTGGATTGAAGACGAAAAATTCCGAGGCCATCATTTATTTGGGGTGCGGCCACCAAAGGGTGTGGACTTAGAAAAAATAAAGCGTAATCTTTTAAAAAATAAAATTTCTGTTTCGATGCGTGGCGATGCCATCCGTATTTCGCCCAATGTTTACAATTCTGAAAAAGAAGTTTTGAAATTAGTGAAAATACTTACGTCTTAATTCTTTTTTAAAAGGCCGATCGGCTTAAATTTCTCAAACACCATTTCGGTGTGTGGCGCATCTTTCAGTTCGTCTGTCAAGTCTTGCCCTGCCCAATGTTCGTAGTGCTTCCCGTTGCGCCACAGCCGCGAGGAGGTAACATCGTAGATGAGACCGCGATAGGCAATCCACACTTCGGGTTTGTCCTGGCCATTGCGCAAAGCCAATTGGGCTACCGTATAAGATGTTAGAATATTCAAAAAATTAAAATTAGCGATCAAAATTACACGATGAATTTGAAGTTTAACCATTAACTTTCAAACCGAATTAAAGCAGACCAATGAAAAATATTTTTTTCTTTCTTACCGCACTCGTTTTTATTTTCGCTCGTTGCGCAGAAAAAAAACCAGTTGACCGAATGAGTGACGAGCAACTGCTTGCCTATGCAGACGAACTCGCTCAAAAATTCATTATCACCGATGGCCACGTGGATTTGCCCTTTCGATTGAAAGACAAAAACTTTGTAGCCGACAGGGGCAATCTTGATACACTGGTGCACAACAGTACCGGCAACATTGATTTTGTGCGCGCGCGTAAAGGCGGGCTGGATGCCCCCTTCATGTCGATTTATATTCCCGCTTCATACCAACTTCGCCCCGACTTCGGAAAAAATTTGGCCGACTCACTCATTGAAATGGTTAGGGGTATTGCCAGTGGCTTGCCCCACGAATTTGCGCTGGCCAATTCGCCAGCCGAGGTGGAAGTCAATACGAAAGCCAGAAAAATTTCTTTGCCAATGGGCATGGAAAATGGTGCACCGATTGGCAAAGACTTGAGCAATGTGAAATATTTTTACGACCGGGGCATTCGCTACGTTACCCTCACGCATGGCAAAGACAACCAGTTTTGTGATTCATCGTACGACACCCTGCACACATGGCATGGACTAAGTCCATTGGGCAGAGAACTGGTGAAGGAGATGAACCGCGTGGGAATTATGATCGACATCTCGCACGTGGACGACAGTACGTTTTATCAAGTTATGAATTTGAGCAAAGCACCTTGCATCGCCTCGCACTCGTCTTGCCGATACTACACACCTGGTTTTGGTAGAAACATGAATGACGACATGATCAAGAAACTAGGCGAGAACGATGGCGTGATCCAAATCAATTTTGGCTCGGCCTTTCTCGACTCAACCGTGCGCGCCAAAAACGAAGTCAATCAGAAAAAATTAAAAGCATTGCTGGACGAGAAAAAACTGAAGGCCAAAGATTCACTGGCCAAACCCATCATCACTCAGTTTAAAAAAGAGAATCCTTCCTATTTTGCGGATGTAGAAATGGTGGCCAACCACATCGACCACGCAGTGAAAATGGCAGGCATTGACCATGTTGGCATCGGCTCCGACTTTGATGGTGTGGGCGATAGTTTGCCTACGGGATTGAAAGAGGTATCGGCCTACCCGAATCTGATCTATGCGTTGCTCAAGCGCGGCTACAGTGAAATCGAAATCGAAAAGATCTGCTCTAAGAATGTTTTTAGAGTGTGGAACAAAGTGGAGGAGACCGCCAAGCAATTGCAGAAAGATTGATTTGTGAGTTACGAACATAATGGAATTTGAATTAAGGTTTTAATAACAGAACAGCATGAAAGCAAAAAGAGTAGCGGTAACATTTCTTTTGAGTTTAATTACCTCATTGAGTTTTTCACAGAAGCCCAATGACACTTCAGAACTGCAAAGTTTGAAACCCAAGAGCGGAACGGTTTGTTATGGCATAGCCAAAGATGCAAATACCTTTGTGCCTCCTCCACTCCATTATCTGATCACAAAAAAGAACCCATCTGCTCGGGTTCAGACAGCCAATATTGTAGTCACCTACATTGGGTTTACTCAGCCGGCCCACGATGCCTTTCAAGCGGCCGTTGATATTTGGAAAACATTGATTGCTACACCTGTTACCATCCATATCACGGCAGAGTGGAGAGCTCTGGGGCCGGGCGTTTTAGGATCTGCATCGCCCGCTACTTTTTACGCGAATTTTAATAACGCAAAAAGGCGAGGAGTATGGTATCCGGTTGCCTTGGCAGAAAAAATCGCGGGCAAAGATTTAAACGGCTCAACAGAGGCAGATATTGCCGCTTCTTTCAGCAGTTTACAACCAGCATGGTACTATGGAACAGACGGAGCAACCCCAGCCGGAAAATACGATCTGATGTCGGTGGTGCTGCACGAGATTGGCCACGGACTCGGCATCAACCATTCGTACGAAGTAAGTGGAGGCACAGGCGATATTCAAAGTTTTTTTGGGGTGCCCGTAGTGTACGAAACGTTTTTAGAAAACTTCAGTGGCCAAAGTTTAGTTAGAGATTTTGCAAGCCCATCCACTCCACTGGGTAATCAAGTTGTTGGAAATGCATTGTATTTCAATTCGAATTTAGTAAAATCAAATAATGGCAATCAAAGGGGGAGGATTTATGCCCCCCCCACGTATACTGCTGGGTCTAGTGTTGCTCACCTAGATGAAGCAACTTACCCCACCGGCAACATCAACTCCCTGATGACTCCTTTCTTCAACAGTGCTGAAGCCATTCACAACCCTGGCCCCGTTACGATGGGTATTTTAAAAGACATGGGTTGGAATAGTGTCTCTATACAGCATACCCCCTTGCACGATACAGAAAATGTGAACAATGATTTTCCAATTGTGTGCACGATCTCTGGCGACACCGCTTACACCCCCAGTACTGTCAAATTTTTTTATACCACGGATGGCTCTACTTTCATAAATGCATCCTTGCAGCCAACTGTCAATGCCAACGAATTCAGTGCTTCCATTGCCAAGCCAATTGTGCCGAGCCCGGCCACAACTTATGGATATTATTTTTCGGTGGACGACATTGCGTTGCGCACATTTTATAATCCCGGTAAAACTTGGCAACAAGGAATGACCAATACAACGCAAGGGTTATTTATTTTCGATGCTGGCCCTGATACAAAACCCCCACACATATCACACGTGCCGATTAAGTTTATAAAAAACACAGATACACAATTGACTATAACGGCAATCCTCATGGATAACATTGGTATTCAAAACGGAGCCGTTGAGTACTTGATCAACGGAATGCCCCACCCCGATGCGGCAATGACAAACCCTTCCGACTCTACGTACACAGTGAACATTGCCCTTCCCGCTTTGAATCATGGAGATGTTATCACCTACCGCATCAAGGCAACTGACAAGGCGATGGTGCCCAACGTTGCACGCTTGCCAATGTCAAACTATGATTCAATAAATGTGGTGAGCCTACTACCCACTCAGCTTACGTATCAAAATAATTTTAATGGAGGCAATCCTTTATCAGATTTTTTTGGCGACAGTTTTTTCTCCATCAGCAAACCGACTGGCTTTTTTAGTGCAGCCATTCAATCGCAGCATCATTATTTAAATGCGAAAGATCCGCAGATAAATAAAGATTCTATCAATTATGTGTACCAACTTCGTGTGCCTATAAAATTGAAAAAGGTTGGTGGAGCTACTCTAAAATACAGAGAGGTAGTGTTGGTAGAGCCCGGTGCAGCAGGTTCTACTTGGCCCAGTGCAAATTTCTTTGATTATGTCATCATGGAGGGATCAATTGATGGCGGAGTCACGTGGAAATATTTGACCAAAGGCTATGATAGCAGAGACCAAACAGATTGGCTTGCACGATGGAACAGTAGTGTTGACACCAATGGAAACTCACTAGCGGTTGGCGATTCAACTTTATTCCACACTCGAACAATTGATATGAGTGCTTCGGGTTTCTTTAAGCCTAATGATGTGATTGTGATCCGCTTCCGCCTCCTGTCAGATGCATTTGCCTATGGCTGGGGTTGGGCTATTGATGATTTGAAAATACAAATTGATGAAACGCCCCCAACCCTTTTGCATGACCATTTGGATTTTATCTCGAGCAAGACCTCAAGTTTTGACATTGTGTCTAAGGCCACGGATTTTAGCGGAGTAAAAAACCTTTCGGTTGACTTTAGCGTGAACAATGGAGCAGTAACTAATTTTCCGTTTGTGGTTGCCTATGGAGTCAGTCAATACACGCTCACATTAAATACCAGCATCAAAGAGGGTGACGAAATCGAATACCTAATTCATGCCACCGATAGCGTTGGCAATTTGACCACGCTTCCCACAACAGGTTTCTTCAAAATAGCAGTGGTCAATTTAAAAGCTGCCGTGAACACTTATGTCTCAGATTTTAATTCTGCCAACACAGACTTTGTTGGAAACTTTTTCAGTGTAGCAACACCTACAGGGTTCGCCAACGGAGCGATCCATTCGTCTCATCCTTACCTCAATGGATTTGGATTGAACAACACTTCCAGCTTTAGTTATCTCTTAAAAACACCCGTGATAGTGAGTGCCGCCAACTCAAAAATACTCTTCAATGAAATAGTGATTGCCGAATCTACTTCTGGTGCGGCAAAAGACTATGTGGTGGTAGAAGGCTCTAAAGATCATGGTGCAACTTGGAAACAATTGGTGACACCCTACTCTTCCAATGCCTTTGATGCTTGGCAAGGAGCATACAATTCAAATCAAAGCGGAAACCCTTCGCTTTACAGAACAAGATTGATCGACATCACACAAGGCGGGAATTTTTTGGCTGGGGATTCGGTGCTTGTCAGGTTCAGGCTTTTTGCAGACAATGCCAACAGTGCCTGGGGCTGGGCCATTGACAACCTCAGCATTCAGGGGCCAGTCACTGCCATTGAAAAGCAAGAGCAAGAAATTTTTAGCATCTACCCCAACCCTGTTTCTTCTGATTATATGAATGTTGCCTTGACATCAGGGCCACAAGCCGCCACGATGCTGCTGATGGATATGGTGGGACGTCAAATGATAGAGACTTCGCTCGATGGGAATGCAGGTGATCAAAAAGTTTTTGTCGGCCACCTTCCTGATGGCATGTACGTGGTGCGCATCAATACCGACAATGGTTTTTTCACAAAAAAAATCTTGATAAGAAGGTAAGACCAAATTTAAATTTGGCACAAGGGTTTTATTCGATCAGCCTTTGTTGGTAAAAATTTAAACTGGCCATTCCTGAAATTCCTGAAATTCCCGATTTATTTTTGCCTGCTTTTGCTGAAGCCCCGATGGCTATCGGGTCGTAGGCTCGGCTCAATTTACCTATTCAACTATGCCCCGCGACAGAAGTATTCGTTCCGTACTGATTATAGGCAGCGGCCCTATTGTGATCGGCCAAGCTTGTGAATTTGATTACGCTGGTTCACAAGCATCGCGCTCCTTGCGCGAAGAAGGAATTGAGGTGACACTCATCAACTCGAATCCGGCCACCATTATGACCGACAAGGTTACGGCCGATAATATTTATTTACTTCCCCTCGAAAAAAAATCCATCCGTCAAATTTTAGAGAAGCACAACATCGATGCAGTGCTGCCCACCATGGGCGGACAGACCGCCCTCAACCTTTGTATTGATTGCGAGAAGGCAGGCATTTGGGAACACTATGGCGTGAAAATTATCGGAGTTGATATTAAAGCCATTGAGACGACTGAAGACCGAGAAAAATTCCGGTTGAAGATGATCGAATTGGGAGTAGGTGTTTGCAGAGGCGCTACGGCTACTTCGTTTTTAGAAGGAAAAGAAATTGCACAAGAGATTGGGTTTCCATTGGTGATCCGTCCTTCATATACACTCGGTGGAACTGGCGGAGGGTTTGTAGAAAAACCCGAAGACTTTGATGCTGCTCTCAATCGAGGTCTTCATGCTTCACCGATCCATGAAGTACTGGTCGAACAAAGCATCAAGGGGTGGAAAGAATATGAATTAGAATTGCTGCGCGACAGTTCGGGCAACGTGATCATCATTTGCTCCATCGAAAACTTCGACCCCATGGGCATCCACACAGGCGACTCAATAACCGTGGCTCCCGCCATGACCTTGCCCGACACGGTGTATCAACACATGCGCGACCTCGCCATTAAAATGATAAATGGCATTGGCAAGTTTGCTGGCGGGTGCAATGTACAGTTCTCCGTCAATCCAGATAATGATGACATTATCGGAATAGAAATAAATCCGCGCGTGTCGCGCTCATCAGCACTCGCATCGAAAGCGACAGGATATCCTATCGCAAAAATTGCTGCAAAACTTTCTATTGGCTACAACCTTGATGAATTAAAAAATGCAATCACCGGAACAACCACCGCTTACTTTGAGCCCGCACTCGATTATGTGATTGTAAAAATTCCGCGTTGGAATTTCGACAAGTTTCAAGGAGCCGACCGCAAACTGGGTTTACAAATGAAATCGGTGGGCGAGGTGATGGGCATCGGCCGAAATTTTCAAGAAGCATTGCAGAAGGCTTGTCAGAGTTTAGAGATTAGAAGAAATGGTTTAGGGGCCGATGGCAAAGAGTTGACCAAGCAAGCCGATTTGTTGTACAGTTTAGAACACCCGAGTTGGAACCGGCTGTTCCATATTTATGATGCAATGAAGCTCGGCATCTCGATGAAAACCATTTTGAAGTTGACCAAAATCGATAAATGGTTTTTAGATCAGATCGAAGAGTTGGTGAACCTCGAAAAAGTGATTGAAAAATATAAACTTGAAACCTTGCCAGCAGCACTGATGCGCACGGCAAAAGAAAAGGGCTATGCCGATAGGCAGATTGCACACTTGCTAAAATGCTTGGAAAGTGAAGTACACAACAAGCGCAAAGAGATGGGCATCAATCGTGTTTATAAATTGGTAGACACTTGTGCGGCCGAGTTTGAAGCAAAGACCCCGTATTATTATTCGTCATTTGACAGTGAGAATGAATCGGTGGTGAGCAATAAAAAGAAAGTGGTGGTGTTGGGCTCGGGCCCTAACCGTATTGGACAAGGCATTGAGTTCGATTACTCGTGCGTACACGGAGTGCTGGCCGCAAAAGAATGCGGCTACGAAACGATCATGATCAATTGTAATCCTGAAACAGTCTCCACCGATTTTGATATTGCCGACAAACTTTATTTTGAACCGGTTTTTTGGGAACACATTTGGGATATTATCCAACACGAAAAACCCGAAGGTGTGATTGTACAATTGGGTGGCCAAACCGCCTTGAAGCTTGCCGAGAAACTGAGCAAATACGGAGTAAAAATTTTAGGCACTTCGTACGAAGCTCTTGACTTGGCCGAAGACCGTGGAAGTTTTTCTTCGCTGTTGAAAGAATTGAATATTCCTTATCCAGAATTTGGAGTAGCCACCAATGCCGATGAGGCCATCGAGGTTTGTAAGGTCATAGGCTTTCCGTTGTTGGTGCGCCCTTCGTATGTGCTGGGGGGTCAGAGCATGAAAATTGTGATCAACGAAAAAGAATTGGAAGATCACATCTTGGACATTTGGAAGCACCTGCCGGACAACAAAGTATTGCTCGATCATTTCTTAGATGGTGCCATCGAAGCCGAAGCCGATGCCATTTGTGATGGAGAGGATGTTTATATCATCGGCATCATGCAGCACATCGAGCCGGCCGGTATCCACTCGGGCGATTCGTATGCCGTTCTGCCTCCTTATAATTTAGGTGACTTGATCATCAAGCAAATAGAAAATTACACCAAGCGAATTGCCATAGCATTAAAAACAGTGGGACTCATCAATATTCAGTTTGCCATTAAAAATGACAAAGTGTATATCATCGAAGCCAACCCCCGCGCCTCTCGTACCGTGCCCTTTATTTGCAAAGCCTACGATGAGCCGTACGTGAACTACGCCACCAAAGTGATGCTGCGCGAAAAGAAAGTAAAAGACTTTAATTTCAAGCCCACCAAAAAAGGCTACGCGATAAAAGTGCCCGTGTTTTCGTTCAGCAAATTCCCTGAAGTAAATAAAGAGCTTGGTCCCGAAATGAAAAGCACAGGCGAAGCAATCTACTTCATCGATGACCTGATGGACGATTACTTTATGAATATTTATTCCGAAAGGAATTTGTATTTGAGTCGATAGACATAAGTAGCAAGTTGGCGGCAAGGCATATCAGAGAGCGGAAACAAAATCATTTTGTAGGCTAACCTTAGCGCATTGTTGGCTAACAAAGTCATTTTGTAGGCTAACAAAATTGCCTTTTAGCTCAAATTAGTATGAAAGCGATGCGGATGAGGCAATGCCTGGCCGTACTTTTTGGGAATAAAGGGAATATATGCATCTTGGCACAGCACGACCACTCACCTAAATGAGGAATACCCGCAACCGGGTTGCGTGTATTCCCTGATTTTGGGCGGGTATGCGCAACGGAGTTGCGCGTGTACTAATGTTGTGGGTAATTGCAAAAAAAAGAGTAGTGTAACCAATAATAATTTACGACAATGAAACTTGAAAAGATTTTAGAGCACTTAAACTCATTTGAGAAAAACTCATTTCTCAAAATTATTGACAGCATTCTTGCGGCCAAACCTAAAAATGCAGT
>JAYWDN010000094.1:0-29041 GCA_043780615.1 Bacteroidota bacterium | reverse complement strand
GGCGACCAGACGGGATTGAGCGATCGATTGGGATGAGCGTATCGTTCTGTATCAGCTTTTTTTGTTTGCCCGCTGACGATATCAATATACCACAAATTATAATCCGTATCTGTGAAAGCAATGTACTTGCCATCAGGCGACCAGGCGGGCTTGAAAAAGAAGGTAGGATTTGGGATTGCAAAACTCTTTGGTTTTTCTAATCCCTCCTGATCGGAAATCATAAGTTGATATTCACCGCTGCCATCAGAAAACCAGGCAATCTTTTTGCCATCTGGCGACCAAACCGGATAACGGTCTGCTGCACCAGAAGTATTGGTGATGTTACGCCAGTCGCCTTTCTCTTTTGGCACCGTGAAAATCTCTCCTCTATATTCAAATAAAGCTCGCTGTCCGGTAGGAGAAAGGGAAGGATTTTGCAGGGAGGTTGATTTTACATCTTGCCACCTGGAACGTGACCAATGAAAATCGCCACGAACATTGATGGTTAATTTTTTAGTTGAACTATTTGCCGGAGTTAGCAAATGTAAATAGCCGCCTTGCTCATATACTATTTGACCCCCGCCAGCATCAAGACTTTTTACATCAAAGTCGCTGTGGAAGGTATGTTGTTTTAATTCATTACTGGAAGGGTTGAAGGACCACACATTGTTGGCATAATCGCGTTCAGATAAAAAGTACACCACACCATTTAGCCATACAGGATCGGTATGTCTTTCATTATCCGTTTGCGGTGTCATCTTGAGCGAATAATTTTTCATATCCACAATCCAAATAGGCTTGGCTTGTCCCCCCCTATAGTTTCTCCACTCTGGATCCCAAAAATCAATCTGTTGATAGGCGATATAATTTCCATCTTCAGAAATTTCTCCGGCTACGGCCCTTGGAATGGCAAGAGCTGTTTCCATGCCTCCACTTTTATTGATTTTATAGAATTTTGATTCCAGCGTGGGCACGCTTTCTCTCTCAGAGACAAAAAGAATTTCATTTCCATCGGGTGTCCACCCTGTTACCTCATCAGCACCCGGATGCCAGGTGAGCCGCGCGGGTTGGCCGCCTTCAATCGGAATAACATACACATCGGTATTGCCATCGTATTGACCCGTGAACGCAACCAGTTTCCCGTCTGGAGAAAAATGTGGAGAGCTTTCGAGCCCTTCATGGGTGGTGAGCCGGACGGCATCGCCACCTTCTTTTGAGACCGACCACAGATCATTGGCGTAAACAAAAACAATTTTTGAATCGCTTATTGTTGGCTGCCGAAGAAGTTGAGTTCCCTGGCCGGTGGTCTTCATTGTGAATGCGCTGGCCAGACTGAAGAACATTAGAATAAGTGCTTTTTTCATGTGTGTATTATTTGATTTTATAAGTGGATACATGTCGAATTGAGGTTTTAAAGAGACTTGGTATTTTATAATTTTCTTCAAAATGGCATAAAAAATTAAAAGTAAGGATAAAGGGAAGGCAACAGCCTAACTTTTTTATAGAAGGTAAGGAAATTTGAAATTGAGGCGATTTGATGATTTGAAAATGGGTCTTTGGGGATGTTCTAAATTAACCCAGATTACGCATTGGAGTACCGATTCTTTTAGTCGGGTGCAATTTTCTGTGCCTGCTTGACATCGAAAAACCAGGAATTTTACTTCGTCACGTTCGTGAAGAAAATTATGCGTCAAACGATAATAATCTCTGTGAATATTATTCTTTAGATCACAGGATTTCGAACACTGTTTTGCAGCCACTGCAGCAAAAAGAATTGCCGCCCGAAGGAATGATCTTTTCCCTCGCACGGCAACCCACAGTGGTAGCATTTTACGCTAGTTGAATGGGCACATTTTTTAAAAGCCCGATCACTTTTTAATTCGTTACTACAGGTTCTCTTTTCAATGTATAAGTCCAAATCAATCTCCTAGAATGGTTTACCACATCTTCAGCGACACTTCCATTTGTTAAATGATAAAGTCCAGTGTGACTATGAGTGCCCATCGCAATCATGTCGGCATTTATCATTTTAGCAAATTCGTGAATTCCTTCTTCTGTTGAAATATG
This sequence comes from Bacteroidota bacterium, assembly GCA_043780615.1. Classification (GTDB taxonomy): domain Bacteria; phylum Bacteroidota; class Bacteroidia; order Cytophagales; family Cyclobacteriaceae; genus ELB16-189. The sequence continues at coordinate 26,995 of JAYWDN010000094.1, read as the reverse complement.
ATTGAAAATGTTGATCGTGTAGTCGGTGAGCATGTGCCGATTGGCAAACGTCTCAAGCCGCTCACGAGTGACGGTATCAACAATAAAATTAGTGGGTGTATTTATCCACACCATGTGGAGTTTTGCCTTAAAGAAATTCTGTAGTGACTTGACTTTTAGTAAAAGACCATCTTGATCGTCCATATCCAGATGGTTGGGGAATACAATATTTCTTATTGGCCAATTATAATATTCTTTAACCACCAACACAGGAACCAGAGATTGACGGACTATTCTTTCTGCATTCGAGCCGATAATATATTCTTTAATTCCACTGGCTCCGTTTGAACCCATCATTACAAGATCAATGGCATGCTCTTTTATGTATTCCAGAATACAGGTTGGCACACCGCCAAATTTTATGTCAAAGGTTGTCTTTACCTTTTTGGATTTGTTTTCATTCAGAATTTCCTCAAACTGGCTTTCTGCATTTTCTTTCAAATCTTTTATAAGTTGCTCTTCAAAATTCAGTGTAGGCATGAGCAGGGTATCATTGAGTAGGGGAGTTTCAATGACATGGAGAAGATGGATAGCACCTTCCGATTGAACGGCAAAATCTAATGCCTGGCGATAAGCACTAATTGCTGGCTTTGAAAAATCACAGGGAACAAGTATTTTTTTCATGACGTGAAATTTAGTATTCAAAAGTATTCTATCGCCTGCTTATGGGAGATGACATCCATCAAAACAAAAACTGATTTTTGTCAAAATGGAATAACGGAGTACGTCAATAAGGAACGGATCCGGAGTTGACTCCCATAAATCCTCCCCAGTATGACGTTGAATGATCGAAAAGGTGTGTGTTCGTTTCTGGCCAATGGGCCTTGTCAAAACCTGGTGCTTTTTTAAGAGTTTCTTTAGCTTGATTTAGAACGAACGTTTGATTTTTTGCATCGACAGTCAAAAGTGAGTAGGGAAGCGCAAAATATTTTTCTCCAACACCGAGGAATCCACCAAATTCAACTACGATATATTCTATTTTTCCACTATTTAAGTCAATCATGATGTCTTTGATTGTACCCATGTGTTCACCCTTTGGGTTAAATACCTTGTCTCCTATAATAGAGGTAGCGGTTAAAAATTTCAATGGCAAATTCGGATGAGGCCCTTCATGGTTCTTGCCAGAAAGGTTGTCTGTTTCAAACGTTTTCATAATTATATTGTTTTTGTTTATGATGGAATCAATTATAGTTTGCTTGTTGCAGAGTTTTAAAAGACAATGCTTCCATGTATTACAACTCTGTTAAATTTTTTTTGAGGTGCCTTTAATTAATCGCTTTTCTAAAAGTTGAATGAGTGTCGTGAAAAATGCTTTTTAACAAAAGCATGTTGCTGATTTTCGGTCATTTTATCAGCCTGCAGAACTTCAATTCTTACTTTTGTAAAAAGAGGATCGGTTTTTAACAGATTATATAATTCATTTTTTGCATCGGTAGGACCGAAGAGGATCACGGCCTCATAATGCCTGATGATTTCGCCCAATTTTTTGTAATACTCTGTGTGTTGATGTTGCTCCCTATTGTGCATATGGGATTCACTTCTCTCCAGACTGTTTTCCTTATCTTGATGAGTAAAATCCGATGAGAGGGTTTTTGTTTCTATTGGATCGATTGTAAATTCCATTAGATGAGCGCTTGAATGATCCATCCAAATGCCTAATTTTTTTGCGGTTGCCATGGGGTCTCTATTTTTGTATTAATTGTTACTTGAAGATAGGAAGCATTGCGCCTTACTAAACGTGGATTAGAATGTGAATTAGCTGAATAATTTGTGAATGCTAAATATATTTGAAAAGCAGAATTCGACCTTGTTTTAATTCCATCTCAAAACTTATTTAGTTGATTGTTGCAAGAATTCTACAATCTTATTCCGCTCTTGTTCGGTAATCAACGCCCTGGTTTGCATGTGCATACCGATTGTTTCCCATTGGTCGCCTGAAAATGAACTGGGGCTTGGCGTGTTGTGACAACGCTGACAATTTTCAGCCCATAGTTGCGCACCAGACTTATCAGCTACTTTTTGACTGGCCACACAACTCGCAACGGTTAGTGCCAATACAACAGCAAAGCCAATCATTGCAATGAATCCAATTTTATTTTTAAGTAAGTGTTTCATGGTGATTTATTTTTTTACAATTGAATGGAAAATTGAATATGGAATGCCTGGGTCTTAACATCCGGTACAGGTGATGTAAACAAGGTCTGATCAACAGTGCTTTTTGAATCGAGTATTTCGTAAGTCACTCGCAGTACAGTTCTCCAGTTGATCCAGTAGTTAATCCCGAAGTCAGTTTGGGTAGTATTTGCTCCCCAAGTAGAATTTTTAGGAGTGTTATGCTGACCATAACGGAAGGCAAACTCCAAATTCTTAATGAACTCTATTTGTGACTCTACCGGACGCAAGGAAAATTGTCCATATCCTGAAGTTGAACTATTGTTAAACGTGTATGACTTAGCTGGATCTAGAGGGTTCACATACGTAGCCGTTCCTACATTGACTACATTGTATTGACTCTTGATATTAATTTGAACGGGACTTACATTCTTAACAAAGTTGAAATCAAACGCATATAAATCGGCACGAACATCCTGATAGGTGGTATTGCCATTGGATACACCACCCGTCATGCCTGAAACACCGATTTCAAGAGAATTATTTGAAAAGGGTAATAATCCTAATCGCCCAACAAAGGTTTTATTACGGGAAGCTGCTCCTAAATTCACATTCGTTAAAGTTCCATTATTAATGGTGGGATCAATGGTCAAACCGTTGGTAACTGCCAGATCATAATTCCATTTCATAGACCCTAAGGGCAGACCTCCTGAAATACCAAATCCATAATCTTGTGCAGTCGGCAAGCCAATTGGATCTGTTGCTACTTTGTTAATCCATGCTGCGGCCAGCTTTTTGGTGTACATACCAAAGGGTACTACAAAATAGCCACCACGGAAAATCAAGTTGGGTTTTGCAAAATAAGATATGGCAGCCCAGTTAACACCTACGCCATCCTTATTGAAGGAAGGCTCAAATTCTAACAATACTTTTTTTCCTTGCCTCCATAAAAACATGGGACTGAATTCATACGAATCGGTACCAAAGGCACTGAACTTAACAGGTGCAGACCCATCACTAGAGGTTGTCTTTCCACTGGCGTAGCCAAAAGTTGTTAACCCAACGACCATCAGATGACTAAGCCCGGGTTTATGCAATGCCGCTTGCTTTTCCAATGCTGCAATTCTTGCTTCGGTAACGGAATCAACTTTTGCGGGGATTTGTTGCGCTTCTGCATGGAGGAGAACCATGCACCAGCTTGCGAAAAGGACTATTCCTCTCAGAATTTTTTTCTGTCTTCTATTTATGCTAGCGATTGTTTTCATAATCTGATTTTTTTTAGAGTCAGTTATTTACTATTACTTTCGAGTTGACGTATGTAATTGACTAGTTGCCAACGTTGGGGTTCAGTCAGCAAACCTTTGTATGATGCCATCGGAGGATTTCCTTCCGAAAGTTTCCAGAATACGGCTCCATCACTTTCATTACGTACCGTAATGACTAAGAAATTAGCTGGCCTTGGCGATAAACTCACTCCGGCTGCGCCATTTCCTTTTCCTTTATCCCCATGACATATAGAGCACATCGATTCATAAATTTTTTTCCCCTCTTGAATTGATGCAGGATTGCCCTTGAGTGGATTGACCAACTTGTCGGCACTACTAGGAGCCTTCCATTTTGATTGCTGTGAAAAAACCAAGGTTGGGATTGCAAGAAAAAATATGGAAAGAAGACTACATGCTAAACTGGATTTTTGTTTCATATCTGTGAGGTTTTGATGTATCAAATTTTGCCCCTTTATAAAAATTATCCCATGACTTAAACTTGGAAGCCTCCTGATTTTTGTCATATTTTTAGCGAACACAAATCTGAAAAGGAAAGTCGCCCGCTAAGCTGATTGCTTCTCTTGAGCTTAATATTGAAAAGTGGATATGATTCTAAAAGCCATCTTAGACTGCTTCGCTACAAACCAAGTTCCGTGAGCTTGGTTTGAATTAGCGAGTTCAATTCAAATGAAATAGGCAGGACTCTTTTATCCAGCGTGATTCTTTGCCAGACCAATATCTCTCTTCAATTTTACAGGAAGCTTTAGGTATTTACTAACTCGATTCAGAGTAACCCAAACTTGATGCTGTAAATGCCACTACTATTTTTCTGTTGTCTTTGTTAATTAGAACTTTAAAGGAGCAAGGCATAATGCTCCAAACCTAATACCTGAAAAGGGCTAAATATTTGCGAAAACATCTTAGGGGAATAGATAAGAATTTGAAGGAAGGGAAAGTGCGTAATTGCCTGAAAAACAAGGAACTTAACTTTTAGTTAAGTTCCTATTCCGTTAGATTCTCAATTTGTGATCCCGCTGGGATTCGAACCCAGGACCCTTACATTAAAAGTGTAATGCTCTACCAGCTGAGCTACGAGATCAATCTCTTAATTTTGTCCTTCCGAAGGCTTTTCCGAAATTGAGGACGCAAAGGTAACCGAATATGAAAAATTTACAAATGCCGCTTTTAAAAATCCCTCTCGCTTTTTTATTCCTCTTTCTTTTTGCTGCTGCCTATTCCCAAACAGAAAAGATCAAACAGGCCGACTCTCTATTTCGTGTGAAACAATACACCCAGTCCCTCGAGGTTTATCAGGCTGCTCTCAGCGATAAGAATTATTCACTTTCCATGCTTCTCAAAATGGCTTATATAAGTGAAGGGCTCGGCAAGATTGGCCCCACACTTTATTATCTCAAGTTATATGGCTTGGCCACTGACGATGAACAGGTTTTGCGAAAGGCTGAAGAACTTGCCACGAAGTATAAATTAAGTGGTTATGGGATTGAGACAAACCGTTTGCAGCATTGGTTTGAAAAAAATGTTTTATTTTTTCAAGTGGCATTAGCATTGGTGTTGCTTGGCCTGGCAGCGTTCCAAGCACAAAAAATGAATCGCAAATCGTGGGTGTCGGTTATTGCAATAGTTATTGTCAGCACTGTTGTTCTCTTTGTCAATAATTATAGCTTCAGTTCAGTAAGTATTGTTACCAACTACCGCACTTACCTGATGGAAGGCCCATCGGCAGGAGCAGCAGTAGTTGGTATTGTGGGTGAGGGAAATCTTTTACAAACCCTTGGAAGGCAAGACGTGTGGCTGCAAGTGCAATGGATGGATAAAATTGTTTACGTAAAAGAAGATGCGGTACTCAATGTAGCACTTTAGTGGATGACAGTGATGGTACTTTTGTATTCTCTGCGAGTGAATTGAATGATACAATAATAAACGCCAGCCGACTCGCTCTGCGCGTACCAGCGAAATTTTCGTTCAGCACTTTCAAATACTTGCTTCCCCCAACGGTCATAGATCTTCACATGCTCAAAACGGTTTGAGCAATTATCAACAGGGGGCTGTGGCACTTGTCGAGGTTGACCGTTGCAGTCTGGCTCTGATTCAAAACCCTCGATGGCAAAAAAATCATTGCAGTGATCGGGGTGAGTAGTGATCACATTGGCGGGAATGAAATTCTTATCAGTACTTTCAATGTCTTTGATGCGCAACTTTACAGATGCCGTGTCGCTAATCGGAGTTTTGCAATGATCGTTGGCCACCACAAATTTAAACTCATAGTGATTGTCATAACTTCCACTTTTGAAAATAGAACAAGTAGGATCCCACAGAAATTTTGAGTCAACGGTATGAAGGCCGATGGCATCGGCAAAGGTATAGCCAATTGGTACTACGTTGCCCGAGGCATTGAGCAATGACAGCTTCAAGGTGTCGATGGTGGATGGATAGGTGTCAATACCCACTAAATCAAGCTCAAGGTGACCCAGATTTACAACAAGACTATCATTGGTGAGATTTTGAGTGTGGGTAGCGTTGAAGATGGTGAGCTTCGGGTTGATGTTGGGCAAGATTACCTTCAAATGAAAGACGGCTGTGTCTGGATTTACGTTCTTACAGAGGTCTTGATCATCCACCAAAACCTTTACTGTGAAGTTGGTTTTCTTTGAGAATTCGAAGAGTTTGCAGATGGCATTCCAGTCGAGTGTTCCATTGGCGCTGCCCGGTTGTTGGTTGAGTATATTGAATGTCATCCCGGCATTCTTCAAAACAAAATTATCGGTGACCACCGAAAACACAAGGTTGTCGCCATCGGCATCTTGTGCCGCAAAAGGCCACGAGCCGCTACCTCCTTCATTTAACTGTGCGGTAGTTAATTTTTGAGGAAGGAAAAAAGCATTGGTGTTAAATGGAGGCTGTTCATTCACAGTAATCTTTAGCGTGTCAGACAATGGCAAGCTGCACGCATCATCAAAGGCAATGATGCCGATTTGATAAGGCACTTTCAAGAATGGACATTGCGGAAAGCAGATCGTAAAATCTTGCGTGCTGCCGTGGGTGAGTGTTGCATTTGTAATAGTAGGCAGGATGCTATTTAATTTTGAGCTTTTGAAATTGAGGGCCACCGCTCTGATCGAAATGTTTTCGGTAAAATTATGCAGCGGGTCTTGCGAATCAGGATCAGCCACGCGCACCATGAGGCAGCGATTATTATCGGTAACCGTATTGGTAAAACTAATGGCCATGGTTTTGGAGTAGGTGAACGATGCGTCTGTTAATTTTTTCCCAATGATCTGCGGGGGCAGATCGGGCTCACACCCGTTGGTCACCAACAATTGAAAGTCACGTCTGGTCTCTCCAATTTTTACTTTGTTGCGGTATTCTTCAACTTTTACGGCAAACACAAATAGTCCTTGTATCACGGGTGTGCAAGTGAGCAGCCCATCGGTACTAATCCTAAGATCGGGGGCTCCGCCAACGATATTAGTCAAGCTATATCCAGGCCTCCATTGCACTTCAGGGTAAGGAGCAGGAGATGCAGGAGGGAGGGAAATGGGCTGAGTAGTATTGAGTGGCGTGGTCAATGAGTAAACGATGGAATCTCCATCGTCATCAACTCCGGCAAAGTTTACATAGTACGGTCTGCCGGGGCAGCCATAGTCGCTGAGAGGGGGAAATAAATGTGGCGATGAATTGACAAAGGGCTGTCCGTTTTTTATGACGGGCGGAAATTCCATATAAAAAGTTTGGCCTGCAGATATCCCTCCAGGTGGGACTTCACTGTAGATGTTTGTGATATTATAGTTTCGGCAGCACCGCTGCCAAGAGACATAATACCCCGCTGCGTCATTGAACGTATCGGGCGAAAGTGTAATGCTGGCGGAATAGAATAATCGATCTGTTTCTAAAAGACCCGATGCGCAGGCAGGCTGTGTGTATGAAACTGGCGTGCGCGAAATCAGTGGAAGAGTGAGATTGGTGATAAAAACGTTATCTCTTTTACGATAAAACGAAACAACCACGTTGTTATCAAGTGCCCTAGGGGCTCCGTTCAGATCGTCAAAGTAGAGGATCATGTTGAGTTGGTAATTGTAGCCATTGAGATGGATCAACTCAAACTCGCCACCCACAATATGCGAGGCATAGACTGGTAACACAATCATTAACAGCAGTGCAAAAAGAAATTTTTTCATGATGAAATCCCAAACGGAAATATAACCATTTGAAATGACGGCCAAAACCCCCCACTTTCAGTACTTTTCCGAAATTAAAATCAAGAAACAGAAAATGAAAAAAGGGGATGTAATAGAAAATATAGTAGTGGAAACCATGGCGGCCGAGGGCAAGTGCATTGCCCACCACAACGGCCTCGTGGTTTTTGTGCAGGGCTGTGCCCCAGGCGATACCGTGGATATTCAATTAACAAAAATAAAAAGTAGTTTTTTGGAAGGTCGTGCAGTCAAAATCCAAAAATATTCTGCCGCGCGCGCGCAACCATTCTGTTTGCACTTCGGCATGTGTGGTGGCTGCTCGTGGCAACACCTTCAATACGAAACCCAACTGCAATACAAGCAGCAACAGGTGATCGATAACCTCGAGCGCATTGGTGGACTGGAACTGCCAACGGTCAGTCCGATAATCGGCTCGGCCAATTCAACGCATTACCGCAACAAATTGGATTTCACTTTTTCGGCCAACCGATGGCTGACCAAAGAAGAAATGTCTTTGAAGTCCGATCAACCCGATCAACTCTCCTCACCCTTGGGGAGAGGGGCCGGGGGTGAGGCGTTGGGCTACCATATTCCTCGCATGTTCGACAAAGTGTTTGATGTGAACGAATGTTTCCTTCAGCCCGAACCCTCCAACGCGATTCGATTATTAGTAAGGAAAATTGGCATCCGAGAAGGGATTCCATTTTTTGATTTGCGCAAGCAGATTGGTTTTTTGCGAACGCTCACCATTCGCAGTACCACGGCAGGCGAAGTGATGGTGATCTTGCAAGTGACCTCTGATAAAATGGAGTGGACGGAAAAGATTTTAATAGGCTTATCAGAAAGTTTTCCACAGATCACTTCGCTCAATTATATCATCAACAGCAAACGCAACGACACCTTCAATGACCTGGATGTGGTTTGTTGGAAAGGCAATCCGTTCATCACCGAAAAAATGTTACGACCCAATGGCAACGGCCAACTTCAGTTTCGGGTAGGGCCAAAGTCATTTTATCAAACCAATTCCGCGCAAGCGTTTGTGCTTTACAAAATAGCCCATCAAATGGCTGCCCTTACGGGGAATGAATTGGTCTATGACCTCTACACCGGCACGGGCACCATCGCCAACTTTGTGGCAGGCCAAGCGAAAAAAGTAATTGGCCTCGAGTATGTGGCCGATGCCATCGAAGACGCCAAAGCAAACTCATTGTTGAATGGAATTGACAACACTGAATTCTTTGCAGGCGACATTAAAGACTTGTTGAGCGAAAATTTTCTTGCCGATCACGGTCGCCCCGATGTGGTCATCACCGACCCGCCACGCGGAGGCATGCACGAAGATGTTTGCTTCATGCTGCTAAAAGCTGAGCCGCAAAAAATTATTTATGTCAGTTGCAACCCCGCCACCCAAGCCCGCGACCTGAAAATACTTTCGGGGAAATATGTGGTGGCACAAGTGCAGCCAGTAGATATGTTTCCGCACACGGTGCATGTAGAAAATGTGGTACTGTTGGTAAAAAAAATGGCGCAGCATTAAACTCTTGCAGTGTTCTGCAATCTAAACCCAAAACATAAACGATATGAAAAAAATTATCATCTCCTGCATTTTTTCCTTGTCCATGATCGGGTGCTTTGCACAAAATGCCAACAACGCCAAGGTAAAAACCCCAGAACAGCGCGCAGATCACCTCACCAACTGGATGACCAAAGCTGCAAACTTGAGCAATGACCAAAAAACAAAAGTATATGCCGTCAATCTCAAATATGCGCAAACAAATCAAGCGACAAAAAGCGCAGATCAAAACAACCGAAAACAGATGTGGCAAGACCTCAAAGCCAACGAAAATGAGCGCGAAGCAGAACTGAAAGGTATTATGACCACCGAACAGTTTCAAGCCTACTCTATAGCCAAACAGCAACTTGTTGAAAAACGAAGAGAACGTAAAGGCAGAAAATAACCGGGCAACATTTGAAAACAAAAAAATGCCATCAGTAACGATGGCATTTTTTATAGAAATAGGGTTGAAATGTTTTGGTGCCGAAGGCGGGACTCGAACCCGCATAGCTTGCGCCACACGCCCCTGAAACGTGCGTGTCTACCAATTTCACCACTTCGGCTTAACTATTTTTACCTTCTGAAAAGTGCGTGCTACCGATCGCTATCGGGATTCACCACTTAGGGTGAGGTGTTGTGCCCAGAACTGGACTCGAACCAGCACACCTTGCGGCACTACCCCCTCAAAGTAGCGTGTCTACCAATTTCACCACCTGGGCATTTATTTATAAAACTCTCGTTTGAGTTTTGAGGGAGGGCAAAAGTAGAAATGTTTTGAAACTTTACCAATCAACCAATCACCGCTTTTTTCTTCGGCAGTTTTTGTGAGAAATATTGCACCAACCGTGCATATTCTGTATGTTCCTTGTGGCTTACGTTAATTTTTTTCCCATCGACAAACCGGATAGTAAGTTCTTTGTACTCTGTGTTTTTACCAGTCTTCACTTTGGTTTCTGCCCATAGCGCAACCTCATCAAGCTTGTATTTTTTACTTTGGCGCAACATCGGAAAGTCAAGTTGCACCATATTGTTGCCAAGCCGAAGTACTTTATAACGGATAAAAATTTTATAAAAGACCACCAGTCCAATGGGGACGAGCGCAGCCACTACCAAATAATTGTACCAAGCCGCTTGTCGCGCAATGGCGATGAAGTTCATCGCAGTAACCACCACGGTGATCAGAAGAAAAAAAACAAACGAAACAATGGTGCCTGTTTGTGGCCTGGACGTAATCAATGGATTTTGAATTTTTGGTTTGAGCCGAGAATGGGATTTGAACCCACGACCTGCTGATTACGAATCAGCTGCTCTACCCCTGAGCTACCTCGGCTTTTTTTGAACTATTGTTCAAAATTAAAATTATTCGGTATAACTTGATACCATATGTTTTCAAGAAATGTAAATATGCCACTTGACCTCGGGATGACTGGATTTGAACCAGCGACCTCCACGTCCCGAACAGAGCGCACTACCGGGCTGTGCATTTTATTAATTAACAGATCACTGAGTTTCAATTCTCACCAGCGAATGCTACATTCGCTTTTCTAAAACCATTCCCCATGCAACGAAGAACCTTCATCCGCAATACCTCCATCACCGCATTGATGCTTCCCTGGGCGCTCGATGCCTGTACTTCAAAAAATGCAAGCCAGCAACTTGCCGAATCTGCTGAACTCAATTTGGATGAATTGACCATTGCCGACCTACAGCAGAAAATGCAGTCGGGTGAACTGACGGCCAAGGTGCTCACTGAATTTTATTTAAAGAAAATAAATCAGCTCGACAAAAACGGCCCGACTATCAATTCCATTATCGAACTCAACCCCGATGCGCTAACGATCGCAATTCAACGCGACAAGGAGCGGAGCGAAAATAAAATTCGCGGGCCGCTGCACGGCATTCCAGTTTTGATCAAAGACAATATTGACACGGGGGATCAAATGCTCACCTCTGCCGGATCGATTGCGTTGGAAGGAAACCACGCATCAAAAGACGCTTTCATCATTTCAAAACTGCGCGAGTCGGGTGCCGTGTTGTTGGGCAAAACCAATTTGAGCGAGTGGGCGAACTTCCGTTCCAACCACTCGTCAAGCGGATGGAGCAGTCGCGGTGGCCAAACTAAAAATCCATATTTGTTAGAAAGAAATCCTTGTGGATCAAGTGCGGGCTCAGGTGCTGCTGTTGCCGCTAACTTTTGTGTTGTGGCGATAGGCACAGAAACAAACGGATCAATTATTTGTCCGGCATCGATTAATGGTGTTGTAGGCATCAAACCAACCGTTGGCTTATGGAGCCGTTCTGGAATTATTCCAATTTCTGCTACACAGGACACACCCGGGCCGATGGCGCGCACCGTTACTGATGCCGTAATTTTGCTGGGCGCATTGACGGGAATTGATGAGCATGATTCGATTACAAAATCGAGTGAAGGCAAAGCTGAAAAAGATTATTCTAAATTTTTGGATGCGAATGGACTGCAAGGCAAGCGAATCGGAATTGAAAAATCGTATTTGAAAAATCATGAAGCCGTGGATGCTCTTTTGCAAAAAGCAATCGAACAACTTAAAAGCAAAGGTGCAGAAATTGTAGAAGTGGATTTTTTGAAAACCATGAAAGGAATTGGAGAGGACGAGTTCACCGTTTTGGAATTTGAATTTAAAGATGGCTTGAATAAGTATTTGCAAACCGCGAAAGGCAATGTGAAGTCGCTGAAAGAACTCATCGAATTTAATAAGCAAAATGAATCGAAAGCGATGCCTTATTTTAAACAAGATATTTTGGAAGGCTCCGAAGCGAAGGGCGATCTCAATACAAAAGAATATAAAGATGCACGCACGCATATTCTCACGGTTACCAGAAACGGAATTGATGAAATGATGAGCAAAGAAAAATTAGATGCCATCAGCGGCCCATCGTTTGGCCCATCGTGGTGCACGGATTGGATCAATGGCGATTATGGAACTGGCTACGGATTTTCAGGCCCAGCGGCCATTGCTGGGTATCCGCACATCACCGTGCCGATGGGTTTTGTTTTTGGTTTGCCGATCGGGTTGTCATTCTTTGGTAAGGCTTATTCCGAAGGTGAATTAATCAAAATCGCTTTCGCCTACGAGCAGGTTTCTAAAAACAGAAGGCCGCCATCGCTTAAATCGGCCGCTATCTAATTTCGCATTTTTTTTAGTTGCACAGTTCGTCTTTATTGCCGAATATCGGATTCGCTTAAAGTAAACGGACGATGACGAACACGGATTTAGTAAAACAATTTTATACGGCATTTCAAAAACTGGACTATGCCACCATGCAAAATTGCTATGCCGATGAAGCCGTTTTTCAAGACCCTGCTTTTGGCGCACTCAACGGCAACGAGGTGAAAGCCATGTGGGAGATGCTCGCCAAAAACGCGAAAGGTTTTGCTTTGATGTTTGAAAACATCAAAGCAAAAGATGAAGAATATGTGACCTGCCAATGGACTGCATCGTACACGTTCTCGGCCACTGGCCGAAGGGTGGTGAATGTGATCCGTGCCTACCTGCGAATTCAAAACGGAAAAATTACTGAACACACCGACTATTTTAATTTTTGGAAATGGAGCAGGCAAGCGCTAGGTGTGAGTGGCCTGTTGCTCGGATGGACTTCGTTCTTTCATGGCAAAGTGACCACACAGGCGCGAGCAAGACTGGAAAGTTTTATGGAAAAAAATAAGGGCATCTCTAAAAACTCCGCCACACCTTCTCTTCCGGAGAAGGGGAAGGGGTTGAGGTAGTAGGGCAAGGTTTTTAGAGATGCCCATAAGCCGTTAGTATAATATTACACCTATCGTATAAACTTTTTTTATTTTGGATGGCTATACGTACAGTAAATAAATATGCACACATTTTTCTTTTGCTCGCTGCTTACTTGGGCAGTGCGGTAGGCATTTTCACATCGCTGTACCTCACTCTTCACCGCACCGTTTTTCAAGAGCAGGTGATCGAATCAATTCCAGCGAATGCGGAAAAAATATTTTTTTCGCAGCATGATTTTTCAAAAATAAAGTGGATTGAAAAAAACCGTGAGTTTGAGTGGCACAACAATCTGTACGATGTATCTAAAATTGAAAAGACAGAAAACGGTCTTGAAATTGTGTGTGTGAACGATGCCAAAGAAAAAAGCATGATCGGTATCTGGGATCAATGGAAAAAAAATAATTTGCCTCATGGCAAAACTAAATTTAATTTTCAACCACAATTCTGTAATCAATTATATTTAGTAAACACAGGATCAAAAGAGCAATCACGCACGGATTTTTTCTTTGTTAAGCATTTTTATAACACTCCTATTCAGCTAACTCCTTCACTTCCTCCAAAGGTTTAGCTCTTTTTTTTATCTGGTGATTACGCTACGAACGTACGCTCAGTTCACGTTCAGTCGTGCCCCCACTTCAAGTGGTAGCACGACTGACAATAACAAGAGCAATTACCAATCTTAATTTTAATTTATTTTATCAACTCCTTATGAAATTAAAATCATACTTCATATTTATTTTATTGCTTTCCTCAGCTTCGTTGTTCGCCCAAAATGAATTGACGGGAACAATCAAAATCGGAAGCGACAGCGCGCCTTTGGCAGGTGCTGTTATTTTTATTTCTGATCTCAAGTTAGGTGCTGTCAGCGATGTTGATGGAAACTACAAACTCCGTCCTGTTCCGAAAGGAACTTACTTGATGGAAGTGAGCCACGTTGGGTTTGCCTCGCAGACACGCGAAGTGGCACTCAGCAATTCTTCAACCGAAAATTTTGAATTGATGGAGTCGCGCTTGCAACTGAAGGAAGTGATCGTAACGGGTTTTGCTTCGGCCACCGAAAAACAAAGCGTGCCCATTCCGGTAACGATTGCCACACAAAAAGATTTTTTGCAAAACACTTCTACCAACATCATCGATGCGCTGAGCACCACACCGGGCATTTCTCAGATCACGATTGGCCCTGCCATTTCCAAACCGGTGATCCGTGGCTTGGGTTATAATAGAGTGGTGGTGGTGAACGATGGCATTCGACAAGAAGGCCAGCAGTGGGGCGATGAGTTTGGTATTGAGGTAGATGAATATTCGGTGAACCGCGTGGAGGTTTACAAAGGCCCGGCCAGTTTGCGCTACGGCTCCGATGCGATGGCCGGTGTGATCAACATGATTGCTGCGCCACCTGTGCAAGAAGTGATCAAAGGAAATATGTTGATGAACTACCAAAGCAATAATGGGCTGCTCGGTACTTCGCTCAACATGGCGGGCAACAACAAAGGATTGTTTTGGGATGTGCGCTACACCCACAAGCAAGCGCACGCGTACCAAAATAAATACGATGGCTATGTGTGGAACTCGGGCCTTGCAGAAAATGATTTGAAAGGAACAATCGGCATCAACCGCAAGTGGGGCTACTCGCAATTTACTGCGAGCATGTTCAATTTAAAATTGGGGATCATTGAAGGAGCGCGCGACAGTGCCACTGGAAAATTTTTACAAAACGACCTCACACCGTTCATCGCACCCAGCGACAAGTACACGACCTATAATTATTTCCCGATCATCCACCAGCAGGTGCGGCATTATAAAATGGTTTGGGATAATAACATTGCACTGAACAAAGGCTTGCTGGGCGTGCGGCTTGGCTATCAAGAAAACTACAGGCAAGAAGCCAACGACCCCGGTGCAGGCGATGTGTACAACAATTATTTTTTCCTTCGCACAGGCAACTATGATTTGCGCTATGTGTTTGCCGAGAAAAATAAATTTGAACTTTCGGTGGGCGCAAACGGAATGGCGCAATCTTCTGAAGATCGTGGCTCGGTATATTTAGTGCCTGAGTATAATCTGTTTGACATTGGTCTGTACAGCATTGCAAAAAAATCGTTCGACAAACTTTCAGTGAGTGGCGGGGTGCGTTTTGATTCGCGCCTCCTTCACGGAAAAGATTTGTACACCGACCAGAGCAATGTTCGCATCAACGCACCCGATGCAAATTCTATTCATCAGTTCGTTGCTTACAATTCCGATTTCTCGGGCGTATCGGCAAGCGTTGGGGCGGCTTATGATTTTTCATCGAAGTGGTATGGCAAGCTCAATGTGGCGCGCGGCTATCGTGCGCCCAACATTGCCGAGAGTGGCTCGAACGGAATCCATGACGGCACTCCGTTTTACGAAATTGGCGACTCACAATTAAAAGCGGAAAGTAGTTTACAAGTAGATGCCACGTTGGGGTTTAACCATCCCGATTTTTCTGCCGAAGTAAATGTGTTCAACAACAACATCGACAACTTTATTTTTCCGCTGAAGCTGCTCGGCAAAAAAGGGAAAGACTCGTTGCGGTTTGATCCTGCCATTTCGGTGATTAAACCCGCGCACACTTTTAAATATGTGCAGGGCAACGCCACCTTGAGCGGAGGAGAAGTAATGTTTAACGTGCACCCCCGTTTTGCCAAATGGTTTTCGTGGATGAACAGTTTTGCAATGGTGAATTCGATTCAAAAAAACCGGCCCGACTCTGCCAAGTACCTTCCGTACACACCACCTTATAAATTCCGTTCGGAGATCAGGATCGGATTGCCTAGGGAATGCAATGTGCTCAAGTATGCGTATTTCAAAATCAGTGCTGATCACTATTTTCAACAAGATAAAATCCGCTACACCGAAACGGTCACCCCCGGCTACACGCTGATCAACCTGGGCCTTGGCACAGATTTTTATTCCAACAAAAAGCAATTGTGCTCGCTGTTTATTTATTGCAGTAACCTTGGCGATGTAGCTTATCAAAGCAACATGAGCCGGCTAAAGTATGGCGATACCAATAACGTAACGGGCCGAGTGGGCGTGTTCAACATGGGCCGCAACATCAGTGTGAAACTGGTGGTGCCGATTGGTTTTAGGAAGTAACTCAGTGTAAAATATTTCTTTTGATAGAAGCAACCTTAGACTTTAACCACTCGTCTATCTATCAACTTTAACTTTATTACCATGAAAAAAATAGCAGTACTTATTTTAATGATAGTTTCTGGCGTTTCGTTTGCGCAAAACAAAGAAACACGAACTGTGGGCACGTTTACCAAAATTGCTTTTCGTGTGCCGGGCAAACTCATTCTCAAACAAGGAAGCCCGCAAAGTGTGGTGCTGGAAGGAAACAAAGAAACCCTCGCGAAAATTGAGACAGAAGTATCAGGGAACCGACTGAGCATTGGCACGGAAAAGCGATGGATGGATTGGAGCTGGCGCAATGAAAATAAAATCACAGCTTACGTAACGGTGAGCAACATTGAAGGCGTGAGCGTGAGTGGCTCTGGCGATTTGATTGGTGATGGAAAAATTTCGGCCAGCGACTTGGACTTGAATGTGAGCGGTTCGGGTTCGCTTGATCTTGAGGTGGCCGCAACGGGCACACTCGATGCCGATGTATCGGGCAGTGGCGATATTAAATTGAAAGGTTCATGCCAAAATTTTGAGAGCACCGTGAGCGGCTCGGGCAAAGTAAGTGTGACCGCAATCATTTCGGGCAAAGCCAATGTGGATGTTTCTGGTTCAGGAAAAATTTCTGCGAGTGGCACGGCACAACAAATCAAGGCAACGATCAGCGGGTCGGGCGAAATACTTGCAGCCGACCTTGAAGTATCAAAGTGCGAAGTGCGCATCTCAGGCTCGGGCGATGCCGAAGTCAATGTAAAGAATGAATTAGATGCCAACATTGCGGGCAGCGGCAGCGTGCGCTACAAAGGCAGCCCAAGCCAAGTCAACAGCCATGCGGCAGGGAGCGGTAAAATTAAAAAGATGTAAAAACTAATTTGATCCCGATAGCTATCGGGATTGAAGATTAAAAGATTTTAAAATTGCAGGTTGTAATTTGAATGTTTCAATCTTTCAGTTTTTTAATCCTGAATTTCGTGAGGCCGTGCTGAATTTCGTTGGTCTTCTTTCCACTTCTTCAGTTCGGCTTCACGTTTTTTAATCTCTTCTTCCGAAGGCGTGTAATGGATCAACGATTTTAAATCGGGTTGGCCCGCATCTACCCATGCCGTGTACCAAATGCTGCCCGTCATCAGAATACTGGCGCGCATCTGTCGTTCCACCATTCCCGCTAAGGCCTGATGGTATGCCCTTGAATAGTCGTACGAAAAAACTTTTACCGTCTGCCGGCCTTGACTTTCAAAATTATATTTCTTGTCGCCAAATTTTTCTGAAAGCCGTTTTTCAAAAACCAAAACCGAGTCGAGCGATTGGTTAGTGTGCGCGATAATTTTCCAAGCGGCAAGTTGCACGTTGTTGATGTACTCTGCCTTGCCCGTGAAAAAATCATATTCGTTAGAAAATAATTCGGGCAGGCGCGATTCCCAAAAAGCATGAAGGCCCGTTTGGTTGGTGAGTTGTCCGTCATAATTTTTTGTCGTATGCAGCGGCACGTGTGCATCGGCCACATAGTGACCGAGATCGGCAGAGAGGCGTAAAATTTTTTCAGGATCGCGCACCGCGAAAGCATCTTTCAACTGATAATAAACGCGATTGATGTGCCACGGCAAAACGCCATGTGCTTGCAAGGAGTCATCACCAAATTTTTCTACGGCCTCTTTCCAATAGCGTGGTAATTTGTGAACGGCACTGTCGGCATAATCATCGAGGTCGATGTAGTGGCGCGCTGCTTCTTGTGGAATAATGTACCGTCTGCGGTCGGGGTTCACTGCGGCTTCTTCGATGTATCGAATGTTCTTTTTATAGAACGTGATCATCTCTATGGGCAAGGTGAACACTGCCAGCCGATTGATTTTGCGATGAGCAAAAAATCCCCAACTGCTGCTGACAACAAATGCGATGCATAATATTATTTTTACAGGACGAGTCATTTGATTAAAGATAATTATAAGTTACGAGTTTGAAGTTGTGAACGATACCACCCCAAACTTCTCGCAGTTCGTGGCTCACACTCACAGCTTTTAAACTATCTTTCGGCATGAAAATAAAATCCCTTTTTCTTGTATTATTTTTTTTCACAACCGTTCAATTGATGGCTCAAGTAGTCACTCCAAAATTTGATGTGCAAGGCCACCGAGGTGCACGCGGACTGATGCCTGAAAATTCTATCCCTGCTTTTTTGTTGGCGCTCGATTCGGGAGTGACTACGCTTGAAATGGATTTAGCCATTACGAAAGACAAACAAGTTATAGTTTCGCACGAGCCTTGGATGAGCGCTGCCTATTGCCTTGATCCTTCTGGAAAAGAGATCAAAGAAAGAGAGGAGATGAAATACAATATTTTCCAAATGAGTTATGAACAGGTGAAACAGTGGGATTGCGGATCGAAGGGTAATTCAAAATTCCCAGAACAGAAAAAGATGAAAGTTTCAAAACCATTGCTTGCGGATGTGATTGTGGCATCGGAAAACCATATTAAAAATTTTACCAAGTATGAAGTGGATTACAATATTGAAATCAAAAGTTCGATTGAAGGCGATAAAAAATTTCACCCTAAGCCGGAAGAGTTTTCGGACTTGGTTTACAACCTCATCGATCAATATTTGCCGTGGGATCGCGTGATCATCCAATCGTTTGATCTTCGGGTGATTAGGCATTGGCACAAAAAGTATCCTGATGTTAAGCTTGCATTGTTGATTGAAAACCTGAAAACCATAGGTGAGAATATGAATGAACTGGGGTTTGTTCCTGATATTTATAGTCCAGATTACAAACTGCTTGATAAGAACGAAGTGATCACGTTGCATTCAAGAACGCCATCACGCGAACTCAAGCCAGGAAAAAAAATGGGCAGGGTGCGCGTCATTCCGTGGACGGTGAACGATGAAAAAGAAATGAACGAGCTAAAAGAAATGGGTGTGGACGGCATCATTACTGACTATCCCGACAGGGCAAGGAAATTAAAGTTGACGCTACGGCCTAAAAATTAATGAACATTATTTTTTCTGAGGTCAACACTGTCCATGTCTTCATCGTTGTGCGAAAAATATTCTACCTTAAATATTTCTCCTCGAAATTCTTTGAATAAAAGTGTATCCCCGATGGATTTGCTTTCATAGTGATCGGACGTACAGCTGACTTTGAGTATCTGCCCCGTTTCATCTTTTACAAATGCAATCCACTGATGTTGGCTTTGAGTGACGATGACATACTTATACGTTCTGTAGTGACTGCCGGTCATCGGGTTTGGCCCAGCAATATTTTTCTTTGGCACAAATATTTTATCAACGATAATTCCTTTATGAATAGTAGGAAGAGAGAACAACAGATCGTAAACAAAAAACAGCATCACGAAAAATATCACCATCAAGGATAAACCGATAAAAAAATCTTTTTTGAGAATGCCCCATGAACGCATAGCCAGATTATTTATTTTTTAGTGATCAGACTTTCCTTGTTGAGAATTATTTTTCCGACACGGGCAATATGATCTCGCAAGTCTTCATTGCGGATGTGGTGATAAATTGAGAGGTCAATGGTGTAGGGAATCGGCAAGTCGTCTAACCGTGAACTGATTTGCGCAAGCAAAGATAAATTCAACTTCGCGCCTTTGAGGGTGATATCAATATCTGACCCATTTTTATAATTTCCCTTAGCCCTTGAGCCATACAGTACAGCCTCATCAACTTCAGGGAACTGAAGGAATGTATTTAGGATAGATGCAATCGTATTTTCTGAAAGCCCGAAAGTCATTTTTTGAATAGATTAGATTGTGCACCACTGAATGCTTCTAAAGCATCATAAAGTTGTGTAAACTCTTTAAAATATTTTCCTTGGATCAACGCAACGATCTCTTTTGCAGTTTCTTCGTTGTAAGTGTGTACTGTTAGTTTTCGGTTTTCAACCATATCCATCCATATTTCACCTTGATCAATGAGCCCTCGCTGAAACGCTAGCCGAAAGGCATTCTTACTTCCTTGAATAGATTGTTCGCCTTGCTCCTCATAAAAATCTTTGATCACGTTCCAAGCAAGTTCATAAGTATATTCAAATGCTTTGATTAGGCCTTGTTCTTCAAATTCATTGAGTTCTCCCCTGTCAAGGAATTTTTTTAATTGAAGCAGGGCTTTGGTGTAGTTAGAAAAGCGTTGCAGCCAGCGAATGTCTATTGGATGATCCATTACCTAACAAAGATAAGTGAAGAAAAATTTAATGCCTCATTTTCAAAGAATTGTTGACCGTGTTGATGGAAGGGTTTATTAATAAATTATTTTTGCATTTATGTTCAACGACCCCGAACTCAACGGAAGGTACCTCGGCACGATTAGTTCCGATTTTATAAAAGTGGCCGACACACTCAAAGAGGCATCGTATCAAATTCGCAAAAACGGATTTGACTATCCTGTATTTTCGATTTCAAAAAATGAAATACCCATTGGGCAATTGTTGATCGGAAAATTTGAACTGAACTTGGATTGGAATTATTATGCATCGTTCATGGACGAGTTTGTGCAACGTGAGCTTATTGCCAAAGACAAGCAAGACGATTTTGTAAAAGCCTACAAAGACCCAGACGAGTTTTGTTGCCTCTTTGTGGTAGACGAGGCCTTCACCAATTTTGTTTTTATTCCTTACCCAGAGGATTGACACGAACTACTCCATCCTCTATTTTTGTTTAACTTTGTTTTAAATTTTTTTTATGAATACGGTGTTGATTGCCAGGTTTAAAAATAAAAAAGATGCCAGCTCTGCAGCTCGACTGATGAAACAATTTAAGAGCGATGTGGGCTTATTAGACGAAGCAAGTTGGGAAGATATTGAATTGGCGAAACTCATTGATGCAGGAATGAAAGAGCCAGGTCAGGTGCCACTAAAAACCATTTTGGAAAAGCTTAAGAAATGAAAGTTATTGCCAAAGGCAGTTTTGATCGTGACATTGACAAGCTAAGGAATCGCGATTTGAAAAATGCATTGGAAGGAAAAATCAATCAACTTTTGGATGCTAAGGATGTCTCGCATGTAACGGGTTTAAAAATTCTAAGAGGGTACGATCGGCACTGTAGAATTATTGTCACTACTACCAAGTTGAGCTACCGCATTGGTGCAATTCTGCGCGGAGATACTATTTGGTTAGTGCGGTTTCTCCCAAGAAAAATTATCTACAAAAAATTTCCATAACGAAAATTAAAGCAATTCTATTTCTTCTTATAAAAAACAAATTCGCCCCCCTCATCGCCTGTTACTTTTAATGGGTTTCCGATTGGGGTTTGATTGGCTAACTCCGCCACTCCCAACTTTACCGCTTGAATGAGTTCTGACACCGTAACCTTATCTTTTTTATTTTCTTTCAGGAATTTTAATACTTGTGTTGCAAACGGACTGTTGCCGCCCTGTGCTCCGTCAGATACCGCTTCCAATCGGCCCGAAGCCAAGCCCCACCGCGATTTATACTTCTCTACATTTTCAGCATAGCCTCTTTTTTGCTCCCCAAAAAGTGAACCCGAAAAACAGGCATCAGCTACCAAAAAAGTGTGCTGCGAGTTAATGCCTTCAATAATTTTTAAAATGGATGAGTTGGGCAAGTAATCGCCTTCTTCGTTCACATGCGCTTCGTACGGAATCCAGTAGCCTTCATTTAATAACTCATCGAATTGGCCATGACCAGAAAAATAAATCACTAGATTGTCGGTTGCCGCCACCTGACTAATGTAGTTGCGCAATGTTTTGTAGATGTTGCTTCGTGTAGCTTGTTCATCGCGCAACACCGTCACATTTGAGAAATCAAAATTGTACAAGCCCATCAATGTCCCGGCAAGGTCATTAGCATCTTTCACAGCATTGTTCAGGTGTGGCCAATATTCATAATTATTGATCCCCACCACCAAAAGAAAATTTTTTGCTTTGCTGGCATCATAGTCGCCCCCGTCCAAATCTTTGCGGAGAACAGAAAATTTCTTTAGTGCGATGTTATCATTGACATCCGTTACTTCGATAGACACAAAATTGTTCCCCATGCTCAAGGGCAGCTTTATAAAAAAATTTCCGTTGGATTTGATGGGTGTTTCAATGCCGTTGACCCGCAATCGTCTTACACCCGATTCATCGATCACCGATCCGGTAATGTCAATCATGTCTTTGGAATAACGAACTTGGTTGTCTTGAATGTTGGGTGGATTGGAAACAAAAATCTGCGGTGGGCTCACATCTTTTTTGTCTTTGAAACGAAACACGGGCGAGATGTTAAGGGACTCGATGTTCCAATATTTAACTTCGTGAATGAACTCCTGAATCGTGGCTACTTCTTTTCCACTGGGGCTGACGGCAATCGCTAAAACAGGTGTTTGAAAATTATCAAGTTTAAGTGCTGGCAACCCCGTGTTGATGTCATAAGCCTCCACCGCATTTTTTTCGAGTGCGGCAAACAGGTATTTGCCATCGTTGCTGAATTCCAAATCATAAATCCAACCTCGTTGAGGAAATTCTTTGATTTTTTTTCCTAACTCCACATCCCACAAAATAATTTTTTTGTCATCGCCACCGCTCGCGAGCGTTTTGCTATCGGGCGAAAAGGCAAGCGAGCGCACCCAGCCCTCGTGCGCCTGAAGTTTTTTTGTTACATCGCCTGTTGAGGCGTCCCTTAAAAAAATGTCTTTATCAGCTCCAGCGGTTGCCACCCAATTGCCGTCTAAGCTCGCATCCAATCCACGGATGGATTTGAGGTGGTCTTTTTTGCTGAACAGAAGCGTTCCAGCTTTAACGTCCCAGAAATTAACAACCTTGTCATCGCCTATGGAGACGAGATTTTTGTCGCCATTTGTAAATCGCAACGCGAGCACTCCACCCGAGTGACCTTTCAAAGTGGATACTAGTTTACCATCAGGGATTGTCCAGAGCTTGATGGTGCCGTCTCCGCCTGCTGCTGCTAAAGTTGAATTATCAGTGCTGAAGACAATTCCATTGACACTGCGTGAACCGCTCAATGTGGTTGCCTTGGTATCACTGCCCGCATTCAGAATTTGTATCTCACCCGGAGTGGAGACCGCGAGGTATTTATTGTCTGCCGAATAGGCCATCGCCTCGGGCGATTTTACTTTTACTGTTGCCTTCAGCAGATCTTGCGAAAGCAACTCCGTTGACAAAAGAGTTAATAAAGCCAACGGAACGGTTAGCTTTTTCATAATGATGGTTTATTTTTTCTTTCCGATGTTGTACGTGAAACCCATTTTGACTTCGAACGTGAAGCCCATATTTGACCAAAAAATTTTTTCAGAAAACTTTTTAACGCCCACTTCAAACACGTTCCAGTAAAGATGATTGCCCAGCCTGCGGGCTACACCGATGCTTCCCCCGATCGCATTGGTCTTCTGAGAGTAGCGAAAAGATCCTTTGTCCTCTACAACTTCTACATTGCAGTAATTAACACTTAAATACTGTCGCCACTTCTTGGCCCGTCCTGTAGAAATCCTGATGTCGGGGCCACTCATCGATACGAGCGCTTTCGAATCGCCCTTACCAAAATTGAATTTAAAATCGTTGACATTGTAACCACTGCCTCTGTAGCTGTTTGAATAAATCCAACCTATGGCAATATGTTGACTGATTTGCCAATGTGCCCCAAGCAAAAGATTAGTAGTCTCCAATGCCTTAAGGGTGTAGCCGCTGCTGTTGTCTCCCGGCAAAACATTTTGGGTCACTTTTGCTTCCACATCAATCCTAGGCAGTTGAAATTGTGCTAAGCCAATCGTTGAAAATGAACTGAACGAAAAGAAAAATAGGACAGCTCTATTGACCATAGTTAAAGTTTATTTTGACAACGTCACTATTTGAAAACGAATTGCCTGTGGGTTGAAACCAATCAACTGAATAAAACCAAAAGTAGAAGCTGCCCTGCGGCACCACGTCTTTAAGAATCATTATCGGGTGAAAATAATACGTGTCCGTATTGCTGGCGGATGTTAAAGAGGTCTGGATTGTTTTGTTAAATGTAAAATTGTTTTGAAAGTTGAGTTGGTTCTGACCACCACTCGACCCTCCACCTGTGTTATTATTTTTATATACTCCTCCGCAAGAGTATGGATAATAGTCGCTGGAGTTGTTGCAACCTGAGTTGCTAAAACCATAAGTTTGTTGTTGAAACCTTATTTGGTTTATGGATTGACTTGCCGATCCGCTACTGCTTTGGCCTTTCTCCAGAGTAAATATTCCAGCCAGAGTTGCATCGTAGGTAGAACTTCGGGTTATCGTAGATGGGTAAACGTCCCCGGCAGCGCCATAGGTCAATATATCTACAGTTTCATAAGTGGGAGCATTTCCAGGGGTAGGGCTGAGTACTGTACTTACTTTTATCAATTGATTGTTAGTGTTATAAAAAAACAAGTAAGACTCTACAGGTGAATTACCCTGATAAATGATACAAGCATTAAGCATTCCATTGTCTTTGTAAGCAATTTTGATTTCAGTTACAGCATTCACTCCGCTCTTCAACTTTATCTTGTAATTTCCTAATGAGGGAAGGGCAAAACCTTTGACCCTTGAAACATGTGCCCCTGTTCCGTTACTAGTGTGGTTTACAATTGAATCGTATTTCAAAGTGGCAAGTGTAGAAGAACTACCAACTTGGGTAGCTTGATCAATTTCGAATGACTTTAATGAAAGGCTGTTGAGTTGGGTGATGGAAGTGATATCAGAATCTTTTACAATGGTGCACGACATAAGCACCAATAGCAAAATACCAAAAGCAGCTTGATTTTTAGAGCGCAACATATAGAATTGGGTGGCGTATCAAATATACATTAAATCAGTCCTAAATTCACTAAATTCTGATTTGCTGTTTAGAATAAACCCTCTCAAAAATGCTTCCACCCTTGTGCTTTCAAAGGCACAATTGTTCCTATTTTGGAAACCATCACATTTTGATTGGCATTGCCTGCCTGTCCGGTAGGCAGGTCGTGCGTATGGCCAATGAAATGAATGTCGGGATGGTTTTTTAAAACTTCATAATCCGAAGGCTTGATGGTGAAGAGCAGCTCATAGTCTTCGCCACCGTTGAGGGCTGCGGTTGTAGGGTCAATTTTGAATTCGATGGAAGTGTCGTAGGTGAGTGAATCGATCGGGATTTTATCTTCAAAGATTTTGATTCCAACCTTAGAATTTTTTCCAAGATGAAGAAGTTCGCTGGCCAGTCCATCGGAGATATCGATCATCGAAGTAGGCACAATATTTTTCTCAGCGAGTTCGTGCACAATGTCCATGCGCGCTTCAGGTTTCAACTGCCGGCTCACCAAGTATTCGTATTTCTCCAAGTCGGGCTGCATCTGCGGGTTGGCCTGGAACACTTCCTTTTCTCGTTCCAAAATTTGAAGCCCAACGAATGCGGCACCAAGATCACCAGTCACACAAATAATATCGTTGACTTTTGCGGTGCTTCGCAAAACGGTTTTGTCTTTTGCAACGCGGCCGATCGCGGTAATAGAAATCACCAATCCCGAAGAGGAAGAGGTAGTGTCTCCGCCCACCAAATCCACATTATAATTTTTGCATGCAGCACGGATGCCTTCGTACAGCGTGTCAACGGCCTCCAATGAAAACCGATTGCTCAGGCCAAGTCCAATCACAATTTGTTCGGGCCTGCCATTCATCGCAGCGATGTCGCTCACGTTCACGGCCACTGCTTTGTAGCCCAGGTGCTGCAATGGCATGTAGGCGAGGTCGAAGTGAATCCCTTCCAGCAGCATGTCGGTAGTGACCAATAAATTTTCACTGCCGATGTCGATCACCGCGGCATCATCGCCTATGCCCTTGAGTGAGGTAAGGTTTTGTAGCGAAAAATTATTTTTTATCCGGTCGATCAAACCGAACTCTCCCAAATCAGCGATTTCTGTTCTTGGCTCTGCCATGCGGTAAATGTTAGTGGACGGCCATTCCGTCTGTTCGTCTGGCAAAAGTACGACTTGCAGGCCAAGCCACCACAATGCACGCAGACCTGTGTATCTATTGCCAACAAATAAAAAGAATATGAAAAAGTGGGTTGTAGTATTTGTCTCGGCTGTAATCATTTTTTGTTCGTGCGCTGTACCAAAGCCTTATTACGAAACATCGGAAGGCAAGAAGAAACAGAAGTATTTTAATTCCATTCAGTTTGGCCAGAAGGAAAGGCCAAAGATGAAGTTTTAAAATAAATGTTGGATTCCTTGATGCTGGACTTTATTTTCTTTTACCGAAATAAAATCAACGGAAAACTTTCTCCTGTTTTAAATTTCGATCGGTGCAAAGGCAACTCCAAAAATCCATCCACGTTGTTGAGGTTGATAAAATCGCCTGAGCCGCCCCCAACTGCAGGGTAGGCCATCAACTTTCCGTTTTCGTTTTGGATTTTCACTTGCAAAAAATAAGTGAGCGATGGCGCAAACGAAAAATCTTCAGCGAGGATTGCCGATTGATTTTTTAGGTCACCCCCAGCGTTTTTTGCAAGCTAAGTCGGGAAATACAAGTCAAATAAATTTACTCCCCCTAGTTTTCGTTGGTCAAAATTAGTTGTTGCGGGTTGCCTGACTCGCAACGCAGTCAATAAGAAAAGCCAGCCCTCGCGCTGGTTTTTTTTATTTATTGCGATAGCTGATGATAAGAGACTCGTTAGTTCGGTGATTAATGGGAAGTTGAAACTTCATTTCGTTTTTATCCGGCCTGATTTTAAAAGAGTAGTTCGATAAGAAGGTATTGATACACCCCTGTTAGCGCGCGTTTGCACGCGTGCTTCCAAACTTTTCGTTAACATTATTTTCTTAGTTTCTTATTTTTGCACGATGTCTGAAAATTATAAGTTCATCGCGATGAACAAGGAATGTATTTTCGTAACGATGGCCACGGTAGGTTGGGTAGATTTATT